>NZ_JBDGKM010000004.1:111469-523500 GCF_057656375.1 Arthrobacter sp. Soil_C_60 | reverse complement strand
CACCCGGATCGCCGGGGACCGGCTTCACCGGGTCCATCTCTGCTGGAACGATTGACTCGAACATACATTCGATTCTAGCGTGGACGTGATAGAGGACTCAAGGCATACTGCTGGCTGTGGAGAAACCACCGTATTGGCCACGGCTGTGGGATTGTTTGACTCCACGGCCGATCTCGACATTCATGCACGGCAACCTGATTTGATGCCACACGAACGAGCTCAATGCCACAAAAAAGCGCCCTGTCGCTTCCCGTCCTCGGGGAGTGGGGTTAGGTCAACGTCCAGGAGCGCTTGGACAGGCCAAACCAGAAGCCGTCGATAGCAGTCTTCGCTTCAATTCCTCCTGAACCGTAAGCGGCGCCGAGTGCTACATATAGCGGCGCCCAGTGTTCGCTGCGCGGGTGGGCTTCCTGGGCTGCGGGCGCCTTATTGAGGAAGTCCAAAATCGAGTCCACATCGCCGCGGGTCATCGCTTCTTCTGCCCAATGGTCGAATTCACTTGAGGCGGCCGGCGGTGTGGTGTCCGGGCCGGCGGCAGGATTGAACCAGCGCAGATTATGTGTGGTGAAGCCCGAGCCGACGATCAAAGTGCCGCGGTCGCGTAAGGGTGCCAAGGATTTGCCGAGCTCAAAGAGTCCCTGCGGGTCGAGTGTCGGCATGGACATCTGGACCACCGGCACATCGGCATTCGGGAACATCTCCACCAGCGGGACATATGCGCCGTGGTCCAGCCCGCGGGTTTCATCTTGTTCGACGTGGTGGCCGCGGTCTCCGACGAGCCTGGCCACCTCTCCGGCGAGTTCGGGCGCCAGTGGCGCGTCGTACGCGACGTCGTAGTACTTCTGCGGGAAACCCCAAAAGTCGTATACCAGTCCGGTCTTTTGGTGAGTGGCGCTCAGTGTCACCGGTGCGTTCTCCCAATGTGCCGACACCATCAGGATGTCCTTTGGCTTTTCAAAAGTGCCGGACCAGTCGGCGAGCTGGGTGGTCCAGCGCGCATCGTCGGCAAGCGGGGGAGCGCCATGGCTGAGGAACAGGACCGGAGGCTGGGTCATCGTTTGCGTCATGAATCCATCGTATCGGCCTTTACTTGAAGCTTCAAGTCAATGTCCGATTCAGCTCCTGGGTAGATGAGATCCTGGCCGGAAGCCGGAAGCCGGAAGCCGGAAGCCGGAAGCCGGAAGCCGGAAGCCGGAAGCCGGAAGCCGGAAGCCGGAAGCGAGGAGCCCGTCTGGCCTTCTTGCTCCCAGCAGATGAATTAGGGGCGGGAGCCGTCGGCAGAGGACTCCGATTGCTGGACGACGAGGGTTTCCCGACCGAAAAAGAGCCAGAACAGGGCCGCGATGATCGTTACGCAGCCGGTGACTGCGAAGGCCCAGCCATAATCCAGCGTGTCTGCCAAGGCACCCGCGAGCACGGGCCCGACGATGGCACCGGCGTCTGTAGACATCTGGAACACCGCGAGAACTTTTCCGCCACTGCGTTGGTTGCCGATGATATCCGCCACGGCTGCCTGCTGGGCAGGTCCGAGCAGCCCTGATCCGAAACCAGCGATCACGGATACAGCGACGAACACCGGGACCGAGTCGGTAAACCCGATGGCGGCGATCGCCAGGCCTGCAACGGCAAGTCCGGAAATCACCAGTGGCCGGCGTCCCAACGTGTCAGAGAGCCTGCCCGAAAATGTCAGCGCCAGCGCGTTGCCCACGGCAAAAACTGCCAAGGCCAGCCCGGCAGTTTCCGGTCCTGCGCCCAGCACAGCGCCTGCAAAGAGCGGGATCAACGACATGCGGACACCGAACGTGGCCCAGCCGTTGGCAAAGGCGGATGCGATGGCCGCCCGATACCCGGGATCCTTCATTGCTTCGCCCAGCGGCATCGGCTGGATAGGGGAGTCCGTACCGTCTGCGGAGCTGCGCTCCGGCTTCTTCAGCATGACAGCGACGACGGCGGCAGCCACCAGAAGTGCGACGGCGTACACCACGAAGGGGACCCGCAGGCCGAGACCGGCCAACAGTCCGCCCACAACGGGCCCGAGGATGCCGCCCATCAGGAACGTTGAAGCGTAGAGGCCGGAGACGCGTCCCCGGCTGTCAGGCGGCGCGAGCCGGAGGATCAGCGCGGTGGCGGAAACGGTGAACATGGTGGAGCCCAGGCCGCCGAGCCCGCGGAACAGCAGCAGCTGCCAGTAGCCCTGCGCCAGGGCACAGGCGCCGGTAGAGGCGGCGACGATCAGCAGGCCGGTCAGGTAGACCCGTCGTTCGCCCCAGCGGCCCACCAGTGCCCCGCCCGCCGGGGCGAAGATCAGCCGGGTGAAGGCAAAAACGCTGACAATGATGGACGCGGCAGCGACGCCGACGTCAAAACTGGCAGCGAACTGCGGCAATACCGGAGCCACGAGGCCGTAACCCAGCGCGATCACGAAGGCGGCTGCCACCAGTACTTTGATATCGCGGGGGATAGGAGTGGGGCGCTGGCGCGGCGGCCGGGGGCGGGCGGGCTCGGCCGAGGAGCGGGCCGAGCGGCGGAAGAGGGGCATGGCATCAAGCCTATCCGCGCTGCGAAACATGAATGAAACATGGCCGTGACACCGGATTTACGGTGGCCTCGTCCTTGTAACGCCCCGGAAACGAAGTGCCGGACCGGTGGAAACAATTGACCGGCAATCTGGAAACCAGATGCGGGATGGGCCCGCCTCGGACGAGAGGACGCGAAAATGGATCTGTCAGCAGGTCACGTCTGGGTGATGATTTCCGCGGCACTGGTGCTGCTCATGACGCCAGGCCTTGCATTCTTCTACGGCGGCATGACCCGTGCAAAAGCCGCCCTGAACATGATGATGATGAGCTTCATTTCCATCGGCCTGGTCGCCGTCGTCTGGGTTCTGTGGGGTTACTCCATGAGTGGTGGCGAGGGGATCGGCCAGCTCTTCGGCAACCCGTTCGCGGCGTTCGGCATGCAGACACTGCTGGACACGGAGGACCTGATCGGCGCCGGCTACGGAGCTACCTTCGCGATCATCACCGTGGCACTCATTTCCGGCGCCATCGCCGACCGCGCGAAGTTTGGCGCCTGGGCAGTCTTCGTTCCCGTGTGGGTCACTCTGGTGTACTGCCCGCTGGCCTTCATGGTGTGGGGCGGCGGACTCCTGAGCGCAGAAGGTGCTGTCGGCAGCTGGGCAGGAGAAGCCATCGACTTCGCCGGCGGCACCGTGGTCCACATCAACGCCGGCATCGCTGGTCTGGTCCTGGCCCTGATCCTGGGCAAGCGCAAAGGGTTCGGCAAGGATCCGGCGCAGCGACCGCACAATATCCCGTTCGTCATGCTCGGTGCCGCCCTGCTGTGGTTCGGCTGGTTCGGATTCAACGGTGGCGCCGCCGGTACCGCGGAGGAAGCGGGGCTCATCTGGGTCAACACCATGGTGGCACCCGGTGCCGCGATGCTCGCCTGGCTCGTCGTCGAGCGCATCCGTGACGGTCGGCCGACGTCCCTGGGCGCCGCGTCCGGCGTCGTCGCCGGCTTGGTAGCGATCACCCCGGCCTGCGCGAATGTCTCTCCCGTCGGCGCCATTGGGCTCGGCGTCGTTGCCGGTGCGCTGGCAGCCCTCGCCGTGGGGCTGAAGTACAAGTTCGGCTATGACGACTCCCTGGATGTCGTTGGCGTCCACCTCGTCGCCGGACTGGTCGGCACGCTGGCCCTTGGCTTTGTTGCACTCCCGGCGGACGGGGCCGGCGGCGGACTGTTCTACGGCGGCGGTCCCGCCCAGCTAGGGGCCCAGACGGTGGCAGCGGTTGTCTCCGTTGCGTTCACCGCGATCATGACGATTGTCATCGGTCTGGCCGTGCACAAGACGATTGGCTTCCGCGTCACGGAGGACCAGGAGGTCATCGGCGTGGACCTGACGCAGCACGCCGAAACCGCGTACGAGTTCGGCGGGCTGGGCACCGGAGGCACTTTCGTGCCGCATCCGGCCACGGACCGCAGCGCGCACATCAAGGAAGAGGTCAAGGCATGAAACTGGTAACCGCTATCA
Organism: Arthrobacter sp. Soil_C_60; assembly: GCF_057656375.1. Classification (NCBI taxonomy): domain Bacteria; kingdom Bacillati; phylum Actinomycetota; class Actinomycetes; order Micrococcales; family Micrococcaceae; genus Arthrobacter; species Arthrobacter sp. Soil_C_60. The sequence goes on along the minus strand of NZ_JBDGKM010000004.1, from coordinate 519,467 downwards.
TCCGTCCCGAGAAGCTCGACGAGGTCCGCGGCAGCCTGGAAAGTTACGGCGTGCAGGGACTCACGGTCAGCCAGGCCAGTGGCTACGGCCGCCAGCGGGGCCACACCGAGGTATACCGCGGCGCTGAATACACGGTCGATCTGCTGCAGAAGGTACGAGTGGAGGTCCTGGTCGCCAACGAATGGGCCAACGACATCGTCGATGTCCTGGTTGCCACGGCCAACACCGGCCATGCCGGCGACGGCAAAGTATGGCTTATCGACGTCGAAGAAGCCGTGCGGGTGCGCACCGGCGAGCGCGGGGAAGCCGCTATCTAGCAGGACAGGAAAACGCTCACTGCACCTCCGGGAGCTGGAACCGAATCATCGGATCCGGCTTTCGGAGGTGCAGTTCTCTGTGAGCTGTACCCTCCGGCTCAGGCTTCGGCGTCCACCGTCCGCATCGGCGTATCGTCCCGCGATGTTTCCCAGCCAGCCGGTCCGCTCGATCCCGCTGCGTACTCCTCCAGCGGCACTTCGTTGGCCTCCCATGCTTTCAGGACCGGTTCGACAATCCGCCAGCAATCCTCCGCAATGTCCCCGCGGACCGAGAGCATCGGGTCACCGGTCAGGATGCCGTCCAGGACTTCGCCGTACGGCAGGAGATCCGCGGAGTGCAGGTTGGTTTCCATCACCTCGCGGTCGAGCGTGAAGATATCGCCCGGCCCGTTGACATCGATCTCCAGCCGAAGGGTGTCGGGGCCGAAACCGATCCGCAGGCGCGTAGGTGCATCCACGCCCTTGAAGCCGGTGGGCAAATGATTAACCGGTTTGAAGGTGACGATGGCTTCCTTTTGCTTCTTACCCAATGCTTTGCCCGAACGCAGGATAAACGGGACACCGGTCCAGCGGCTGTTGTTGATCGACACCTCGATCTCCGCCAGCGTCTCCGTGTTCCGCGCGGGATCGATCCCCTCTTCGGCCACGTAGTCGGGAATCTTCCGGCCCTCCACCTCGCCGGCCGTGTACCGGGCGCGGCGTGTGCTTTTCGCGAAGTCCGGCTTGACCGAACTGGCGCGCAGAACGCTGCCGATGTGGTCGCGCAGGTCGCGCTCGTGCAACGTGGCCGGGGCGTTCAGCGCCATGAGCGCCATGATCTGCAGCAGGTGGCTCTGGATCATGTCCCGCAAGGCACCGGCCTTGTCGTAGTACCGTGCCCGTCCTTCCAGCGCCAGCGATTCGTCGTAGAAGATTTCGACCTTCTGCACATGCTCATTGCTGAACAGCGGCTCGAGCAGCCGGTTGGCAAAGCGCAGGCCCAGAATGTTGAACACGGTGGCTTTGCCCAGGAAATGGTCCACGCGGTGGATATGGTCCTCGGGCACCAGCCGCAGCAGCGTCCCGTTCAGCGAGGCGGCCGAGACGCGGCTGGAGCCGAACGGCTTCTCCATCACCAGGCGCGTGCCTTCGGGCACGTCCTCGGGCTTGAGCACCTCGCAGGCCTTCTGGCTGACGGCCGGCGGTAAAGCAAAATAGACCGCTGCCGGTCCCTTGACCGAGCCGAGCAGTTCCGCCAGGGCCCCCTCGGCCGTCACGTCCACCGTGTGGTACTCGGTGTTTTCCTGTACTTTGCGCAGTTCCCGCAGTCCGGCGTCGTTGGCGCCCTGGGTGCAGGACCCGAAGGCTTCGTCGACGCGTTCGCGCCATTGCTCCTGATTCCAGTCGTCGGATCCCGCGCCGACGAGGCTCAGGCCCTGGGTCCGCCCTTGGGCGATGAGCTTTCCGAGTCCGGGCAGCAGCAGCCGTCCGGTCAGGTCCCCTGAAGCACCCAAAATGAGCAAGGTCCGGATTTCCACGTCTCCGCCGGTGGTTTCTGCGGATTCTGTCCCGGTTGAGGTCTGTTCGGCAGTCACCTTTCCTACCTTGCCATCTATGGCGCCCGATGTCGCCGGTTCGTTGCCATCAAGTGCGGTCCGGTCGCCGTCGTCGTTCCGGAATTGGGACATAGCCCGCCCGCAGTTGCTACCCTAGATAGTTGAACTCCGGCGCGGCCGGGGACTGTGAGCCTAGATCGACGAAAGAAGTACACGGCGCGTGTTCAATTCACTCTCTGACCGGTTGGCCTCGACCTTCAAGAATCTGCGCGGCAAGGGACGTCTCTCGGAGGCGGATGTCGACGCCACTGTCCGCGAGATCCGGCGTGCCCTGCTGGACGCGGACGTCGCCGTACCGGTGGTGCGTGAATTCGCCGCGCACGTCAAGGAGCGTGCGCTCGGCGAGGAAGTTTCCGGTGCGCTGAACCCGGGCCAGCAGGTCGTCAAGATCGTCAACGACGAACTTGTCAACATCCTTGGCGGTGAAACCCGGCGCATCCGCCTGGCCAAGAACCCGCCCACCGTGATCATGCTGGCCGGTCTGCAGGGTGCGGGTAAGACCACGCTTGCCGGCAAGCTCTCCAAGTGGCTCAAGGGACAGGGGCACAGCCCGCTGCTGGTCGCCGCTGACCTCCAGCGGCCCAACGCCGTCACCCAGCTGCAGGTCAACGGCCAGCGCGCGGGCGTGCCCGTCTTCGCGCCGCACCCGGGCGTGCAGTCCGAATTTGAATCCGCCACGGGCGATCCGGTCGCCGTCGCCCGCCAGGGTGTCGAGGAAGCCCGCCAGAAGCTGCACGACGTTGTCATTGTGGACACCGCCGGCCGCCTCGGTGTGGACTCGGAAATGATGCAGCAGGCCGCGGACATCCGCGCAGCCATCAACCCGGACGAGGTTCTCTTCGTCATCGACGCCATGATCGGCCAGGACGCGGTCAACACCGCGCAGGCGTTCAACGAAGGCGTGAACTTTACCGGCGTCGTGCTTTCAAAGCTCGACGGCGACGCCCGCGGCGGTGCCGCCCTCTCCGTTGCGTCCGTGACCGGCAAGCCCGTCATGTTTGCCTCCACCGGTGAGAACCTGGACGATTTCGAAATCTTCCACCCGGACCGGATGGCCAACCGCATCCTGGACATGGGCGACATCCTCTCCCTGATCGAGCAGGCGGAGAAGTCCTGGGACAAGGGCGAAGCCGAGCGCATGGCGCAGAAGTTCGCCGACCAGGAAGACTTCACGCTCGATGACTTCCTCGCGCAGATGCAGCAGATCCGCAAGATGGGATCGATGAAGAAGATGCTGATGATGATGCCCGGCGCCGCCGGCATGCGTCAGCAGCTGGAGAACTTCGACGAGCGCGAAATCGACCGCGTCGAAGCCATTGTCCGCTCCATGACCCCGCACGAGCGGGTCGCGCCGAAGATCATCAACGGCTCCCGCCGCGCCCGCATCGCCAAGGGCTCGGGCGTCCACGTCTCCGAGGTCAACGGTCTGCTGGAGCGGTTTGGCCAGGCCCAGAAGATGATGAAGAAAATGGCCCAGGGCGGCGGCATCCCGGGCATGCCCGGCATGGCTGGCCCGGGCGGCTTCAGCGGTGGCGCCCGTAAAGGCAAGCAGGTCTCGAAGGGCAAGAAGAAGGCGCGTTCGGGAAATCCGGCCAAGGCCGCGCAGGAACTGCGTGAAGCCGAGGAGCGCCGCGCCAACGCCAAAAAGGCACTGCCCACCGGCGCAGCCTTCGGCCAGCAGCAGGAAGACTTCGACCCGTCCGCACTGAACCTGCCCAAGGGGTTCGAAAAGTTCCTGGGCAAGTAGGCTTGCCGTGGTCCGCGCCGGCACCGGCCGGACCACGGGAGCATACCGTTCGGCATCCTGGTAAGAGTTGGGGCTTCTACGAAGGGCTTTTGTGAGCAGGCACGATCTGAGTGGATTCTATGGTTCCCAATGGAAGCGCCCTGCCAACGTGGCGGTGGTGGTACGCACCGTCAGCGGTTCCATTCTGCTCAGCCCCGATGCCGACGGCCATGCATCATTGCCGGCCGGGATGGTGAAATCGGGGGAGGACCCGCGCTCAACCGCCGGACGTGTTCTGCAGGCAACCTCGCTGTCGCTGCCGCTGGGACGCATTCTGGCTATTGATTACCAGCAGACGCCGGCCTCCCCGGCGGAAGCCATCACCTTTATTTACGACGGCGGGACCTACGACGGCGGTTCGCTCGCCGCTGTGGCGGGCGGGCAGGCCGAGTTCCTTGCGGCGGACCTGGCGCTGGCCGGGCTGGGCCGTCCCCAGTCGGCCCAGCTGAAAGCCGCCCTCGACGCTCATGAGCTGCTCGCGGTGCTGGAGCTGCGGGACGGGCAACGGATCGATACGGTCCAGCGGCACGTGCCGCCACGCGAGCTGCTTCCGGACTTCGACGCCACCATCCGCTCCGGATCCTAGACTGCCCTTATGCAGCCCAGCAGCCCCAAGCCCCGTGTGGTTTTTGTGCACGGAACCGGTCGCTTCGGCATCGCCGCGTGGCCGTACCAACACCGTCTCGCCAGCGCCTACGACTGCCTGTTTGTCCGGCGGCACGGATTCACTCCGGATACCGCTCCACAACGGACGGACTTCCGTGCAGATATGGACATAGTGGTGGAGAACCTTGGCGACGGCGGTCATCTCGTCGCGCATTCCCAAGGGGCCGTTGCGGCGATGATGGCGGCGGTGGAAAGGCCGGAACTGGTGGCCTCCCTGACCCTGTTCGAACCTGCGTGTTTGTCGCTGACTGCGGACCTGCCGGCAACAAAGGCGCACCGGAAGCGGCTGGAGCCCCTGTTCGCCGCGAGGGACGAGCTGGACGACGAGCAGTACCACCATGAATTCTCGCGCCTCGTCCTTGGCACGGCGGCGAAACCCCTGGCCTCGGCCGCGGACCGCCTGCAGGCCGGCCGGCTCCGGCTGCAGGATCCGCCCTGGACTGCCCCGCTGCACATCGTTCCCGGCGTCCGTACCCTCGTCGTGACCGGTGGTTGGGAGCCGCTCTATGAAGAGGTCGCGGAATATCTGGCTACCACTGGCGCGGTGCATCGCCATGCGGCCAACAATCACCGCCCGCAGGACACGCCGGAAGGTCATGGGTTGTTGGTCGACTTCCTGGCCGCTGGACAGCCCCGCTAGCGGGACTTGCTAGCGTTGATGCCATGAGTGAATCTTCGTGGGAGCCCATGACCGGTGAACTTTGGTGGCCGTGGCCACTGGACGAGGCTGGCGTAGCGGCCCTGATGCAAGAGATCACGGACCGTTCGCTGCTCGGTGCTTTCGCCGCAGGCCAGCCCGAGGCGGGCCAAACGGTCGTTGAAATGCTTCTCGCCCGAAATGCTGCCGGACGCGTTGCCGTCCTCGATCAGGGCGGCGAAGCCGTTCCGGGCCCCGACTACCGTATGCTCGCGCAAAGTTTCTCGCTGGCCCTCGGCGCTGCGGTGGACATGGATGGCTTCAGCTACCAGGCCCCCGCAGCAGAGGCCGCGTTCCGGCTGGCCGAAGAGCCTGAGCTCGGGGATCCTAGTGCGACGGATGCGGAAGATTCGATGGTGCTGCGCACCGTGCTCGTGGGGCAGATCCGCCACGAGGATCTGATCATGTTTGGCGCACTGAACCGCGTCGAACTCCAGGTCCTTGAAGACGAAGCCGTGCCGGGCCGCTCTGTGGTGTTTGTGGAAGGGGAAGCCGCACCCGGGCTCTACAACTGGCCGGCCGAAACCAAGCCCTTGGTCGCGCTAATGAATCTGGACGGACTGCGAGCCGTTGAAGTTTGGCTTCCCGGTGCCGTGCACGACCCGCGCAACAATTTCTGGCACGCCTGGCAGCCGCAGCCCAAACCGTTCGCAACTACCGATAAGGCCTCGGCGGAAGCCCTGCGATTGCTCGGAACATTGGTCCGTTCCACCGAGCCGAGCACCTCCGGCATCGCCCAAGCCTTCGATCTTGATGCCGAGGGGGAGTCCCGGCTCAGGGACCTGCTGCAGGGGCCGGAAGACGGCGAGATTCTGGCCCGGACAGCGGTGTCCCTGGGGCTGCCGGAACTGGCGGGCCGGCTGGCCGAAGCGCCGGTGGCTGCCGTGGGACAACCGGTCACGGTGATGCCCCCACTACCGATGCCCAAGGCCTTGCTCGAAGTCATTGCTACTCCCACCTCCGGACATTCTCCCTTCGCTAAGTGGCACCGGACCGTGCTGGCGCATCCAGAGCTGTTGGCCGGAAGTGCAGCCGTGGCTGCCGGCGCTGCAGCATTCCTCTTCCGCGCCGCGGCCAGGCAAAGGAGCCCCCGCAACGGAATCATGCGCGCGGGAGCGCTGTCGCTGGTAACGGAGGCAGCAGGCGAGCTCGTCTTCTACAGCTTCCTCAAGTCCCGGCGGAACCGCCGTCGCTAATCTTGCACCGAGGGGCCGTTGCCCGCCGGGATCATGCGGGAACTGGACAGCCCTGCCACAGGGACTGGAATAAACATGAAGCTTCAAGTATTCTTATATACATGAACTTTCAAGCAAAAAACCAGGATCTGTTGACAGGCGACCTCTCCATGGGCACCGTAATGCTCAAGGTGGGGGACATGGCCAACATGACCAAGTACTACCAGAACGCGCTGGGCTTGGATCCTGTGGCGGAAGGTCTCGGCGGTGTGTATCTGGGCCGCGGCTCCACGCCGCTGGTCCACCTGGCGCCCGCCGCCGGGCTCCAGTTGCCGTCGCGCGGCGAGGCGGGACTGTTCCATACGGCATTCCTTTTCGACAGCCAGTCGGACCTTGCCGCTACTGTGGCCTCTGCGGCCCAAACGGACCCCACGCGTTTCGTTGGCAGCGCCGACCACTTGGTGAGCGAAGCCTTCTACTTCACCGATCCCGAGGGCAACGGCATCGAGCTGTACTACGACCGGCCCCGCGAACTGTGGGAATGGAATGAGACGGCCACGGGCAAGGAGGTCCACATGGACAGTCTGGCCTTGAACCCGCAGTCCTACCTGCAGAGCCACCTCACCGAGGACTCTGTCCGCAAGCAGCACGACGCCGGCGCGGCCATCGGCCACGTCCACCTGCAGGTCGGCGACACCTCGGTGGCGGAGCAGTTCTACGTCAACACCCTCGGGTTCGAGCGCACGGCCGGCTGGCACGGCCAGGCCTTGTTTGTCTCCGCCGGCGGCTACCACCACCACATGGCGATGAACGTGTGGAACAGCCGCGGCGCTGGCCCGCGTAAGGACACCCTCGGCCTGGGGGAGGTGCTGATCCATGTTCCGAACGACGACGAGGTCGGCGCCCTGGCCCAGCGGCTTGCCAGTGCCGGTGTCAGCCATCATCAGACCGGTGCCGAGCTTCGGTTTGAGGATCCCTGGCGCAACCAGCTGCGCGTCGCCGTCTCCTGATACCGCGCAGTTTGGCCGCGGCCCCGCGCAGGATAGGGTGAAACCAAATGCATCCAATCCGAGGCGGAGGCGCTATGTCCGGAATTACTGAAGTTTTTGTGGCCACCCACGACGCGGCGGTGCAGCGCGCCGCCGCGCTTGATAAAGCGCTGGAGGCTATTGGCGAAGGCGGCGCCCAGGTGGAGATTCCGGATGCTCCGCACACGCGGATCAATGGCATTACCGATTGGGAAATCGAACGGTTGGGCCAGCTGGCAGGGCAGGCGGTCCATTCCGTCGGCGAGGATGAACTGGCAATTGCCGACGTCGCCAGCGAGACCCTCTATGTCGCGCCGGAGTCGATGGTCCGCGCCTTGGCCGACCTGCTGGCCGAGACGTCCGACGACGGCGCCCCCGTCCTGCCCGACGTCGCCGCCGCGTGGGCTTCCGAAGAAGACATGCCGCTCAGCGGCGACGCCGCAGTGGAGTCGGTCAAGCGGATCGGCGAACTCGCTGCGGATGCTGCGGAAGACGGCCGCCAGCAGCTTTACGTCTGGAGCGGTACCGAATCCGTCTGACCGGCATTCGTAGCCGCTCGCACCGGTCCGGGAAGTCGAGTCGCGCGGATTGGGCTGTATCTGGCACAATAGACAGGTACTCGATCTGCGCGGCCCCTCTCTCCGCGCAAGTATCTTGTCCTTTGAACCCCAACCACGGCCCGCCCCACGGGTGCAGACATACGGGTTCGCCCATTTTCAGAACCAGGAGTGACCACAAAAGTGGCCGTAAAGATTCGCCTTAAGCGCCTCGGCAAGAAGTTCTCAGCCCACTACCGAATCGTTGTCATGGATGCCCGCGCCAAGCGCGACGGCCGTGCCATCGAGGAGATCGGACTGTACCGCCCCACCGAGGAGCCGTCGTACATCGACATCAAGTCCGACCGTGCACAGTACTGGCTCGGCGTAGGCGCCCAGCCGTCCGAGCAGGTTGCCGCCCTGCTCAAGATCACCGGTGACTGGCAGAAGTTCAAGGGTATTGAGGGCCAGGAAGGCACGCTCAAGACCAAGGCTCCCAAGGAAGCTTTCGCTGCTCCCGAGAAGGAGTCCGTGATCATCCCCGAGGCCATCACCCCGAAGGCCAAGAAGGAAGAGGCCGCCGACGAAGCCGCTGCAGAAGCACCGGCTGAAGAGTCTGCCGACGAAACCGCAAAGGCTGAGTAAATGCTGGCTGAAGCGCTCGAACACCTGGTCCGTGGCATCGTTGACCGTCCCGAGGACGTCAAGGTCATGGTAAAGACCAACCGCCGCTCAGACATTATTGAGGTGCGGGTCCACCAGGATGATTTGGGCCGCGTCATTGGCCGTCAGGGCCGCACTGCACGCGCACTGCGCACCGTCATCGCCGCACTGGCCGGTGGCGAGCAGGTTCGCGTGGATGTAGTGGATACTGACCGCCGCCGCTGAGCACGCTTCACATCAGTCATCGCATCCGGCCCCGCACCAGATAATGGTGTGTGGGCCGGATGTTTTTGTGCCCCGATTTTCTACCCTCAGACGTAGTTCGACAGGAGATTCCATGCAGGTCCAGGTTGCGCGGATTGGCAAACCCCACGGCATACGAGGCGAGGTCACTGTCCAGGTGATGACCGATGCGCCGGAGGAACGCTTCGTTCCGGGCACCGCCTTTGTCGTTGAGCCGGCGCGATTGGGGCCGTTGACGGTTGAATCGGCCCGTTGGAACAAGGACATCCTGCTGCTGGGCTTTGCGGAAGTGGTTGACCGGAACGGGGCCGAGGAGCTCCGCGGCGCCAAGCTGTTCGTCGATACGGAAGACGTCGACGATGATGAAGACGCCTGGTACGAACACGAGCTGGTCGGACTGCGGGTGCTGGTGAATGGACAGGAAGTCGGCAAGGTCGCCGCCCTGAACACCCTTCCCGCCCAGGACCTCCTGGTCGTCACTGCAGCCAACGGCGACGAAGTCCTGGTTCCCTTCGTGGAACAGATTGTCCCCGAAGTCGACGTAGAGGCCGGCTTCATCCGCGTCACCCCGCCCGCAGGTCTTTTTGAACTCAACTCGGCCGAAAGCCAAAGCACCCCCGACGACGGCGAGGGGGAGCGCTAAGTGCGCATCGACGTCGTTAGCATTTTTCCCGAATATCTGGCTGCCCTGGAGCTTTCCCTGATCGGCAAGGCACGCCAGGACGGCCTGCTGCAGCTGGACGTGCACGACCTGCGGGAGTTCACGACGGACAAGCACCGCACGGTGGATGACACGCCGTACGGCGGCGGCGCCGGCATGGTGATGAAGCCCGAACCCTGGGCGCAGGCCCTCGAATCCGTGCTGCCCGCGGACGAATCCCGCCGCCCCGTGCTGATCGTGCCGTCTCCGGCGGGTGAAGTGTTCACGCAGGCGGCCGCCCATGAGCTTGCGGAGGAAGAGCACCTGGTCTTTGCTTGCGGCCGGTACGAAGGCATTGACGAGCGGGTGCTGGACTGGGCCGAGGAGAGATTTACCGTCCGGCCGATGAGTCTGGGGGACTATGTCCTCAACGGCGGGGAAGTGGCCGTTCTCGCGATGGTGGAGGCCATCGGACGCCTGATTCCGGGTGTGGTGGGTAACCCGGAGTCCCTGGTCGAGGAATCGCACTCCGACGGCCTGCTCGAGTACCCCGTCTACACCAAGCCTTCGCAGTGGCGGGACAAAGAGGTTCCCGAGGTGCTGCTCAGCGGCAACCACGCCAGGATCGCTCGGTTTCGGCGCGATGAGCAGCTGCTGCGCACTCTCCGCCGCCGCCCGGACCTGATTGCGCGGCTGGATCCCGGCACGCTGGACAAGGCGGACAAGGCCTTGCTCGACAGCCAGGGCTACACCGTTTCGGCCACCGGCATCGCGCCGCGCCCAGCCAGCCGCTGACCCAAGCCGGCTCAATTGGCGGTGCCCGCGGCGGTGTGGCAAAATGAAGACTTGTGTTTGCTGGGCTCACGCCTGCCACAGGGGGCGTAGAGCCAACAGCCAGACACACCGGCGTGCCATTTCCGGATGCGCCGGTCTATCAGATCTTTCGGTATTGATGGTCCTGCCGCGCGCCGGACCCTCAGGCCGTGACCAAAGTGGATGACCTGTGGCGTTCACCAGGAGTGATAACAATGCACATCCTCGATTCAGTAGACGCCGCTTCCCTGCGCAGCGACGTTCCCGAGTTCCGCGCCGGTGACACCGTCAAGGTTCACGTCAACATCATCGAAGGCAAGAACGCCCGTATCCAGGTCTTCCAGGGCTTCGTGATGGGCCGCCAGGGCGACGGCGTCCGCGAGACGTTCACCGTCCGCAAGGTTTCCTTCGGCGTCGGCGTGGAGCGTACCTTCCCGGTTCACTCTCCGATCATCGACAAGATCGAAGTTCTGACCAAGGGTGACGTTCGCCGTGCCAAGCTGTACTACATGCGCGACCGCCACGGCAAGGCTGCCAAGATCAAGGAAAAGCGCGACTTCGGCACTGCCAAGTAGCCTCCCCTTTCTTAGGGCAGCTTGAACTAAGTGGTGCAAGAAATTCCAGTTCCGCGGGCCTCGTCCGGGGAACATGCAAAACGCCGGTCCGGATTCCCGGGCTGGCGTTTTGTCTTAGCTGTGCTCGCCGCGGCAATCGTGCTCAGCGCCGTGGTGCGCGCTACCCTGATCGACGTTTACTACATCCCCTCGGATTCGATGGAGCCCCTGCTGGATACCGGAGACAGGGTACTGGTCTCCCGAACTGATTATGCCTATGGACCCATCGAGCGGGGCGACCTGGTGGTTTTCGACGGCCGCGGCTCCTTCGCGCCCTTCGACAGCGGGAACCCCGCCTACGTGGACGCGCTGCTTGGGCTGGGGCAATGGTTTGGACTCATCGGCAGCGATACGGTTTACGTCAAGCGGGTCATCGGGCTTCCGGGCGACACAGTGGAATGCTGTGCTCCGGACGGTCGGCTAATGATCAACGGGGAAGCGGTTACTGAAGACTACGTGTATCCCGGAGATGCCCCCAGCGAACAGGAGTTCGCGGTTGAGGTGCCGCACGATAGGTTGTGGTTGATGGGGGACCACCGGTCGATCTCAGCAGATTCGCGTGTACTGCTCGGTGCGCCCGGCGGCGGTATGGTTCCCTTGGAAAGGGTAATCGGCAGGCCGATGGAAATCGTCTGGCCGCTGGAACGGTCCGGCCCGCTGGAGCGGACCGCTCTTGGCATCGATCCCGAAACGGACAAAGGAAAGTGAACATGGAGCAGGCCGCAGGCAAACGGAAAAACCCGGTTCTGGCCTGGCTGCGCGAAATCGCGGTCATTGTGGCGGTAGCCCTGTTGTTGTCGTTCCTGATCAAGACCTTCCTGTTCCGGGCCTTCTACATCCCGTCTACCTCCATGGAAAATACCTTGGAGGTCAACGACCGCATCTTCGTCAATCTGCTGGTGCCCGAGCCGTTCAGCCTCAACCGCGGGGACGTTGTTGTCTTCCAGGACGACCTCAGCTGGCTGCCTCCGGCGGAAACGAACGACGGCGATGGCTGGTTCCAGCAGGCCCTCACCTTTGTTGGGCTGCTGCCGGATAGCTCGCAGCAGCATCTGGTCAAGCGTGTGATCGGTGTCAGCGGCGACCGCGTGGTCTGCTGCGATGCCGACGGGCGGATTACCGTGAACGGTTATCCGCTCAACGAGCCGTACCTGCATCCTGAATCCGACAATGCGCGCCAGCCCTTCGAGGTCGTTGTTCCCGAGGGTAAAATCTGGGTCATGGGGGATAACCGGAACCACTCGGCCGATTCCCGCGAACACCGCGACGAGGAATCCGGTGGATTCATTGACATCGACGCGGTGGAAGGCAGGGCAGCCGTGATCGCCTGGCCGTTGGGCCGGATGGGTGTGCTGGGCAGCTATCCGGAGGTGTTCGACGCCGTCCCGGCGCCTGATGAAGCGAACCCCGGCCAGGAATCGGGCTCAGTGGAGGAAACCGAACCGGCACAGGGGGCCAGCCGATGACGCCGAAGGACGCGCATCTGCGCTTCGAGCGTTCGTTCAAGGCGCAGGGCCACCGGCTGATTGCCGGTGCGGATGAAGTTGGCCGTGGAGCTTTGGCCGGCCCCGTCTCCGTGGGCATGGTCCTGATCGACGCCACCACTGCCAAGGCGCTCAAAGGTGTGCGCGACAGCAAACTGCTCAGCGCCCCGGACCGCGAAGCTCTCGTGCCGGTGATCCGGACCTGGGCCGCCGCCTACGGCGTTGGCCATGCTTCCCCAGCCGAGATTGACAGCCTGGGCCTGATGGCCGCGCTGCGCTTGGCCGGAACCCGCGCCTGGCTGCAGGTGCTCGCCGTAGCCCGGCCGGATGTCGTGATCTTGGACGGTAACTATGACTGGCTCTCGGCACAGCCGCAGGCATCGCTCTTCGATGTATCCGACGGCGCCGGGTGCGACGCGCCAGTGCATACAAAGATCAAGGCCGATTTGCAGTGCCTTAGTGTGGCCGCCGCCAGTGTCCTGGCAAAGGTGGAACGCGACGCAATGATGGTAAAGCTCGCCGACGAGTACCCAGCGTATGGCTGGGAGGCCAACAAAGGCTACGCTACCGGCAGCCACCGCGCGGCCATTCTGGACAAGGGACCTTCAAGCCAGCACAGGCAGAGCTGGCGGCTGACGCCGGACAGCCCGGCCATGGCCGCCGTTGAACTGAGCGGAGCAGGACCGCTCTGACCGGTTCTTCGCCCGCGGTAATCGCCTCCCGTGAGGACCGAAGCCCGGCGGGGAACACAGACCTACCCGAACTGCGAGAAGATGGTGGCATGAGCGCCGAAGATCTTGAGAACTATGAAACGGACATGGAGCTGCAGCTCTATCGCGAATACCGCGACGTTGCGGGTTTGTTCAGCTATGTTGTGGAGACCGAGCGGCGGTTCTACCTGGCCAACCACGTCGATCTGCAGGCCCGCTCCGCCGATGGCGAGATCTACTTTGACCTGACCCTGCAGGATGCCTGGGTCTGGGACATTTACCGCTCGGCACGCTTCGTCAAGAAGGTCCGCGTGCTGACCTTCAAGGACGTGAACATCGAAGAATTGACCAAGACCGATGACCTGACGCTGCCCAAGGACGCAGACCTCGGCAACTAGCGTTTTTCCCGCCTGCCGACGGCCAATGGCCAATGCACTAGTCCTGCACAGCAATCACGGTCAGCAGCAACGTCCACATAAGGGCCGAAGTCCCTGTGTCATGCCGGTCCGTGCCGCCACGCTGGGGGTATGAGAGCCAAAGACAAACTGGGCAAAGACGGCGAAGACCTGGCGGCCAGGTATTTGGAGCAGGCCGGGCAGCGGGTGGTTGACCGCAATTGGCGTTCCGGCACGGGGGAGATCGATATCGTTGCCCTGGAGGGGGCAACGGTTGTCGTTTCCGAGGTCAAGACGCGGCGGAGTCCGGACTACGGGCATCCACTCGAGGCGATTACGCCTGCCAAGGTGCAGCGGCTGCAGATCCTGACCCTGCAATGGCTGCGGGCGCACGGCATGTCGGGCACCGGGTACCGCATCGATGCCGTAGCCATTCTCCATGACGGGCAGACGCCTCCGGTCATTGAGCATGTGAAGGCCGTGGGCTGATGGGACTGGGCAGAACATTCTCCGTGGCACTGGTCGGCCTGTCAGGGCACATCGTTGAGGTTGAAGCCGACATAGGCCAGACCCTCCCGGCATTTGTCCTTCTCGGCTTGCCGGACGCGTCGCTGAACGAGGCGAAGGACCGGATCAAGGCGGCGGCGAAGAACGCCGGAATCCCGTTGAGCCGGCGCAAAATCACCGTGAACCTCATCCCGGCTTCATTGCCGAAGAAGGGCTCGGGCTTTGATCTGGCAATTCTGATGTCCGCCCTGCAGGCAGCCGGTGATGTCCGGCCCAGCGGCGGGACCGTGTTCCTTTCCGAACTGGGACTTGACGGCAGGCTGAGGCCCATCCGGGGAGTATTGCCGGCCGTCATGGCAGCGGTTGATGACGGCCACCCAGAGGTCGTCGTGGCGGCGGCCAATCGGGCGGAAGCGGAACTGGTTCCGGGGGTCAAGGTCCGGAGTTATGGAACTCTGGCCGAATTGCTCCTTGCCTATGGGGCGGATCCGGTCCCGTTGCTGCTTCCGGTGGGAGGGGTAGAGGAAACTCCCACCGGGCGCGAGAGCCCGTCAGCCGGTGAATGCCGCGAACCCGACATGACAGACATCGCAGGCCAGCACGAAGCCAGGACTGCCATGGAGGTTGCGGCTGCCGGCGGGCACCACGTCATGCTCGTCGGTCCGCCCGGGGCCGGTAAGACGATGCTGGCGGAACGTCTGCCCGGTCTGCTGCCGGACCTGCCGGACCACCACGCCATGGAGGTCACGGCGGTTCATTCCCTGAGCAATACAGCCGCCCATTTGACCCAGTTGCTGCGGCGTCCGCCATTTGAGAACCCGCATCACACGGCCACCACTGCTTCCATCATCGGCGGCGGTTCCGGAGTCCCGCGCCCCGGTGCAGCATCCCGGGCACACCGCGGCGTCCTCTTCCTCGATGAGGCGCCTGAATATGACCGCGCCGTACTGGATGCGCTGCGGCAGCCGCTGGAGAGCGGGAACCTGGTGCTCCACCGGGCAGCGGGGACGGCTGCCTATCCTGCCCGCTTCCAGCTGGTGCTGGCGGCAAATCCCTGTCCCTGCGGCATGGCCAGCGGCAAAGGACTGGAGTGCAGCTGCACGCCCATGCAACGCCGCCGGTATTTCGGCAAGTTGTCCAAACCTCTAATAGACCGCATAGATCTTCAGCTGCGGCTCAACCGGCTGTCGCTGGCCGACATGGCCGGCGCCGCGGAGCAGGAAGCAAGCCGTACCGTTGCGGCACGGGTGCGCGAAGCCAGGAGGGCCCAAAGGGAGCGGCTGGCGCGTTGGGGACACGAACTGAATTCTGAGGTTTCAGCCGAGCTGCTCAAGACTGAGCTGCGGCTTTCGCGCACGGCAACGGTTGACCTCGACAAGGCAATGGAGCGCGATGTGCTGACCGGCCGGGGTTATGCCCGGGTGCTCAGGGTGGCCTGGACCATGGCCGATCTGGCGGGTCTGGCGGTTCCCGATCGAGACTGCGTCAGCACAGCGCTGGCTTTCCGCCAACAGGTGGGTGCAGCATGATGACGACGACTACACCGGCCGCCGACCGCAGGGCGCGGGCGGCCTTATCACGGCTCATGGAGCCTTCGGACTGGGTGGGACTCGCCCTTGTCGCGGCCGTTGGCGCCCTGGATGGACTGCGTATCGCTACAGGCGAGGTGAAACCGGGGCCGGAGCTGCAGGCTGAGCTGTACCGCCTGCTGAACCGGGAGCAGTCACGCAGCCAGCAGGGAATGCTTTCCGAAGCCCTGCAGCGCTGGCATCCGCGCATTAAGGATCTGGACCCGGATCGGGACCTGGCCACGATCGATCGCCTTGGCGGGACTGTTCTGGTGCCAGGCGATGAGTCTTGGCCAATGGCACTGGCTGATCTGGAGCTCGCAGAACCGCTGTGCCTGTGGGTCCGCGGGCAACACTCAGGCGGAATTCCTCCAGTAGAACGCACTGTAGCCCTGGTTGGTTCAAGAGACAGCACGAACTACGGCAACTCTGCTACCGGCGACCTGGCAGCAGGCCTGACGCAGAAGGGCTATTGCGTGACTTCCGGAGGTGCCTACGGCATCGACGCCCAGGCGCATCGGTCTGCCCTGGCAGCCGCGGAGCCAGGGCATTGGCCAGCCACCGTTGCCATCATGGCGTGCGGGCTGGACCGCTACTATCCGGCGGGGAATGAGGAACTGCTCCGAACGGTGGCCAGCCGAGGCCTGCTGCTCTCCGAGCTTCCGCCGGGCGCCGCACCCACTCGCTGGAGGTTCCTCCAGCGCAACCGTTTAATCGCCGCGCTGGCCGGTACCACGGTAGTCGTAGAAGCCCGGTGGCGCTCGGGTGCGCTGAACACGGCGCACCATGCTGCTGGACTTGGCCGTCCGGTCGGCGCAGTGCCGGGCTCCATTTACTCGGCGAACTCTGCGGGCACCCACCGGCTGCTGCGGGACGGCAGCGCAGTCTGCGTAACCGACGCTGCGGAAGTCGCTGAACTGGCGGGACCCCTTGATGCAGGGGCAGCCGGAGAGCAGCAGGCGCCGCTCTCCGATCATGACGGTCTCAGCGTGGAGGACTTGCTCCTGCTGGACGCACTGCCTGTGAGGCAGGGAACCACGGTCGAGAAGCTTTCGGCTGTAGCCGGGTTGCCCATGAGGGCGGTGCTGGCGGGGCTCGGCCGGCTGGAGATCATGTCCCTTGCCCAGCAGGATTCGTCGGGCTGGCGGCGGCAACGGCGGGGCTGAATGCTGGGTGGTCCTAGCTTCCTAAATCCTGCCGAAGCCTAACGTGTGGCGTCTTGAGTTCGAGACCGGGATCGAGCACAGTGGAACGATGAATGCTCGTGAGACGCCGGAAGCTGCATTGAGCCGGCCATGGCCGGAAAACTTCAGCTCAGCGTTCAGCGGGTTTGAAAAGTACCTGACTGCCGAACGTGCCCATTCGGAACACACCACACGTGCCTATCTCGCCGACCTCCATCAGCTCTTCAACTTCGCGGCGGGCAACTCCATAACTGATTTACGTGGACTCAGTCTGCTGACTTTACGTGCTTGGCTGGGCACCATGAATGCCGACGGACTGGCCCGGTCCAGCATCGCCCGCCGTGCCGCGGCCGCCCGAATGTTTACCGCGTGGGCCCTCCGCGAAGAGCTGATCGGAAGCGATCCTGCAGTGCGCTTGCAGGCCCCCAAACGCCAACGGACGCTGCCCCACGTCCTGCAGCGGCGCCAAGTGGAACAACTCTTCTTGACGCTGTCCGAGGAAGCGGCCGAGGGGCAGCCCGTTCCGCTGCGCGACCGTGCGCTGATCGAACTTCTCTACGCCACAGGAATTCGTGTAGGGGAGTTAGCCGGACTGGACATTGACGACCTTGACCAGGACCGCAGGCTGGTACGCGTGCTGGGTAAGGGCAATAAGGAGCGCGCTGTTCCCTATGGCGTTCCTGCCGCTACTGCGTTGGACGACTGGCTTCGCCGCGGTCGGGGAGCGCTGGCCACGGATGCCAGCGGTCCGGCGCTGTTTCTGGGCCGCCGGGGAAAACGGATCGACCAGCGGCAGGTGCGGGACGTTTCCGCACGCCTGTTTGCCGGACTGGGCGACACCGCCGCCACCAGCCCGCACGCATTGCGCCACAGTACCGCCACCCATCTGCTCGACGGTGGCGCGGACCTCCGCGCCGTCCAGGAGATTCTTGGCCATGAGTCCCTGGCGACTACACAGATCTATACCCATGTATCGGTGGATCGCCTGCGAGCAAGCTATAAGCAGGCACATCCACGCGCCTAATGCGGCCGGTGAATGGCAACTCGGTAGTTACGCTGGCGGAATTCCCGGACATGCGGCAGAATGAGTCACATAATCCATCGGGTTGACGAAATACTGATAGATGTATCGTCGAATCAACCTGAGCAATAGCAGCGTCGGAATCAGATAACTGTCCGTGGGCTGAAGGTCGTTGGGGAAGACGTACCTACAGCAAATTGGAGGATGGGATGTCTGTTGTGATGACGCGTGGTGTGCTGTTTGTGCATTCGGCGCCTACAGCGCTATGCCCCCACATCGAGTGGGCCGTCGGATCCGTCGTGGACAAGCGAACGGATCTTGACTGGACCCCACAACCTGCTGCGCCCGGAATGTTCCGGGCCGAACTCTCGTGGATTGGTCCACAGGGGACAGGTTCTATGCTGGCGTCCGCCTTGCGCGGCTGGGCCCACCTGCGTTATGAGGTGACAGAAGAGCCGAGCCCCGGCGTCGACGGGGGCCGCTGGTCGCATACGCCCGAACTCGGCATATTCCACGCGGCAACAGACGTCCATGGCAACATCATGGTTTCGGAAGACCGCATCCGCTACGCCTACGAGACGGGCGCCGGTGATCCGGCAGCTGTGTACCACGAGCTCTCCTTGGCGCTGGGCGAGGCTTGGGATGAAGAGCTGGAACCCTTCCGGCATGCAGCCGAGGGCGCGCCCGTCCGGTGGCTTCACCAAGTCGGCTGACGCTCCTGCATCAAGCGTCTTCGCCGCTCATCCAACATCAAAGCAAAGGAGAGGCTGCCCAGCGAACCGCTGGGCAGCCTCTCCTTTGCTAATCTACGGCAGGAACTCCTGTTCCCGTACGGTCAGGCGTTCCGGAACACGACGACGGCGTTGTGTCCGCCGAAACCGAAGGAGTTGTTCAGCGCCACAATGTCGCCGCTGGGCAAATCCCGGGCGGAGGTCACGACGTCCAGCGGGATCTCCGGATCCTGGTTATCGAGGTTGATGGTCACAGGTGCCTTGCGTTCGTACACGGCAAGAGCCGTCATGACAGATTCGACGGCGCCCGAGGCACCCAAGAGATGTCCGGTCTGTGACTTGGTTGCCGAGACCGAGACATTGTCCACCTGATTGCCCAGGGCAGCCTTGAGTGCCGTGTACTCGGGCTTGTCGCCGACCGGAGTGGAGGTGGCATGAGCGTTGACATGGACCACGTCTACGGCCTGGGCGCGGGCGTCAAACATAGCTGCCTTGAGCGCCCGGGTGGCTCCAAGGCCTTCCGGATCCGGGGCCGTGATGTGGTACGCATCGGCGGTGACTCCGGAGCCGGCGAGTTCGGCGTAAATACGGGCGCCGCGGGCCAGGGCATGTTCCTCGGCCTCGAGGACGAGCGCGCCGGCTCCTTCGCCCATGACGAATCCGTCGCGGTCCACATCGTATGGCCGTGAGGCGTGCTCAGGGTCGTCGTTGCGCTTGGAGAGCGCCTGCATGGCGCTGAAGGCGGCAATCGGCATGGCATGGATGGCAGCTTCGGCGCCGCCGGTCATGACGACGTCGGCCTTGCCAGCGCGGATGAGATCAACGCCCATGGCGATGGCCTCGGTGCCTGAGGCGCACGCGGAAACAGGAGTGTGGGCGCCGGCGCGGGCACCCAGATCCATGCTCACCGCTGCTGACGGGCCGTTGGGCATCAGCATGGGCACAGTCATCGGCAGGACCCGGCGGGGCCCCTTTTCCCGGAGGGTGTCCCAGGCATCCAGAAGTGTCCAGACGCCGCCGATACCCGTAGCGAAAGCCACGGCCAGCCGGTCGTGGTCGATATCCTCGATGCCCGAGTCCTTCCAGGCTTCACGGGAGGCGACCACGGCGAACTGCGTGGAGGGATCCATTCGCTTGGCCTCGACGCGGGTCAGCACTTCGTCCGGCTTGTTCGAGGCCCGACAGGCAAAGGTCACGGGGAGCTCGTAGCGGGCTACCCAATCGTCTTCAAGGGTGCGGGCGCCTGACACGCCCTTGAGAGCGTTCTTCCACATCGTGGGGACGTCGCCGCCGATGGGCGTGGTGGCGCCAAGGCCGGTGATGACTACTTTGCGTGCCATTTACTTATTCTCTCCAAGGGTGTGGGGCAAAAAATGCAAGAGTCGGCGGCCGGACCGATTTCCATCCGGCCGCCGGTCCCTGTGAAGGGAAAACTTACGCCTGGGCGTTGGCGATGAAGTCCACGGCGTCGCCAACGGTCTTGAGGTTCTTGACCTCTTCATCGGGAATGCGGACGCCGAACTTTTCCTCAGCGTTGACGACGATCGTCATCATGGAGATGGAGTCGATGTCCAGATCGTCGGTGAAGGACTTGTCCAGTTCGACAGCCTCCGGAGCGAGGCCGGTTTCCTCGTTAACGATTTCGGCCAGGCCTGCCAGGATTTCTTCGTTGCTAGCCATTGAAGGCTCCTTTTCTTATGGTGCCGGCACGGTGTCCGGCCGGGGTTGTCAAACCGCTGAATACGGCTTGGAATGGAAAACTGTTCACATGCAGGGGAAAATGCAGCGGAACGACTGCGATACTACGGCAGAACGATGACCTGTGCACCGAAGACCAGCCCCGCGCCGAAGCCGATCTGCAACGCCAAGCCTCCGCTGAGCTGGGGGTTTTCCTGCAGCAGCCGGTGCGCGGCCAGTGGGATGGACGCCGCGGACGTGTTCCCGGCATCTGCGATGTCGCGGGCGACCGCGACACTTTCCGGAAGCTTGAGCTGCTTGATCATCTCGTCGATGATGCGCATATTCGCCTGGTGCGGGACGAACGCGGCCAGCTCTTCCGGCTTGACCCCGGCCTCGTCCAAGGCGCGTTTGGCAACCTTCGCCATCTCCCACACGGCCCAGCGGAAGACCGACTGTCCGTCCTGCCGCAAGGTGGGCCACAGCTTCTTGCCGTCCTCGGTCCGTTCTGCGGCAGCTGCGGAGAGAGAACCCGCGGCCTCTGCCGCCAAGGACAGCTCCCGCACGTCGTTCAGCGAATGGGTCATGCCGATGACGTCCCATTTGCTCCCGTCCGAGCCCCAGACCGACGGTCCGATGCCGGGTGTGTCGGACGGGCCGATAACAACGGCGCCTGCACCGTCACCGAGCAGGAAGGAGATGGTCCGTTCGGAGTTGTCGATCACATCCGAGAGCTTTTCAGCTCCTACCACCAGAACGTATTCGGCCGCGCCGGAACGGACCAGGGCGTCGCCCTGGGCAATGCCGTAGCAGTAGCCGGCGCAGGCAGCGGAAATATCGAATGCCGGCGCGGGCGTTGCCCCCAGCCGGTCTGCCAGGGCTGCAGCGGCCGACGGCGTGGCGTACGGGTGCGAGACTGTCGAGACGATGACGGCCCCGAGCTGGGAGGCTTCGATGCCGGCCTTCTGGAGTGCTTCATTGGCAGCGCCCTCGGCCATGTCCACAACGGAGGTGTCCGCCCCGGCCCGGTGGCGCGTCACAATTCCGGTCCGCTGGCGGATCCATTCGTCCGATGACTCAATCCACTGGCAGACATCGTCGTTCGTGACGATGACATCGGGCCGGAAGGCTCCCATACCGAGGATGCGGGAATGTTCGCGCAGTGGGGACTGGCGCATGACGGGGGTGCTCACTGGTGGATGTCTCCAGACTTATGTTCATTGATAAGGGCGGCGCCGGCCGGTGTCTGCTGTGTATGTTCGGCGATGAAGGCACGGGCCTGCTCGAGCTGATCAGGGGATTTCAGGGCCATTGTAGCGACACCCTTCATGCCACGCTTCGCCAGCCCCGTCAGCGTGCCCGCTGGCGGCAGTTCGAGCAGGCCGGTCACGCCAACGGAGAGCAGTTCTTCCATGCACAGATCCCAGCGGACGGGCCTGGAGACCTGGGCGATCAGACTGTCCAGGTTCTGCTCGCCGCCCGCAACCGGTTCGCCGTCGTAGTTGGATAGCAGCGTCAGTGCCGGAGAGGCAGGGGAAAGCTGCGGACGAAGCCCTTCCAAGACACCGACGGCGGGCGCCATGTGTTCGGTATGGAATGCGCCGGCCACCTTCAGCGGGATGACACGGGCCTTGGCCGGAGGGTTATCCGCCAGCTTCTGGAGTTGGTCAAAGGTGCCGGCTGCCACGATCTGCCCGCCGCCGTTCGCGTTCGCGGGCGTGAGCCCGGCGGCGTCGATAGCTGCGAGGACTTCCGCCTCGTCTCCGCCGAGCACTGCACTCATGCCTGTCGGCGTCTGGGCCGCGGCCTGGGCCATCGCGTTGGCGCGTTCGCGGACAAAGGCCATCGCATCGTTTTCCGTTAGGGCGCCGGCTATGGCCGAGGCCGTAATTTCACCGACAGAGTGTCCGGCCACAACCGTGGAAAGATCCAGCGGCTCGTCCGCCGTCAGTGACCTGGCCGCCATGAGGCCGGCCGCGACGATCAACGGCTGGGCGACGGCTGTATCTTTGATGGTCTCTTCGTCGGAAGTGGTTCCGTGGGCTACGAGGTCCAGCTTCGCAATGTCGCTGAGCAAGCTCAGATGCTCAGCGACGCCGGGGACGTCTAGCCAAGGGGAGAGGAATCCTGGGGTCTGGGAGCCCTGGCCCGGGCAGACAATTGCAAGCACTTATCCAGCTTTCCAAAGAGGTTGGGTTTCTTAGGGTGTTTTGGCAAACGAAGCTCGCCTGATCCCTTTGTAGGAAGTCTACAAGGACAGGTTGTTACTGCCGAGTAGGCGCCCGCTCTTGGGCGGGCCGCGCCGCGGCCACCAGGCGGCCAACAACGAGGGCTGTTTGCAGAACGAACGCCTCGCGGGGGAGCAGTGGATCCCAGCCAGTCACGTCGCACACTCTCCGCAGACGGTACCGCACGGTGTTGGCGTGGACGAAGAGTTCCCTGGCGGTCGCCTCCAGGGAATGGCCGAGGGACAGGTAGCTGGAGAGCGTTTCGCTGAGTCCGTTTCCGGCGTTGACCAGCGGCACGTAGATGTACTTGTACAGGTCGCGGCGTGCGGCGTCGTCTCCCGACATAACACGTTCGGGCCACAGATCGTTTGCCGCCACAGGACGTGGCGCACCTGGCCATGCCCTTGCGGCCGAGAGGCCGGCGAAAGCTGCCTGCGCCGACATGCTTGCGTCTACCAATGATTTGGTTTCCGGTCCATAGACAACGGGGCCGGGGCCGAACAGTTCGCTGAGCCGGATGAAGGCTGAGCCCTGGTCGGAGATGCCGCCAAGTACCAGAATCAGCCTCTCGCCCTGGATCCCCACCAAGGTATCGTCGGCAAACCGTGAACTGGCCCGGCGTATTTCGGTGACGAAGGACGGGCTCGGTTCAGGCGGGGAGCTGCCGACCATGACGGTAATCCTGCCGGCGGATTTCCAACCGACGGCGGCGATACGAGAACGCAAGGCGTCCGAGCTCTCGCCACGCAGGATGGCGTCGACGACAAGCGCCTCCAGCCTTGTGTCCCAAGCACCACGGGTCTCGGCGGCACGCGCATAGACGTCCGCGGCGGCGAAGGCCACCTCCCGGGAGTACCTCAGGACTGCCTCACGCAGCGATGCTTCGTCGCTGCCGCCGGCCAAGTCGCTGACCTGGTCCTCCACGGCTTCAACGACCACCCGGATCAACTGCAGGGCGCGTTGCAGGCTGATTGACCGGGTAAGTTCGGTCGGAGCCGTACCGAAAACGTCGTTCATGACCCAGGCAGGCGATGCCGGACGTTCATACCAGGTCACGAAGGAGGCGATACCTTTTTGTGCAACCAAGCCCAGCGCGGCCCGCTCGTCGGGACGAAGGCTGCGGTACCAGGGCAGCTCGCTTTCCAGCCGCTTGAGCGTCGTGGTAGACAATGCGCCGATCTTAGACCTGAGCCGGTCAAGGGTGGCTGCGGTAGCTGGCGGCTGCTTGCTTGAGGACGGTCTGGCGCCGCGAGCCGTGCTCTTCGGCGACGCTTGCGGGGCCGGGGTTGCGGCGTTGGTCCGGGGCTGGGGCATGCCTTGAGCATACGCACTTGGCGGCCTGTGCTCCATTCGCTCTTTTGTGTGGTTCCTACTAAAAAGGCGGGAACTGTTCCCGAGCCCGACGCGGGTCGGGGAGATAAAAAAGCAGCGGGCACCCCTTCCGGAGGTCCCGCTGCTTTTCCACTCATGCCGCTTGGTCAGGAATCGCCGCCGGCGTTTCCTGACGTACCGGCCGTGACGTCGTTGAGCTTGTACCGGTCGAAGGCTTCCTTGGGAGCGTTCTGGTCCACCTCACCGCGGCGGGCGAGCATTTCCAGAGCGCGGACGACGATCGAGTGGCTGTCGATCTTGAAGAACCGACGGGCAGCTGCACGGGTGTCGGAGAAGCCGAAGCCATCCGCACCGAGTGTGGCGAACTCATTGGGCAGGAACTGGCGGATCTGGTCCGGCACCGCCTTCATGTAGTCGCTCACGGCAACAATGGGCCCGGTGGCGCCCTCAAGCTGTCCCGTGACAAACGGCTTGCGCGGCTCGGAGCCGGGGTTCACGAAGGCTTCTTCCTCTGCCGCCAGGCCATCCCTGCGCAACTCGGTCCAGGAAGTGACGGACCATACGTCGGCGGAGACGCCCCATTCGTCGGCGAGGATCTGCTGCGCCTCAAGCGCCCAGGGTACCGAGACACCGGAAGCCAGCAGTTGGGTCCTGGGACCGTCAACCTTGGCCGGCGCCAGCAGGTAGATGCCCTTGAGCAGACCTTCGACGTCGAGCTCTTCGGGCTCTGCCGGCTGCAGGATCGGCTCGTTGTAGACCGTCAGGTAGTACATGACGTTCGGATCCTTGGAATCGGGTCCATACATGCGCTCCAGGCCGGACTTCATGATGTGTCCGATTTCGTAGCCGTACGCGGGATCGTAGGTGACGACCGCCGGGTTGGTCGAAGCGAGCAGCGGCGAATGGCCGTCTGCGTGCTGCAGGCCTTCTCCGGTGAGCGTGGTCCTGCCGGCCGTGGCGCCGATGATGAAGCCTCGGGTCATCTGGTCCCCGGCGGCCCAGAAGGAATCACCGGTGCGCTGGAAACCGAACATCGAGTAGAAGATGTAGATCGGAATCAGCGGCTCGCCGTGGGTGGCATAGGCGGTTCCTGCAGCTGTGAAGGCGGCGGTGGAACCGGCCTCGTTGATGCCCGCGTGTAGGATCTGCCCGGAAATGGACTCCTTGTAGGCCAAGACCAGATCGCGGTCCACGGACAGGTAGTTCTGGCCCTTGGGGTTGTAGATTTTCGACGTCGGGAAGAACGAGTCCATGCCGAAGGTACGGGCTTCGTCCGGCACAATCGGGACAACCCGCTTGCCGAAGTCCTTGTCCCGCATCAGATCCTTCAGCAGACGCACGAAAGCCATCGTGGTCGCAGCCATCTGCTTGCCGGAGCCGCGCTTGGCAACCTCGTAGGCCTTGTCGTCAGGCAGATGGATCGGCTCCGCAGTGTTCCGCCGCTCGGGCACGTAACCGCCCAGAGCCTTGCGCCGCTCCTGCAGGTACTGGATCTCGGGGGAGTCCTGTCCTGGATGGTAGTACGGCGGCCGGTACGGGTCGGCTTCGAGCTGCTCGTCGCTGATCGGGATCCGCAGGTGGTCGCGGAACTGCTTCAGATCATCCAGAGTCAGTTTCTTCATCTGGTGGGTCGCATTGCGGCCCTCGAAGTGGGTGCCCAGGCCGTAGCCCTTGACGGTGTGCGCCAGGATGACCGTCGGCTTGCCCTCGAACTCGGTGGCAGCCTTGTAGGCGGCGTAGACCTTGTGGTAGTCGTGGCCACCGCGCTTGAGGTTCCAGATCTCTTCATCGGAAAGGTGGGACACCATTTCCTTGGTCTGCGGAGTCTTGCCGAAGAAGTGCTCGCGGACGAAGCCGCCGGACTCGGCCTTGTAGGTCTGGTAGTCGCCGTCCGGGGTTTCGTTCATGACGCCTACCAGGGCGCCGTCCTTGTCGGCGGCCAGCAGGGGATCCCACTCACGGCCCCAAACAACCTTGATGACATTCCAGCCGGCGCCGCGGAAGAACGCTTCGAGTTCCTGCATGATCTTGCCGTTGCCGCGTACCGGGCCATCAAGGCGCTGGAGGTTGCAGTTGATGACAAAGGTGAGGTTGTCGAGGTTTTCGTTGGCGGCCAGCTGGAGCAGGCCGCGGCTTTCCGGCTCGTCCATTTCGCCGTCGCCGAGGAAGGCCCAGACGTGCTGGTCCGATGTGTCTTTGATGCCGCGGTTGTGCAGGTAGCGGTTGGACTGCGCCTGGTAGATGGCGTTCATCGGGCCGATACCCATGGAGACCGTCGGGAACTCCCAGAATTCCGGCATCAGCCGGGGGTGTGGGTAGGACGAGAGCGCATGTCCGGCCTTGGACTTCTCCTGCCGGAAACCGTCCAGGTCCTCTTCGCTCATGCGGCCTTCGAGGAAGGCACGGGCATACATGCCTGGGGAAGCGTGTCCCTGGAAGAAGACGTGGTCGCCGCCGCCGGGGTGGTCCTTGCCGCGGAAGAAGTGGTTAAGCCCGACTTCATACAGGGTGGCCGCGCCGGCGTAGGTAGAGATATGACCGCCGACGCCGATGTCGGGCCGCTGCGCGCGGTGCACCAGCACCGCGGCATTCCAGCGCAACCAGGCCCGGTACTTGCGTTCGATTTCTTCCTTGCCCGGGAACGCAGGTTCCTGGTCGGCGGGAATGGTGTTGACATAGTCCGTGGTGGTGACCATGGGCACGCCGACGCTCTGGGCGCCCGCTCGTTGCAGCAGGGAGCGCATGATGAACTGTGCGCGCTCGGTGCCTTGGGACTGAATCAGCTGGTCCAGCGATTCGATCCATTCCGCGGTTTCCTCAGGATCGCGGTCCGGGAGCTGGTGTGTCAGCCCGCTCAGGATGTGCGAGGTATCTTCTCCTGCGCTCACGTCCAACCTCTCTTATGTGCAGATTGTGTCTGCGCCGTGCATGGTCAAGCGTCCCGGCCGCGCTTACGGCGGGCAATGTCTCCGGCTTCAAGCGGAAGCATTGGTCGCTGAATCCCGGCGCAGTCCGGTTTGGACGCGCGCGGATATTCTTCGTGCAACTCTAGCCGCTCATAGTCCCATAGCGTAGCCGCGGGGCTGCCCGTGAACCCGTTGATTACGCGGTGGAACGACGCACTATCACAATTGCGGCAGGGGCTGCCTTTTTCACACCGGACGCGGCGGCTGGCTTGATGCATCCGCAAATAGGGTGTTGGCTTGTAGTATCCATTACAGGACCGACCCGGTCCTTTACATGCAGGTATGACAGTTGCAAGACAGTTCCAACCAGGAGGAGCACAGTGAGCGAGGCCGAGGCCGCCACGGTTGACAATGTGGCAGGCAAGTTGGGTTTCAAAGACGGAGACCTAATACAGGAGTTCGGCTACGACGAGGATGTGGATTTCGATCTGCGTGCCGACATCGAAGAGTTGACTGGCTCCGAACTGCTCACCGAGGACGACCAGGATTCCGTAGATGCTGCCATTCTCTGGTGGAGGGACGGTGACGGAGACCTGGTGGACGCGCTGGTGGATTCCCTCACCATGCTGGACGACGGCGGTGTGGTGTGGGTCCTGACACCGAAATCGGGACGGGACGGCTACGTGCCGCCGTCGGATATCCAGGAAGCAGCACCCACGGCAGGACTGCACGTAACCACGTCAGCAGGAGTCTCCGATGACTGGGCAGCAGCCCGGCTCGTAAGCAAGAGGAACAAATAACCGTATGAGTTTTCCCGCCGTCGGCAAGGCCGCCCCGGATTTTGAGCTGTCCAACCAGTTCGGGGAGCCGATCCGTCTTTCCGAACTCCGCGGCCAGTCCGTCGTAATCGTCTTTTACCCCTTCGCTTTCTCCGGGATCTGCACCGGCGAACTGTGCGCGCTTCGCGACGATCTGGCGTCCTTCAAGGATCAAAACGCCCGTTTGCTAGCCGTGTCCATTGACCATAAGTTCGCGCTGCGGGCCTTTGCCGAGCAGGAAAGTTACGAATTCGATCTGCTCGCCGACTTCTGGCCGCATGGCGGCGTGGCGAAGGCTTATGGCGTGTTCGACGAAGAATCCGGAATGGCAGGACGCGGAACGTTCATCGTGGACGCGGACGGAATCCTGCGTCACGTGATCAACAGCCCTCGTACCCAGGCGCGGGATATCCAGGAGTACCACCGCCTGCTGAAAGAGCTTTAGGCAGCTTATGGACCGGGGACGGTTTGACCAGGCGCTCAGTGCCATGGCCGGCCGTCGTCTTGCTGTCCTCACGGGTGCCGGCCTCAGCACGGATTCGGGCATCCCGGATTACCGGGGGCCGGACTCCGTGCCGCGCAGCCCCATGACCTATCAGCAATTCGTGTCGGATGAACTGTTGCGGCGCCGGTACTGGGCGCGCAACCATGTCGGATGGCGCCACATGCACCGGGCCGAGCCGAATGCCGGCCATCTCGCTCTGGCGGCCCTGGAGCATGCGGGGCTGATGACAGGCCTGATCACCCAGAACGTGGACCGTCTGCATGAAGACGCCGGCAGTATCAATGTGATTGACCTGCACGGGCGGTTCGACAAGGTCATCTGCCTGCAGTGCCGCCGGGTAATCGACCGTTCTGAACTTGCGGACCGGCTGGAAGGACTAAATCCCGGCTGGCCCGACTCCTCGGCCGACCCCGGCGACGTGGCCCCCGACGCGGACGCCGACGTCGGTGATACGGCGCACTTTGTCATGGCGGACTGCGAAGTGTGCGGCGGGATGCTGAAGCCGGACTTTGTTTATTTCGGCGAGAACGTTCCCAAGGACCGCGTCGCCGCGGCCTATGCGATGGTCGACCGGGCCGAGGCACTGCTGGTGGCGGGATCATCGCTGACGGTCATGAGCGGGCTGCGTTTTGTCCGCCATGCCGCCAAAACAGGCAAGCCGGTGGTCATCATCAACCGCGGCAGCACACGCGGTGATGACCTGGCGGCGGTGAAGCTCGAGGCAGGCGTCTCTGAGAGTCTGGAGAGCCTCGCAGCGGAGCTTCCCGCCCTGTTCGCCGATGATGCAGCTGGTGCCAGTGAGTCCAGTTGGCACATCGGGCCAGTTATCCGGTAGAGTATTTCCTTGTGATGTTGCGGCGGATAACGCACTGCGGCACTGTACAAAACATCACCATTGGGTCTTTAGCTCAGCTGGTAGAGCGCCACGTTTACACCGTGGATGTCATCGGTTCGATCCCGGTAGGACCCACCCTCGCAGGGTTCCGGCAACGGAGCCCTGCTGTATTTAACGGCAATACGTGGCCAGTTCCAGTCGCAGCGTGCAGGTGCTGCACAGGTTGCGCGGAGACCTCGCCCATGTTGCTGTGGTAGCAAAGATGAAACCGGTTTCCGATCCGAAGGTAGTTAATGCCTAGCACCAAACGTCGGCCAATCTTTGCCCTGGTGGGCAGTGCCGCCGCCATCCTCCTTGCCGCGCAGACTGTAGACGTAGCGGTCGACAGCCGGGGCGGGGACGAGGACCTGCAGGCCCAGGCCATCTCCAGGGCAAGCCAGGTAGAGAATCACCGGGTGAACGGCCAGGAAGGCGCTGGCGCGGATGCGAAGGCGCCTGAGCCAAGCCTGGATGAGCAGCAGTTTTCGGCCGCAATGGACGAGTATGCAGCCGCAACAGGGAAGACGTTCTCCGCCGCGGTGTACGACCCGGCCACGGATGAAACCTGGACCTACAACGCCCGCCAAGGCTATATGGAAGCAAGCATCGTCAAGGTGTCCATGGTCCTGACGCTGATCCGTGAAGCCACGGAGGAAGGCCGGGGACTGACTTCCGATGAGATGGACCTGGCGGCCCGCATGATCCAGTCAAGCGACAATGACGCCACTAACGAGCTCTACCGGAACATCGGCGGGGCCGAGGCGTTGCAGGAGACCTACGACCTGCTGGCCTTGACGAGCACGGAGGCGGGCCCCCTCTGGGGCGCGTCGACCACCACTGCAGCTGACCAGCTCAAGATCGTCAACGCCGTCATCTACGGAACCGACTGGCTGAATGAAGACCAGTTGGCCTATCTCCAGAAACTGATGAACCGGGTGGAATCGTCCCAGTACTGGGGAGTTCCTTCCGGCACCACCCACGCCTCAGTGGCACTGAAGAACGGCTGGCTGCAGGACGACGACGGCAAATGGGATGTCAACAGCATCGGCTACGTCAGTGAGGACAGCACGGAGTACGGGATCACCGTTCTCTCGTCGGGCCATCCGGAGATGGAAGACGGTGTCTCGCTGATCGAAGACGTTGCGGGCATCATCCATGAACTCGAACACAGCGATGCAGCCCAGGGGCGCGCCGGGTCCAACTGACCCCCGTAAAGCCGGTGGGCACCAAGAGCTGGCCGTGCAAAATAGTGCAACGGCTTAACCGCCCGGGCGCTGCCGGACTAGGCTGGAGCGTGGATACCTATCCGGGCTGCCCACGCGAGCAGGCCCGGGTCCACGCAAGCAAACAAGCACTGGAGAGTAATGAGCGCACACATCGGTGTGACAGGTCTGGCAGTCATGGGCGCCAACCTGGCACGGAATTTTGCCCGTAACGGTTACACCGTTGCCTTGCACAACCGTTCGGTGGAGAAGACCGATGCCCTGCTGGACCAGCACGGGGATGAAGGCGACTTCGTCCGCACCGAGTCACTGCAGGAGCTGGTGGACTCGCTGCAGAAGCCGCGCCGTGTGCTGATCATGGTCAAGGCTGGAAAACCCGTGGATTCTGTCATCGAGCAGCTGACTCCGCTGCTTGAAGAGGGCGACATTGTCATCGACGCCGGCAACTCGCACTATGAGGACACTCGCCGGCGCGAAGCCGCATTGGCCGAGAAGGGCCTGCACTTCGTCGGAATCGGAGTCTCCGGCGGCGAGGAAGGCGCCCTGCTCGGTCCGTCCATCATGCCGGGCGGTTCGCGCGAATCCTACGATTCCCTCGGCCCCATGCTGGAAAAGATTTCAGCAAAGTACGACGGCGATCCCTGCTGCCGCTGGATCGGCACCGACGGCGCGGGTCACTTTGTGAAGATGGTCCATAACGGCATCGAATACGCGGACATGCAGGTGATCGGCGAGGCCTTCGACCTGCTGCGGTCCGGCGCCGGCATTGAGCCTGCCGAGCAGGCAGAGATCTTCACCGAGTGGAACAAGGGCGAGCTGTCCTCGTTCCTGATCGAGATCACTGCGGAGGTACTGGCACATACGGACGCCAGGACCTCGAAGCCGTTTATCGACGTCGTTGTTGACTCCGCCGGCCAGAAGGGCACCGGGCGCTGGACGGTTGTCTCGGCACTGGAACTGGGCTCGCCGGTATCGGGTATCGCCGAGTCCGTCTTCGCCCGCGGCTTGTCCTCGCAGAGGGACCAGCGGGCCTTGGCGCAGGACGTGCTGGCCGGCCACGAAGAGCAGGTGCAGGTACCCGAAGGCTTCGTCGAGGACGTCCGCCAGGCGCTGTTCGCGTCGAAGCTGGTCAGCTACGCCCAGGGCATCGACATGCTCACCTCGGCCGCGAAGGAATACGGCTGGGAACTGAAGCTGGACGAAATCGCTTCGTTATGGCGTGCGGGCTGCATCATCCGCGCCGAGCTGCTCGATGACATCATGAAGGCCTACGCCGATGAGGACCGCCCCGAGAACCTGCTGTTCGCTCCGGCCTTCGCCGAAGCCATTGCGGCAGCGGTCCCGGCCTGGCGCCGCGTCGTGGCGACCGCCGTGCAACTGGGCATCCCCGTCCCGGTCTTCTCCAGCTCCCTGGCCTACTACGACGGCCTGCGCCGCAAGCGGCTGCCGGCTGCCCTAACGCAGGGCCTGCGCGACCTGTTCGGCGCCCACACCTACCGTCGGGTTGACGCCGAGGGCACCTTCCACACGCAGTGGAGCGGCGATAAGTCCGAGGTCGAGGCTGTGGACACGCACTAACAAGGCGAACGGTCCTGCCGGAGCGGTCTGATGGGCCGCACCGGCAGGACCACTAGCCTCGGCAGGATTACAGCAGTTCGGCGCGTAGGTCCGCTGCGGACTTGGGCGAGAGCAGTCCCGGCGGCACGTCCAGGACGGTCACGGCGCCGAACTGGCCCTGCTGGTTCAGCCGGTGCACCGCGCGGGCGTAGGCCACCAGGACGCTGGCGGTGAACTCCGGGTTGCTCTCGAGCGTGAGGCCGTATTCTATGACCTGCGCATGCTCGCCGCTGGTGTTGCCGCTGCGGATCGAGAAACCGCCGTGCGGCATTGCGCGGTGGTCCCGGGCGAGTTCCTCGGCCGTGATGAAATGCACCTCGGTATCGTACTGGTCAAAGTAATGCGGCATCGTCACGATGGCCTCCTTGACTGCCGCGGGATCCGCGCCGTCCGCCAGCACCACGAAGCACTCGCGTACATGCTTCTCCCGGGTCTCCAGCTGCGGACGGCCGCCATTGCGGACCTTGTCGATGGCCGTCTGCGAGGGAATGGTGTACTGCACGCCGCCGGCTACCCCGGGCACCCTGCGGACGGCATCGGAATGCCCCTGGCTCAGGCCACGGCCCCAAAACGTGTACGTGTCGCCGTCGGGCAGGAGAGCCTCACCGTAAACCCTGTTGATGGAGAACATGCCCGGATCCCAGCCGGCGGAAATCAACGCAGTCTTCCCGTTGGCGCGTGCCGGGCCGTCCACGGCGTCGTAATACTCCGGAATACGCGCATGGGTGTCAAAGCTGTCCACGGTGTTGAACTGTGCAGCCAGCACCGGTCCCTGCGCAGGGAGGTCTTCCTTGGAGCCACCGCACAGGATCAGCACGTCGATGTCGTCCTCGTAGGCCGCCAAGTCGGTCATGGCGTACACGGCGGTCCCGGCATACAGCGGTACCAGGTCCGCCGGTTGGCGGCGCGTGAAGATCCCGGTCAGCTGCATGTCGGCGTTCTTCTCCACCGCAGCCTCCACGCCGCGGCCCAGGTTTCCGTAACCGGCAATGCCGATGCGGATGGTTTCACCCATGGTCAGTCCTCTCGTCAGGTTCGCCCACCGAGCAGAGCTGCGGCGGGCGGCACTTTCGTGCCAAGCTCAACCGGCCCCTGCGGATGCGGGCCGGAAACGCCGAAGGCCCCGGGCTGCCGCAGGAGCAGTCCGGGGCCTTCGGAAGTCAGCAGATCAGATCCACATGGCGGGATCGATGTATTCGGCCGGGTCCACGGCGGGCGTCGTTTCCCGCTGCGGATCCCGGTGCCGGAATGTTGCGGGAATGCCGGTGATGATGGATTCCGGGGGTGCGTCCTTAACAACGACGGCGTTGGCTCCCACGGCGCTGTCCGCGCCGATAACAACTGGTCCCAGCACCTTGGCTCCGGCCCCGATGACCACGCGGTCCCCGATGGTGGGGTGTCGCTTGACCTTGGCCAGCGAACGGCCGCCGAGCGTGACGCCGTGGTAGATCATGACGTCTTCGCCGATCTCCGCCGTCTCGCCGATCACCACGCCCATGCCGTGGTCGATGAAGAACCGGCGGCCAATGGTGGCACCGGGATGGATCTCGATGCCGGTCACAAACCGCCCCAGCTGCGAGAGCAGCCGCGCAGGGAAGCGCAACGACGGATTGGCCCACATCTTATGCGTCGCCCGGTGGATCCAGATGGCGTGCAGGCCCGAATAGGCTAAAAAGTTCTCTACGGACCCACGGGCCGCCGGGTCGTGTGACCGGGCGGTCTCGAGATCTTCACGCAGTCGCGCTATGAAACCCATGGAAGCTTTCTGATCGGCAGTAACCGCTGGGCGGCCGGACAACTTAACCGCGAATGTCGTCGTACAGGATGGTGGAGATGTAACGCTCGCCGAAGTCCGGGACCACGGCCACAATCAGCTTACCCGCGTTCTCCGGGCGCTTGGCTACTTCGAGGGCGGCCCAGACGGCGGCGCCGGCGGAGATGCCGCCGAGGATGCCTTCCTTGATGCCGAGCTGGCGTGCCACGGCTACCGAAGCTTCAGTGGGGGCGTCGAGCACCTCGTCGTAGACATCCGTGTCCAGGATTTCGGGGACGAAGTTCGCGCCCAGGCCCTGGATCTTGTGCGGCCCGGGATTGCCGCCGGTAAGGATGGCGGAGTCCTCGGGCTCGACGGCAATGACCTGAACTGAGGGCTTGCGTTCCTTCAGCAGGCGGCCGGCGCCGGTGATGGTGCCGCCCGTGCCGATGCCCGCAACGAAGATGTCCACTTCGCCGTCGGTGTCTGCCCAGACCTCTTCGCCGGTGGTGGAGCGGTGGATCGCGACGTTGGCCTGGTTGGCGAACTGCTGCGCCCAGATGGAGTTTTCCGTGGTGGCCACGATTTCCTTGGCCTTCTCCACCGCGCCCCGCATTCCTTCGGAACCCGGGGTCAGCACGATCTCGGCGCCGAAGGCGCGCAGCATGACACGGCGCTCGGTAGACATGGTCTCCGGCATGGTGAGAATGACCTTGTAGCCGCGTGCAGCGCCCACCATGGCCAGCGCGATGCCGGTGTTGCCGGAGGTGCCCTCTACGATGGTTCCGCCGGGCTTGAGTGCGCCGGCCTGCTCGGCGGCATCCACGATGGCGACGCCGATCCGGTCCTTGACGCTGTTGGCCGGGTTGTAGAACTCCAGCTTCACGGCTACCTTCGCCGGCAGTCCATCGGCCAGACGGTTAAGCCGAACCAGGGGAGTGCGTCCAACAAGCTGGGTTACGTCGTCGTAAATACGTGCCATTATTGCTGATTCCTGCCTTTTCCGGCCCATGGCCGATATGGATGTACACACGCAGCGGGCAGTGCTGACACGCCCGGAGCAAAGATACGTTTAGCCTAGCCAGCGCTCACAGCGCCGGGCTAAGCCGCCAGCCACTGGGCGTAATATTTTCTGGCTTTGGCCAATTTCGGGTCAATTATGACGCGGCAATACCCCTGTTCGGGGTGCTTGGCGTAAAAATCCTGGTGGTATTCCTCGGCTGTGTGGAATGTCGGCAGCTCGGACACCTCGGTGACAATCGGGTTGTCCCACAGCGGCTGAGCCCGCTCGATCGCGGTTTGGAACGCCCGCTTCTGCTCCTGGTCCGTGTAGTACATGACCGAGCGGTACTGAGTGCCGACGTCGTACCCCTGGCGGTTCAGGGTGGTCGGATCGTGGGAGACAAAGAACATGTCCAGAATGACGTCCTCGGGCACCACCGTCTCGTCGAAGGTCACCGCCACGACTTCCGCGTGCCCCGTGGTGCCGGAGCACACCGCTTCATAGAAGGGATTCTGCGTGTGGCCGCCGGTGTAGCCGGAAACCACTTCGGTCACTCCGCGGGTCTTCTGGTACACCGCGTCCAGACACCAGAAGCAGCCGCCGCCCAAAACAAAAGTCTTCATGTTCGTTAACAATGTCAGACGGGCTGCCAAGATTCCCAATGTGTTCCACGTCACGACAAAAACGCGCACTCGAACCGGCCGATGGGGTAGAAAAGGACGTATGAACGACGACGAGCAGCCCGAGACCAAGCAGGACGCCGAAGACACGTCCAGCGAGCCTGCGCCGGACGCGGGTGGGACCCCTATTCTTGGCGACGTGCTGCTGGCCATCGAAGAGCTGTGGCCCGAATCCCTGTCCGAGCCGTGGGATGCTGTTGGCCCCGTGGTGGGCAGGCCTTCTGCGGAGGTAAAACGCATCCTCTTCGCGGTGGATCCCACGGCGGACGTTATCGCCGAAGCACTGGCCTGGGACGCGGACCTGCTGGTCACCCACCACCCGCTGCTGCTCAAGCCGGTGAACTCGGTGGCGACCTCGCACTTCAAAGGTGACGCCATCCACCGCCTGATCGAGGGCGGCTGCGCGCTGGTGACCGTGCATACCAACGGTGACAGCGCCGTGGGCGGGGTTTCCGATGTCCTGGCCGACGCCATGGGCCTGCGCGATGTCCGGCCGCTGGCCGCCGCCGAAAACGGCCTGCCCGAGGAAGGCATCGGGCGAGTCGGGGAACTGGCCGACGGGACGACGCTGGGCGAATTCGCCGCCACGGTGTTCAGCATGCTGCCGGCGGTAGCCGGGGGAGTGAAGGTGGCAGGGGACAAGGACGGGATTGTCCGCACCGTGGCGGTGTGCGGCGGCGCCGGGGACTCGCTCTTCGACGCAGTCCGGGCGGCACGGGCCGATGTATACGTCACCGCTGACCTGCGCCACCATCCGGCGTCGGAAGCTCGTGAGGGTGCGGTCGACGGGCGGCCCTACCTGATCGACGTCTCGCATTTCGGCAGCGAGTGGCTGTGGCTCACACCGGCGGCCGATGCGCTGGACAACGTGCTTACGGACCAGGGGTACAACGTTGAGGTCAGCGTCAGCGGCATCAACACCGATCCGTGGGATTTCATTCTGACGCCCGGGTCCTGATCCCGCGCCGGGGCAGCGGACGCAAAGGATAGGCTAGAAGGCACGCCGGGCCGCAGGGGCCGGGCAGGATCCGGAGGATTTTCATGGCGAAAGCACCAGCATCGGAGCAGTTGCGGCTGCTCGACCTCCAGGCACTGGACAGCAAGGTAACCCAGTTGGACCGCCGCAGCGCCACCGTGGCCAAGAACGCGGACATCGATGCCTTGTTGGAGAAGCTGGCCACTGCCGATTCGGAACTTGTCACGATCAACACCGAGGTTGGTGACACCCAGCGCGAACTCCAACGGGCCGAGACGGACGTGGAAATGGTCCAGACACGGATCGACCGGGACCAGAAGCGGCTGGACAGCGGATCCGGATCACCCAAGGATCTTTCCGCCCTGCAGAGCGAACTCGTGTCGCTGAACAAGCGGCGTTCGGATCTTGAAGACGTCGAACTCGAGGTGATGGAGCGGCTTGAAGCCGCCCGTGAACGGCAGGCTGACCATCAGAAGTCCCATGATTCCCTGCGGGAGGAACTGGCGGCTTTGGAGAAGACCCGGGACGCGGACCTGGCCGCCATCGCCTCCGAGCGTGCAGCCGTAGCCGCGGAGCGCGCCGAGTTGGCCGGCACCTTCGAGCCGGCCTTGCTGGCGCTCTATGAGAAGACCCGCGCCCAGCGGGGCGTGGGCGCAGCCAGGCTCTTCCACGGCAAGTCGGAAGGCTCCGGCATGCAGCTCAGCCCGGGCGACCTGGCCGACATCAAGAAGGCCGCCGAGGACGACATTGTCTTCTGCCCCGATTCCGGCTGCATCCTGGTCCGCTCCACAGAGTGGGCCAGCTAAACCGGCTGGAGGGCAAAACCTAACTGAATCTTCCGCCCTTGGCTACCATCCGTCGTCGGGCTCTGCGCCGCAAGGACCGGACGATCCTTCGTCCCGCCGCGACCGCCGGAACGTGCGCGCGTGCCGAAGAGTGGGGGCGCTCCACGGTAACGGTCCGGCCGCCCTCTGACGTGGCCCGGATGCGGAGCGTGGCTAGCACGTGGCTGGTGGCAATGACTCCGGCAGCGCTAAGGGAAACGGCTAATCGGTAGTCTCCGGCGGAGAGCTGCGAGGTGTCTATGCCCGCGAAGTCCTCAGTGGCGAAATAGGCATGGGTGTAGTCGCTCAATCCGTCGCCAAAGGGATCGGTGGGCACTTTGACGCGTCCGGTACCGAGGCTGAAGGAATAGGTCCTGGCGCTGTCCGAAAGCAGCAGGTAGTAGAGCCCAGAACTCCAATCAGGCATTTCCACACCCCGCACGGCAAACGGACCTTCGACGTGTAAAAGGTTTCCACGCACCCACGTCCGGTTCAGGGCGACGTCAGATTGGGTCGCCGTCGGGCTCGTAATCGCTCTCTTGTCCACCCGGCTGCCGGCGTTATCCGAGCGCAAGCGGACCAGATGCTGGCCGCAGTTCACTTCGGCCTCCAGCTGCTCGGCGGCAGTCAAAGGGACCCTGACCGGACCGTCTTCGGAGTCCATTTCCAGCTCGAGGTGGTAGAACCCTTCCGGCAGCCCGCTGACGTCGATTCCGGCATCCGCGGGGGTGCGGAACTGCCCGTACCCGTAGTCGGCGAACGCATCCTCAAAGTATTTGAAGTAGAGACTGCGGTTGCCCATTCGTTCCATTGGGTAGGCAAAAGAACCGGCAGCACCAGTAAGCACGAGTTGAACGGGCGCTGCGGCAGGGTCGCCGACGCCGTGCCCTTTGGGGAAGGCGACGCCGGCCGGAAACAGACGGCCGGGCCGAGTCCGGCAGGACACGAGATTGGCCACCACTTCTCCTGCGGCCTGTTGATCAGCGAGTGTCCTGGCAGCCAGGTCAGGAGCCAACCGCTGGCCGTTGCGGACCACGCCGAAACGCGGCGGAACGTTCTCGGCCAAAGCGTACAACGTGGACAGGATCAGCGGCAGGTTGTACCGAGTGACGTCCGAATGCTCGTTCACCAGATCGGAATGGGTTTCGACGTAGTTGAAATTCGCGTACTCGGAGAACAGTGGAAGGCCCGGAACAATCTGTTCGGCATGGAACTGGTCTTCGGGCGAACTGAAGAGATAGATGTTTCTATCCTTGCCGGCATCCGCCGCGATCGCCTCCGGGAGGAGTCCGTCGAGAACCTGCTGCTCCCGGGTAGAACCCTCCACAGTCATATGATCAAAAATGACGGGCCGATGCCGTCGGGCATGGGAGCCGATAAATAGCTGCGGAGCACTGGCGACAATATTCTTGAAACCGTACTTGATGCCCAGATAGAGAGCCGCGAAGCCACCTTTGGAAAAGCCCGCCAGCGTGCACTGGTCCTTCGTCAGTCCCAGCCGATCCAGCTCCGCCTCGATGAGTTTGACGACGGCATCTTCGATGGAGAAGTCCATGCCGTGGCAGAGGTAGTAGGCGAACTGGCCGTGGAATTTGTCTTTGATCCATAGCCAGTGCGACTGGCTGTTGCGGGAAGCACGGCCATCGAACTCGTACGAGTCAATGGGACGAATTCCCGCAAACATCACGATCAAATGCCTGCGGTCCAGCTTCGCCTTGCGCCGCTTGTACAGAACGGTACTTTTGCCGTGCCTGAATTCCAGTTCTTGAACGGTCAACCTGCTACCCCGCCGATTCCGGCAGGATGATGTTCAGCGCGTGCGGCTTGCGCGCGGCTCCTGCCACCAGCTCCGCCTGCCATTTCTCCTGCGCGGCCTTGAGCAGGTTGGCCGGGGTTTCCGGCGCCTTGCCCCGGCGGGTGAGCAAATGGCGGGCGAGCTCGCCCCGGGTGTGCTTGGCAAAGTGGGAGACGACGGTCCGCTTGCCGTTGCGCTCCTGGAAAACGTTGACCACTACCGTCCTGTCCGCGGCCGGCGACCACGCCGCGGCATAGCTGCTGGAGCGGCAGTCCACCAGCAGATGCCCGTCCGCATGAGCGTCCAGCGCCGCGGGCAACTGCTTCTTCCAGTAGCTGGCGAGCTTCCCTGTTTCGGGCAGGCCCACCGACATGGAGAGCCGGTACGCGGGAATGAAGTCGGGGAAGGCGATGGCTCCCCACAAGGCAGAGACAATGACGACGGCGGCGTCGGCCTTGCGCTTCTGCGCCGGGGTCATGGTGCGGTAGCCCAGAGCGTCGTAAAGGACGCCTGAATAGACGGCATGAGCGGCGGCCGACGGCTCGTTGTGCAGCCGCGTGTTGCGTTCCACTTCGGCGGCCAGCGAGGCACCGACGCCGAGACTGACCAGCGCATCCGGTTGCGAACTGACGTGGGCCAGGGCGTCCAGGACTTCTACGCGGGCTGGATTCAGCTCCGGAAAATGCAGTTCCGAGAGCTCGAACGGATGGCCGTTGGCGGCGGCGGTTTTACCTTCGGAGGGAGGAAGCAGAATCAGCACCCTACGAGCTTACAGATTCCGACGGAGGTCGCCCGCGCGTGGTGCCGCGGCCTGTATCCTTGGAACTGGATGGGTTGGCTGGGCGATCGCGTTGGCGGGTGCAAACCTGCTGCCGAGGAAAGTCCGGGCTCCGCAGAGCAGAGTGGTGGGTAACGCCCACTCGGGGTAACCCGCAGGCCAGTGCCACAGAAAACAAACCGCCAGGACCGCCCATGGGCGGGATCTGGTAAGGGTGAAAAGGTGGTGTAAGAGACCACCAGTGTCCCGGGTGACCGGGAGAGCTAGGTAAACCCCACTCGGAGCAAGGCCATACAGGGTACGTTCGAGGGCTGCTCGCCCGAGTGCCCGGGTAGGCCGCTTGAGGGCATCGGCAACGGTGCCCCTAGATGGATGATTGCCACCCGGCGGCGGGCAACTGCCGCCGGCGACAGAACCCGGCTTAAAGGCCAACCCATCCCACTCGTCGAACGTAACTCCGATGGCAAGAGTTCTTCCCCTAATCGATGCTGCCGGCTAAATGCCACGGATCGTCTGTGAACATGCCGTCTACGCCTGCGTCGAGTAATTCTTTAGCTGTCTCAACCTTGTTCACGGTATAGGGCCAGACGATCAGATCACTCTCCGTCAGCCCGCTGAGTTGCTCGGCAGGAATTCCAGCAGGGGGACCAACATGACTTATGCCATGTTGGATAATTTCATTTGAGTCAGGTATCGCGTTTTCGGAGAGCAAATACAACACCCTTAATCCTGCATCCGCCATCTGCTGGCAAACCTGGTAGTCGAAGGATTGGGCGATGACGGAGTCTTGCAAATCTTTACTTAATACCGATTCAACGAACCGATCCGTATCGGCGCCTGCCTTGAGCTCGGGAACAAGCAGGTGCTTACCTCCGAACTTAACCAACACTTCGTTCCAAGTCGTCGGCGTTCCGGATTTTCCCCCTGACGGGTGCTCGATACGTGCTCCCGCCCACTGGCCCGGTGTTATTTTTTCAATCGGGCCAGATAGCCCGATTAACGTGCGGTCTACTGTCGGGTCATGCTGCGGCACTAATGTTCCATCAGCGAGTTGCCTCAAATCCATTTCCAGTGGGAATTCAGAGTTGGCGACAGCTTCAAATGCTTCTAGGGAGGATTCAGGGTAGACAAGGGCTCCTCCTCGATGGGCTATAAATGTCGGTTCGGCTTCGCCTGTGATCCCGCAGCCTGTCAGAGCCAGGAGCATGGCTGCCGCAGACGCTATCCCTGTGATGCTTCCCCGTATCAATCTGTCTCCCCATCGTCGAATGAGCCGTATTCTATGCAAGAAACGTTGCAGTCAGAGAAGCGTGCGAGTGAGCTACCGCCGAGTTGGAACGAAGGCTGTGAGTGACTTCACACGTATCTGGAACCAGCGCCCCTCCGGAGTCTCTAGAATAGATAGATATGGGCATAGTCCTCAACACAGCTGCCGGCGACGGCGGACGTGTGCTCTGCACGAAGTAGACGGATCTTCGTTGCAGGCGTCGCCGTGGATTGCGCGGCGAGTTCCAACCGGTCTCGAGGGAGAGTCCGGCTGATGTAGGAAGGTAATTCTGTGAACCAGAAGTCAGAAGCGGCCCTGGATACGTGGATCAATCGCGAGGCGCTTGCCGAAACGATGATTCCGCTGATCGGGCGCCTGTACCGCGAGAACAACGTGGTCACATCCATCCACGGACGAAGCCTGATCAACCAGTCCGTTGTCGGCATCCTCAAGGCCCATCGGTTTGCCCGGCAGATCGATGACGTTGAATTGCCGCTGGAAGAAACTTTCCCGGTGCTTCAGGCCCTGACCGAGCTTGACCTCGGTGCCGGCTCTGTCGATCTGGCCCGCCTGCTGGCCAAGTTCAAGACCGAAGCCGCGGGCAGCGAACTGAAGGACTTCCTGCGGGAAGAGCTGGCCGAGATCGTCGGTAAGCGTGGAGCGGACGCCCGCGTCAGCACCGACGTCGTTCTTTACGGTTTCGGCCGCATCGGCCGTCTCCTGGCCCGGATCATGATCGGCCACTCGGGCGGCGGCCACGGCCTGCGGCTGCGGGCCATCGTGGTCCGCAAGGGATCCGAGAATGACCTCATCAAGCGTGCGAGCCTGCTGCGCCGCGACTCCGTCCACGGCCCGTTCGAGGGGACAATCTCGGTGGACGAGGAGCAGAACACCATCCTCGCCAACGGCACGCTGATCAACGTGATCTACTCCAACGATCCGTCCACGGTTGACTACACCGCGTACGGCATCAACGACGCCATTGTTGTGGACAATACCGGCCGCTGGCGCGATGAAGAGGGCCTGTCGCAGCACCTGAAGAGCAAGGGTGTTTCCCGCGTTGTGCTGACGGCCCCGGGCAAGGGCGGCCTGAAGAACATTGTGCACGGTGTGAACCACAAGGACATCACCTCCGACGACAAGATCGTCACAGCCGCGTCCTGCACCACCAACGCCATTACCCCTGTGCTGAAGGCCATCAACGACAAGTACGGCGTGGTCCACGGCCATGTGGAGACGGTGCACTCGTTCACGAACGACCAGAACCTGATCGACAACTTCCACAAGGGTGAGCGCCGCGGCCGTGCTGCTTCGCTGAACATGGTGATCACCGAGACCGGTGCCGCCAAGGCAGTCGCCAAGGCCCTGCCCGAGCTGGAAGGCAAGCTGACGGGCAACGCTATCCGCGTTCCTACCCCGAACGTCTCGATGGCCATCCTGAACCTGAACCTGGAAAAGAACGCCACCAAGGAAGAACTGAACAC
This sequence comes from Arthrobacter sp. Soil_C_60, assembly GCF_057656375.1. Lineage (NCBI taxonomy): Bacteria > Bacillati > Actinomycetota > Actinomycetes > Micrococcales > Micrococcaceae > Arthrobacter > Arthrobacter sp. Soil_C_60. The sequence continues at coordinate 477,354 of NZ_JBDGKM010000004.1, read as the reverse complement.
CTACCTGCGCGGAATGTCGCTGGATTCCGAACTGCACAAGCAGATCGACTACATCGACTCTCCCGAGGTTGTTTCGAGCGACTTCGTGGGCTCGCGCCGCGCCGGCATCGTCGATGGCCTCGCAACCATCGCCAACGGCAAGAACGCCGTCCTCTATGTCTGGTACGACAACGAATTCGGCTACAGCTGCCAGGTCATCCGGGTCCTGGAGGAAATGGCCGGGGTGCACCCGATGCTGTTCCCGGTTGTTGCCAAGGAACCCGTGGTCGAGGCGATCAGCTGACCTGACGGAACCTTGTTACATCGAGAGGCCGGCGGCGCTTTGTGCGCCCGCTGGCCTCTCGGCATTTGCGGCAAGCGGAGAACGGCTATGGCTTTTGCTAGGGAGCCGTTCCTAGAATGGGCCCATGACTGAAAAGACAGAGTTGTCGAGATGGGAACAGGCGCAGGCCAACTACAAGGAGGCCCAGCGCTTGCTCAAGGAAGCGCAGTCGGCGTTTGCACGCGGAGATGTCCAACAGAAGCGCGTTGACGAGCTGACCCGGTTGAAGGACATCGCCGAGGAAGACTATCTGCGGTGCGAGAAGGAGCATCGGTCAGGATTGACGGACTCCTAGCGCGGAATTAGTGGCCGAACGGATCCGGGTCCACACCCGGCATCCAAGTCAGTCCTTCTTTGGCCCAGCCCTCGTTCTTGATGTGCTTGCGTGCGCGCCGGCCCCAGCGATCATTGAGCCGATCGATGTACAGCTTGCCGTCAAGATGGTCGTATTCATGCTGCATGACGCGGGCGAACCAGCCCGTGGCTTCGAAGTCCACTGGCTGTCCGTCGACATCGAAGCCCTGGACCCTGGCCCATTCCGCACGCTTGAGCGGGTAGCTCAGTCCAGGCACCGACAGGCAGCCTTCGACTTCCTCCTCGGGATCCGGGTCGGCGCCGGATATCTTCGAGAGAGTCAGCGAAGGATTGATCACCACGCCGCGCGGCGGTACACCGTCCTCGTTGGCGAACTCGTAGGTGAACAGGCGCAGGCCGACACCGATCTGCGGTGCCGCCAGTCCCACCCCGTGAGCCGCATCCATCGTCTCGTACATATCCTCGACGAGAACGCGGAGGTCGTCGTCGAACTCAGTGACGGCGGCGGCGCGACGGTGCAGGACAGGTTCACCGGTGATGGTGACTGGACGGACGGGCATGATTCTCCTCAGTGCGAATGCTTGAAATGCTAGTTTGGCGATATGCTGGCCGACGGCGTCGCGCATGGCCTCACTGGTGCCGCCGAAGATTGAGAGGAAGCGTGCGGCCAGGTAAGCCTGGGCGACAGAGTCTTCCAAGTTGTCGCGGTGACCGCCGTGCGCCTGCAGGCAACAGTCGGGGATAGGCACTTCTCCGGCACGGCCGGGCAGGAAGGCCCTGCTCGCCGGCGGCATTCCAGAGCTTGCGGGCCATCATGTGCAGGTGCCCACTTCTGGTGGTGCGGCGAGACTTCGCGGGAATTGAACTCAACGGCTACGTCGCGAAGCATCTCATAATCTTTTCCGCAGAGACCGCGCTCCATACCAGTCTTCTCCTCAAGCTGTTGTGCGGCGCAGCATCGTGTCCGTTGCCTGCCGGGCTTGACCGGCTGAACATGAAGAAAGCCGCCTGGATCATCTCCAAGGCGGCTTTCTTGCGAAGCTACCGGTGTAAGCCACCAGCCTCATTCGGGGTGAGTAACGGGGATTGAACCCGCGACCTCCTGGACCACAACCAGGCGCTCTGCCAGCTGAGCTATACCCACCATATGCCTCTTTGTTCCTCCCGGCAGATCCCACTCTAGCGGTTCCTGCCGGTCTTCAACCACAAAAGGCAACGCAGATAAGTCTACATGCTTTTGGGGGTGCTTTTGACCGTCTCCCGCCATTTTGGCCCGAATCGACCAAAGTGTGGTGCAGCCAACACGGCCAGGGTGGGGTTAGATCACTGCCGATTGGGTGACCTCGGCAGCAATCTTCTTGGCGGTGGCCGAGTCAGGGCCGGGGAAGGGGACGAAGACTGCCTGGCGGTAGTAGCGGAGCTCATTGATTGAGTCCTTGATGTCTCCGAGGGCCCGGTGCCCGCCGCTCTTGGCCGGGGACTGGAAGTATGCGCGTGTGAACCACCGCCGTGACAGTTCCTTGATCGTGGAGACGTCGATGATCCGGTAGTGGAGGAAGTCAATGACCTTCGGCATGTCTCTGGCCAGGAAGTTGCGGTCCGTGCCCACCGAGTTCCCTGCGAGCTGTGCCTTGCGGGGCTCGGGAACCCAAGCGGTGATGTACTCCATGACTATCTCTTCCGCCTCAGCCATGGCCATGCCGTGCGGCAGTTCATCGAGCAGCTTGGAGGTGGTGTGCATTTCCCGGACAAAGTCATTCATCTGGGTAAGGGACTCGTCGGAAGGCTTGATGACCACGTCTACACCGTCCCCGAGCACGTTCAGCTCCGAGTCGGTGACCAGCACTGCCACCTCGATGAGCGCATCTGCCTCGAGGTCCAGTCCGGTCATTTCGCAATCGATCCAGACAATATGTTCATTAGAGATAGGCACCGCTCAAATGTACCGCGTCGGCAGCGGCACGTGCCCGGAAGAACATAGCTGCTGCTGCGGATCCTCCAACGAAACGTCCGGTCCGCGGTGCTAAAATCCACAACAAGCGCCGCGGCGAGCCAGCCGGGCTGCCCTCATTCGCCTGACCGTTCTGAGGCGTGCATTCTCCACGTGGCCAAGCCACAGGCTGCGAACGACGTACACACCCAGATTGATTGGACTGCATTTAGATGACCGCCAACATGCCCGCAACTGATCCCTCCACGCCTGCCGGGGGCGAAGAGGGCCCGGAGCGTGCGGCGAAGAGCATCATCGAGGGGACCGTTGGTTCGTTCATGATGTTTTTCGGCTCGCTGGGAGTGGGCTGGCTGGCATCGGTATCGGACCTGCGGCGCTGGCCGCTGCTGATCTGGCTGCGAATTGAACCGGAAGGCGTCGTCGTCTCGGTTGTCCTCCTCGCCCTGGGCGGCATGCTGATGATCCGCTCCTGGCTGCGGTTGGGACAGCAGTTCACCGTCTGGGGGGCCGAAGCGCGCAAAGCCACTTATACGGCGATAGCTGCCTGGGGCGCCCCGCTTGCCCTGAGCATCCCGCTCTTCAGCCGGGATGTCTACGCCTACATTGCCCAGGGCAAAGTCATGGTCAATAACCTCAATCCGTACGTAGACGGGTATGACCAGCTTTCGAACTATTTGCAGACCGGCGCCGATGATCTCTGGGCCAGAAGCCCGACGCCGTACGGACCCATCTTCTTGTGGATGGAAGAATTCGTCGTCTGGCTGACAGGCGGCCACCCGGAGTATTCCATCATTTTCTTCCGCATAATCGCACTGGCGGGGGCCGCGATGTGCATCTACTACGGTCCGAAACTGGCCGAACTGCACGGCATCAACCCCAACCGTGCATTGTGGCTCGCCTGCGCGAATCCGCTGTTCCTGACGACGTTCATCGCCAGCATCCACAATGACGCGCTGATGCTGGGCCTGGCCTTGGGCGGGCTGTATCTGGCGGCGACGAAGAAGCCGCTGCTGGGCGTTCTGCTGGTCACGCTCTCCATCGGCATCAAACCGATCACCATCATCTTCCTGCCCTTCATAGGACTGCTCTGGGCCGGGCGCGGGGCGAGCTGGCCCAGGAAATTCGGATTCTGGGCGCTTACCGCCGGACTATCATTTGGTCTGTTGGGCATCCTCGGTCTGATGAACGGCTTCGGCTTCGGCTGGGTAGGAGCTTTAAGTACTCCTGGCAGCGTCTGGATCTGGTACGCACCGATCGGGCTGCTGGGCGCTGTGCTCGGCGGGATAGGAGGAGCGTTCTCGCTCGACGGCGAATTGATCACCTGGCTGGTACATAAGGCTGGCACGGTGGCGTCGATCGGCGCCGTGCTTTGTCTGATGTTCCGTGGCAAACATGACCGGATTGTCCGCAGGCTGGCTCTGGCTCTGGCCGCCGTGGTGTTTCTCGCCCCGATGATCCAGGCCTGGTATGTCGTCTGGTTGCTCCCGCTCTTTGCCGCGACCGGAATCCGGAATGACTGGCAGGTAAAAACCGTGTACTCCGTCACGTCCTTCCTGATGGTCTACGCCATAGCCGACCAGTTGGATATCTTCCCGTACATCGAGTTCGATCTCGGCGCTGCCCGGCTGCTGGCGGCTTTTGTCGCCGTCGCGTTCGCCGTCTATCTCGTCTTTTTCGACCCCAAAACGCGTACGCTTTTCCGGAAGAAATACGAAGACCCCGCCGATAACCGGCTGTTCTGATTTGACCTTCGGTGGACCTTCTGATGATGGGATTTAGGGCCGCGCGCGAACGCATCAAGATGCAACCGCCGGCAATACCGGAGATACTGGTGCAATGACCAGTGAGGCCGAAGAAGTAATTGCAGCAGATTTTGACGTCACCGAATGGGATCCGGAACCCTACGAAATTGAAGGTTCGAACTCCGACCTGAGCCGGGTCCGCGTCACCAAACTCTTTGACGGACTGATCACCGGCACCAGCCGGGCAGAGCTGCTGATGGCCGGAAACACCCGTGGTGCCGGCTACGTTGCTTCCGAGGTATTCACCGGTACGGTGGACGGCAAGGAGGGAAGCATGATCATCCATCACTGGGGCCTAGCCGAAGGCGAAGCAGCTGCCAGCGCCGGACACATCATTCCCGGTTCCGGCACCGGCGACCTGGAAGGAATCGTTGGCAAGGCCACGTATTCCCAGGACGCCAGCGGCCAGCACAGTCTGGAATTGCGTGTGTACTTTCGCACAGAGCCGGTAAACGGACTGCCCAGCTAAATCCTCTAAACTCAGTAGGTGCGCCTCGGCCCGAGTCCGGGCCAGGTGCCGCACCAAACAATTCCGCGCGTAAGGGAAATACCTGGCATGAGCCTTGCCGAATATGCGGACCGGAACCGACTCCACCGAGTCGGTGCCCGGCCGTCACTGCCCAGATACCTGGCTGATGCCTGGGGGCGCCGCGACTTCGCCATCGCTATGGCCAAGTACAAGATCGAGGCATCGAACCAGCGCAACCGGTTGGGTATGCTCTGGATTTTCATCAAACCGACCCTGAACGCGATCTTGTATGGAGTCATTTTTGGGATCCTGCAGGGTGCCAGCAGACCGGAAAATTTTCCGATGTACATCGTCATCGGTGTTTTCCTGTTCGAGTTTTTTTCCACCTCGATGAACAACGGTGCCAAGTCCATCACCGGCAACGGTGCCCTTGTCCAGTCGCTGGCGTTCCCCCGCATTACGCTGCCCGTCTCCACAGTGATCCAGCAGTTAATGACTTTGGTTCCGATGTTAGGCGTCATGGTGGTCTATATTCTGGTGTTAGGCGCGCCCATCACCGTGGAATGGCTGCTGATGATCCCGCTGGTAGCGATTTTCACCATGTTCAATCTAGGTGTTGCGCTGATTGGCGCACGTCTTACCGTGCACATCCGGGATTTGACTCAGCTGCTGCCTCTTGTCACACGGATCCTCTTTTACACATCGGGTGTGCTCTTCTCGATCGACACGATACTGGCCGACCATCCTTGGGCAATCGCGCTGTTCGACTACCATCCAGTCCATGAGGTCCTGTCCATTGCCCGTGGTGCGCTGATGCCCGGGCTTGATTACGATCCGATGTACTGGCTGTACTTTTCGGTTTGGTCCGTGCTGGTATTCGTTGCGGGCGTATTGTTCTTCTGGGCTGCTGAGGAGCGTTATGGCCGAGTCGACTAAAACAGGAGTGGAATTGGCCAACCCGAATGCCTCTGCTAATGGTCAGAAGCCCGTAGTGGTCGTTGATGATCTGCACGTCAAGTACCGGGTCCACGCGGGCGGCAAGCCAGTCAAGGGCACAGGTCGCTCACTGCTCAAGCGGAGCGGTGGGGGGATACGTGAGGTACATGCCCTCAAGGGGGTCTCGTTCACCGCGTATGAGAACGAATCTATCGGTGTGATCGGTTCCAACGGATCCGGCAAGTCCACCTTGATGCGGACCTTGGTCGGCCTCACGCCGCCCAGCAACGGAGCTGTCTACGCCTCGTCCCGGCCGAACCTCCTGGGCGTTGGCGCAGCGCTGATCCCGGACCTCTCCGGCGAAAAGAACATCCAACTCGGCGGTCTTGCCCTCGGCTTTTCTAAACAGGAGATCAACGGCCTGCGGGATGACATCGTGCAGTTCGCTGAACTGGAAGAGTTCATCGACCTGCCGATGCGCACCTATTCCTCGGGCATGCAGGCCCGGCTGAAGTTTGCGATCGCCGCCTCCAAGCAGCACGAGATCCTGATCGTGGACGAGGCACTTGCAGTGGGCGATCAGCGCTTCCGCAAGCGCAGCGAGGCCCGAATTCGTGAAATCCGCGAGAACGCCGGTACCGTGTTCCTGGTATCCCACTCCATGAAATCCATCCTTGACACCTGCAGCCGCGTCATCTGGATCAACAAGGGCGTCCTGCAGATGGACGGCGATCCAAAGGAAGTCATCGATGCGTATCAGGACACCAAGAAGTAGAGCCTTTGACACCTGAACTTCCACCGATCGGCGCCCTTCCCGGTGTCTCTTATGTCATGCCCGTTCTCAATGAGGCTGAGCATATTGAGGGAGCCATCCGCAGCATCCTGGGCCAGGATTATGCGGGCCCCAAGGAGATCGTCCTGGCCATGGGACCGTCTACGGATGCGACCAATGACGTTGTCCAGCAGTTGCAGGGCGAGGAACCGCGGCTGCGCACGGTCACGAGTCTGACTGGTCGGACTCCGGCCGGGCTGAACCTCGCGATCGAGGGCTCGCAGTACCCAGTTATCATCCGGGTGGACGCGCATACCGAACTGGAGCCGCACTACACGGCCAGGGGAGTTGCCACCCTCCTGCGTACCGGTGCCGCCGACGTTGGCGGCCTGATGGACGCGCAGGGGAAGACGGCCTTTCAACGGGCCGTAGCAACGGCCTACCATTCCCCGCTTGGCCTTGGCGGCGCGGCATATCACAGCGGAGCTCCGGAAGGGCCGGCTGAATCCGCTTACCTGGGGATTTTCCGCCGTGAAGCCTTGGACGCCGTCGGGCTTTTCGAAGAATCCCTTTGGCGCGGACAGGACTGGGACATGTGCCTGCGCCTACGCCAGGCCGGATACGCCGTCTGGTTCGATCCGGAACTGACAGTCACTTATTGGCCGCGTTCGAGCTGGAACAAGCTGGTCCGGCAGTTCTACGCGGCCGGCATCTGGCGTGCAGAACTCGCCCGCCGCCACAAGGAAGGCAAGTCAATACGGCATTTCCTGCCGCCGCTGCTGGTGCTGGGGCTTGCCCTGGGCCTCGTGGCCGAGGTACTCCTGCTGGCGAAAATCCCTGGCACGTGGCCGATCTGGCTCGCCGTGCTGGTGCTGCTGGCCGGATTTGTCCCGGTCCTGTACGCGCTGGGCATCATTTATGCTGCGCTCACCATCAAGGCACGGTTGACCATAGCCGAGCGCCTCAGGCTGCTCATCGTGCTGCCCAGCATTCACGTCAGCTGGGGGCTGGGCTTCATCCGCGGCCGGATCATGGGCGCCCGCGGAACCGTGGACACCAGCAGGAGGAAGTCATGACCCGCACCGAGCGTCCCGCCCGGCCCACCCTTGAGCAGTTGCGCGCGGTCGCCCAGCCACCGGAGGTACGCAGCCGCAAGAACGCCGAGCACTGGACCGCGGAACTGTACCTGCGCCACATTTCGATCTACCTGACCAGTGCGCTGGTGCGGACGCCGATCTCGGCAAACGGCGTCACCGGCCTGATGATTCTCTCCGGCTGGGCCATCTCCGCTTCCCTCCTGATCCACGGCATCTGGGGACCCTTGCTTGCGGTGTTCTTTTCCCAGCTCCAACTCTATTTCGACTGCAGCGACGGCGAAGTCGCCCGCTGGCGCGGAACCCAGAGCCCCAAGGGAATTTTCCTGGACAAGATCGGCCACTACACTACGGAGGGCCTGATCCCGTTGGCCCTGGGTCTGCGGTGCCTCGGCGACCTCGGCCTGCTGCAAACGGATCCGGGCATCGCATACATGCACCTTTTCCTTGGCGCCGTGCTGGCACTGGGGATCGTGCTGAACAAAGCCCAGAACGAGATGGTCCACGCCTCCCGTGCCCTGGCCGGAATGGACAAACTGCCCGATACCGCCGCTGCAAAGGCCGTACCGGCTGCAAGTTTTGTGGGGAGACTGCGGCGGCTGGCAAGGTTCCTGCCGTTCCACCGGGTGCTGCACTCGGTGGAGATGAGCCTGCTCATCCTGGCGACCTCGATCGTGTCCCTCGTCGCCGCGCAGCCGGTGCTGGGGGAGCGCTGGCTGCTCTACATCCTCGTACCCGGAGTGATTTTTGTGAACCTTGGCCATTTCGTCGCCATCATGGCCTCGCCGAGGCTGCGGAAGTGAGCGCCATGGAAGGCACCAAAGAGAGTACGACGGCGGGAGATGAGTCGACAGCATCGCCGACCTTCGGCGTCGTAATCCTGACGCAGGGAACCCGCCCGGATGACCTGCAGCGTGGGTTCGCCTCGCTGCAGGTACAGCAGGGCGTTTCGCTCGACGTTGTGGTTGTGGGCAACGGCTGGCAACCTGAGGGATTGCCCGCGGGATTCAAATCACTTCATCTGGAAGAGAACTTGGGCATTCCTGCCGGGCGCAATGCGGGGGTGCCGCACGTATCCGGCGAGTATCTTTTCTTCCTTGACGACGATGCCTGGCTGCCGGACGAGCATTTTCTGTGGAACGCGGCCCAGCTCTTTCGGAGCCAGCCAGACATTGGCATGATCCAGCCGCGTATTGAAGACCCTGCCAATCCCGACGGACCGCAGCGGTGGATTCCGCGTCTGAACAAGGGCGAAGATACTAAGTCCAGCAACGTATTCTCCGTTGTCGAGATGGCCATCGTGATGCGCCGGGATGTTTTTGACCGGACCAACGGTTGGCCCGCAACATTCTGGTACGCCCATGAAGGCATAGAGTTCGCGTGGCGCGTCTGGGACACCGGTTTCCGGACTTGGTACGCCGGCGACCTCCGCGCCGGTCATCCGGTGATTGATCCCCGCCGGCATGAGGAGTTCTTCCGGCTTAATGCCCGGAACCGAGTCTGGCTGGCACGCAGGAACCTGCACTGGCCCTTCAGCTGGATTTACGTCGCCTCCTGGACCGCGGTGCAGTTCGTCCGCTCTGCACATCAACCGTCGGAGCTGAAACCTTGGCTTGCAGGATGGCGCTCCGGCTGGCAGCAAGATCCTTGGGGGCCAAATGAGCAACGCCGCAAACTCAGATGGGTAACGCTTTTCCGGATGGGTGCTGCCGGCCGTTGGCCCGTGATCTGATGCAGCGACACTCCTCTGGAGGGAGCGCTATCCATTGTTGGATAAGATGGCATTCAGACAAATTACAGATGAAGTCAAGGTTTGAGGTTTAGACATGGGCAAGACGGTCATAACGTATGGAACGTTCGACCTGTTTCACATAGGCCACTTAAAGATCCTGCAACGCCTCAGTGAGCTTGGTGATCGCCTGATCGTGGGTGTTTCTACTGACGAGTTCAATGCAGTGAAGGGCAAGAAGCCCGTTGTTCCTTTTGAACAGCGGATTGAGATCGTGCGTTCCATACGCTATGTCAGCGAGGCTATACCGGAAGACAGATGGAGCCAGAAACGCGAAGACATAGAAAAGTACAGTGTTGATGTTTTTGGTATCGGCGAAGATTGGAAGGGTAAATTCGACGATCTGCAAGACAAGGTGGAAGTTGTCTATCTACCTCGTACGTCCGGCATATCGACGACAGAAATGAAGCGGGTATTGAGTGCATTTGACGAGCGGCATGTTGAAGAACTAAAGCGAACGCTCGACAGCATCAGCCAAATTGTTAAAGAGCTGAGCTAGCTGTAGCCCTTGTGGCCCAACAGTGCACTATGCACGAAGCGAACTAGAGGACCTCATTGATCCTCGGAGGAAATATTGAAGAAGTCAGCCACTATCGACCAGCTCGTTGGCAAGGCAAAAAAAGTTCTGTCATCGGAGCTCTATGCCAGAGCACGTAAGCAGCCTATCCGGAGTGGGACTGTGCTCTACGAGTCCTTCTCTGGCAACGGCATGCTTTGCAATCCGGAAGCGATATTCCGCTCACTGCTCGATAATCCAGATTTCGTGCACCTGAAGCATATATGGGTACTTTCTTCACTGGACGATTATGCAGCCACTGTGCGGGAATATTCTGGTAATCGGCGTGTCCGCTTCGTTCGGTACGGCTCGACTGAGTATTTCGAAGCGTTGGCCACTTCTGAGTATCTCTTTAACAATGCGACTTTCCCTTGGCAGTTTTCCAAGCGGCCAGGCCAGACGTATGTTAATACGTGGCACGGTACGCCATTGAAGAAGATGGGGTACGACGTTGAAAACGGCGGCCCTGACACAAGAAATATCCTGCGTAATTTTGTCCAATCAGATTTTCTTGTATCTGCGAATAATTTCATGACAAAGCAGATGTATCTTCAGGGATATAAGCTGGCTAATCTGTATCGCGGTACAATACTTGAAACGGGTTATCCAAGAATCGATCGTCAGAATCTTTCTTTTAGCGAACGGACCCGGCTATTTCAAGGTCTTTCCCAGCATGGCATACATGACGATGGCCGCGAGATCATTCTTTATGCTCCTACATGGAAGGGCGATTCTTTCTACGAACCGTCCAATGATGCCGCCGCATTGCATCGCACGATTGTCGAGCTCGAAAAGCTAATCGACCCCACACGTTACCGGGTACTGCTTAAAATCCACCAAGTTGTTTATAAAGCGGCCGTTGAAAATACCGATCTATTCGGATACCTAGTTCCTAATGATGTTCCAACGAACGCTGTTCTAGGCCTCACTGACGTCTTGGTGACTGATTATTCGAGTATCTTTTACGATTTCCTAGCAACTGGTCGTCCGGTACTGTTCCATATTCCGGATTTGAACCGTTACAAAGCAGACCGCGGCTTGTATACCGAACCGGGGGAGCTGCCTGGTCCGGTATCCACCACTGTGGACGAGCTTGCCACCGCCATCCGGCGATACGGTGACGCTACATCGAATACGTCGGATGAAATCACGAAGCGTTATGGCACTGCGCGTCACCGCTACGCCTCCCATGAAGACGGGGAGTCCACGGCCAGGCTCATTAATGCAGTGTTCCATGGCCGGAGTGATGGCGAGGGCCTCCTGACAGACCACAGGGACGGCCGGGAGCGAGTCCTCATCTACCTAGGAGGAATGGCTTCCAACGGGATAACCACATCAGTACTGAACCTCCTGGACAGTATCGACCATGATCGGTTCGATGTCTCGGCACTTTACTCGTACAGCCGTAACGCGGCGAAAATGGCTAATGCAAACCAGATTAACAAGAGTGTTCGCCTTTTTCCCCGGCAGGGCTATCCGAATGTGGGATTCAAGGAGCGGCAGAAATACCGTTCCATGCTTAAGGAGGGCATCCCCCGGGATCTTGATTTCGTCAACTCTCCGCAGCCTATTTGGGATGATGAGTGGTATCGCTGTTTTGGGGACAGTGAATTCGACTACATTGTTGACTTTAGCGGATACGGACCGTTTTGGACATATCTGCTACTGCGCGGTAAAGCCAAACAGCATACGGTATGGCTGCATAATGACCTGAAATCCGATGCGGAAAGGGAGATCAACGGGGACAGGCCACTTAAGACGAACTTGGAAGCAGTATTTTCCACTTATAAGCACTTCGATAAACTCGTGTCCGTATCCAGCGAACTGAGTCGGTTGAACCAGGAGCATCTATCGGAATACGCTCCCGCCGGGAAGTTCACATCTGCAGTCAATACGGTCAACGGCAATAAGATCGTTACTATGACCTCCCCTGTTTACCAGCCAGTAAATGTATTCGGGTCCGGCGACGATGAACTGGTTGGTAGCGAACTTCCCGACTTGGTAGCTTCTCTTAGAAGGAAGTACAAAGCTGGCGATATTGCGGCAGAAGCCACTCGCCAAGCTTGGCTGGAGGAGTTCTTCCCACCGGAGTTCGCTGGGAAGACCTTTGTAAGTGTTGGGCGTCTTTCTCCTGAAAAGAACCATGCCCGACTGATTGAAGCCTTTAGCAAGATTCATTTAGCGAATCCGGAGACGAGGCTCCTCCTCATCGGCAACGGTCCCTTGCTGCGGGAATTGGAATCTGTGGCAGCGGGGTTTGGTGTCTCCGAAGCCGTTGCTTTTGCAGGACAGCAGCAGAACCCGTACGGACTCATGGCGGCGGCCGACTGCTTTGTTATGTCGAGCGATTATGAAGGACAGCCAATGGTTATCCTGGAGGCCAAGATTCTGGGTCTTCCCATTGTTACGACCGCATTCGGTTCTGTAGCCAGCGCTGTTCCTCCGGGAACAGGTTTGGTTGTCGAACGTTCGGTCAAGGCCTTGGCGCGCGGAATGCAGGATTTCCTTGATGGTAAGGTGCCGGCTTCGGAATTCGATCTGGAGTCATACAACCACGAAGCTGTAGAGATGTTTTATACGGCAATTGGTGCCGGAAACAATCCGGACGGAAAAAGTTTCCCATCGGCCCGGCCGGAGACGGTGAAGACTCCTTCCCCTTAGCAGACCTTGGTCCTTGGTTGTGTTCCTCCTGCACAAGATATCTGGAGCGTATTGCCATGACTTTGATTGGAAATGAGTAAACAGAGTGAACGGATTCTCCATGCCGCAGTATGCCGGCAAGCTACTGGACCGCGTTAAGAGCGGTGCCGCTCGCAGTAACGCTCGACGGCAAGCTTCTCCTGAGATGGCCAGCATCAGACCTGCCGTATCGGTTGTGATTCCTGTGTACAACGCCGATCGTTACATAGAAGAAACCGTGCGATCCGCGCTCAATCAGTCGCTTCCCGCAGGCCAAATGGAAGTCATTGCGGTGAACGACGGGTCGACTGACTCAAGCGCACCGATTTTGGATAGACTCGCCGTTGAGGACCAGCGTGTCGTAGTGATCCATCAAGAGAATTCCGGCGGTCCGAGCGCGCCCCGGAATGCTGCTTTGGAAAGAGCCGCAGGACGATACGTGTTCTTCCTCGACTCGGACGATGTCCTTGCTCCCAATGCTTTAGCACGGATGGTTGACATAGCTGACAGGGAGGCGTCCGATGTCGTCTTGGGACGTTTTGGCAGTCTCAATGGGAGACACATACCGGACCAAATGTTTCGTCGGACCGTCATGGATGCCGATGTAATCGAGACTAATGCTTGGGATAGTTTGGGCCCAATCAAGCTCTTTAGAAGATCCCTCATCGAGTCGCTGTCGCTGCGTTTCTCAGAAGACCAGTGGATCGGTGAAGATCAACCTTTCACCGCAGCCATGTATCTGAACGCGGCAAAGGTGACTGTCCTGGCCGACCGCGTGTACTGCTATATCCGAAAGCGGGATGATGGGCAGAATATAACGTCTCGCCAGCAGAAGCTGTCGGACAAAGCCAAAACGACAACACGGCTGGCTGCAGTCGTGGCGCAGTACACCACTCCGGGACCTAAGCGCGATCGTCTGATTCGGCGCGTCTTCACGTCTACATTGCCAGCGGCTCTGGGAAAGCTGTGGCTTGAGGCATCCGAAGATGAGCGTCGCCAATTCATTGCCGCAGCTCAAGAAGGGCTGGCGCCATACTACACCGAGGGTGTTGAGAAGTATTGCACGACGGCCGGACGGATCAAGAACGACCTTCTCATGAGGGGAGAAGCTGAGGCACTTGTCGCGTTAGCAGAATATGAGGCGGCCGGTCGACGCGTTTCCTGTTCCATTAGCGAAGGGCGAGTGAGTGTTGACCTGCCCGCGATCCTCGAAGAGCGTGTACCCGAACGCCTGCGAGTTGATGTAGAGGTCCCACCGATCTCTCACAAGTTGACGGACCTGTATGCGGTAAACTCCAGCTTTCTTATTGCAGGTTACGCTGGGTTCTCTGGAATCGAGATCGCACCTGATTCGGTCCGAGTGGTTTTGGTCAATCGTGACTCCGCCGAGGAAGTTGCAGTCACGACGCAGCTCCTGGGCTGGCACACAGTTGGAAATACGGGCGTCAGGGAATTTTCCGTCGAAACCAACGTTCTGACTGCCCTTGCATCCATTGGAGCGACAAGCGGTGCGTGGGGGATCTTCCTCGACGTCGGGCATCGGGGCGTCACTCGACGGACGCGCTTCGGGAAACATAATAATGCGGTTTTGGACAGCAAAGTTGGAATCACCGCTACCTCTCCGGCGGGCCTAAAACGCTCCGTAATTGCCTACTTCAACGCCGGATATAGGAACCTCACTTTCGATGTTGACGGGACTGTGCACAAGGGTGCGGTTGCGGTGGATGTCATTGGTATGAGGCATGACGGGAATGGCGAAACGAGTTGGTTATCACTCCTCACCCATGTTTCACCTGTACCCAGCACTCCTCCCACTTTCAGCACAGTCAATGGAACTGCGCTGGCCAGCCAGCGGTTTTCGACGGACATTTTTGAAGTGACTTATCCGCTCGGAGAAGGAACCTCAGTCGTTGCGTTGCAGATGAATGACGGGAGCATCGACCATGCGCTCGAATTGCCCTCACCAACCTGGATCGATGACCAAGACCTCGTGGTTTCCTCGGACGCTGAAGGACGCATGGTCGTAGGTGTTGCAGAGCATCCGAGCAACCGTAATTCTGCCTCAGCTCCGCAGAAGTCGGATCACGCATTGAACGTCTATTGGTGGGATGGCAAGCCGAATTTTGGTGACACCATCGGTCCGTGGCTTGTAGAGCTCATAACTGGCAAACCCGTCGTGAACACCAAGGGAAAGCGACACATCGGAAACACGCTGGTAACGGTTGGCTCGCTGCTGAACTATCTGGATCGCGGTGGCCTGGACGTTTGGGGTACCGGCCTGATAGCTCCCATGGGGGAGGAGACCGTACGCCGGCTGGCCGAGCGGAAGCCACGGCGCATTCACGCTGTTCGCGGACAGAAAACCTATGATGAGCTGACCCAAAAACTCGGTTGGGATGTGCCTAAAGTGTTCGGCGACCCCGCCCTGCTCCTGCCGCGCTTTTATACGCCATCCGATACAGGGGAAACCGGTCACATTGCCGTCTGTCCTCATTACGCCCATAAAGGACACTTCCACACTGCCGGACCTAGCGCAATTAAGTTTATCGACGTGGCTTCGGCACCGTCGGCCGTTATCGACGACATTGCTTCCGCATCGGTATGTATTTCGACTTCGCTTCACGGCGTGATCATCGCCCAGGCGTACGGAGTGCCCTGGGTATGGCTGCATATCACCGATAAACCACTTATGGGCGATGAGTTCAAGTTTGAGGACTTTTTCTCTGTTATCGACAGTGCGGCGGTCGCCCGCGTATCGGTTCATGCGGACGAGGTGCGGACATTGGATTGGGAAGCCATTGCACGTGAGGCTTCCCTTCCCCGGAACCTGACCAATTTTGACGAACTGCTCGATGCCTTTCCCGAGACATGGTGAAGGTGATTCAATGACGTCGATTCGAGATCAGGCGACATATCGGGAGGAGCATCCGTCCGCTGAGCGGTAAAGGCTGCTCCTCGGTGCGATGAGCCGCTATCATCCCCAGCCACCAGCCCCTTGGTATGAATAATCGCTCCTAAGACTAGCGTCAATCACACCCGGGGGCCGGCGGCTTTTAACCGGCTCATCGGAATCGAGGGTGTAACTAGCGTTGACGTCTCGGTCCCCGGATAAAAGTCGAGACTTTTCGATGATGGAAGTTCCTACACTGTCCACCCGAAAGACCTCGACGTGCCTAACGCTACCTTCGATGCTCCTGACCTGACCACATTCTGCCGTCTCGATGAACTTGGCCTGCATGCCGTCGGCCAGCAAGTGCGCACCGGGTACGTGGTGCTGGAGCGCCGGGTGAATGACCCGGACGACTGGTGCCATGGGTGCGGTTCTCCAGGCGTGCCGAGGGATACCGTGAAGCGATGACTCGCGCATAAGCCCTTCGGCTGGCGGCCGACGACGTTGTTGGTGCGCGTCCGTCGCTACCGGTGCACCGGATGCGGGCGGACGTGGCGGCAAGATACTTCCAAAGCGGCCGAGCCACGGGCGAAAATCTCCCGTCAGGGGCTGCGGTGGGCGCTGGAAGGCATCGTCATCAACCACCTTACCGTCAACCGGATCGCGGCAGGCCTGGTCGTGTCTTGGCATACCGCCAACAACGCTGTCCTGGCCGAAGGCAAGCGCGTGCCCATCGATGATCCGGCCCGCTTTGACGGCGTGAGGGTCATCGGCGTGGACGAGCACGTCATACCCGGCCCGGGGACAAATACGTCACCGTAATCATCGACCTCACCGATCCGGGACGGCACGGGATCGGCGCGCTTGCTGGACATGGTCGAGGGCCGCTCGAAACAGGTGTTCAATCAGTGGCTCGGCGACCGGCCCCAGCAGTGGTGGGGGGGGGGAAGGGATCGAGGTCGTGGCCATGGACGGGTTCACAGGCTTCAAGACAGCCGCAGCCGAAGAGCTGCCCGACGCGGCACCGGTGATGGATCCCTTCCATGTCGTCCGCTTGGCCGACGACGCTCTGGACCGGTCCCGGCAGCGGGTCCAGCAGCAGATCCACGGGCACCGCGGCCGCGCGGGCGAACCGCTCTACAAATCCAGAAGGACGCTGCACACCGGCGCCGGGCTGCTCACCGAGAAGCAGACCGCACGGCTCACGGACTTGTTCACAGATGACAGGCACGTTGAGGTCGAAGCGACCTGGGGCATCTACCAACGCATGATCAGCGCCTACAGGGAGCCGGATAGGAAAGCCGGGAAGAAGATGATGCAAGCAGTGATCCATGCCCTCAGCCGCTCGGTTCCCGCCGTACTGACAGAGCTGATCACGCTCGGCCGAACCCTGAAGCGCCGTGCGACGGACATTCTGGCGTTCTTCGACCGACCAAGGACCAGCAACGGCCCCACCGAGGCGATTAACGGGCGACTCGAACACCTCCGCGGCTCAGCACTCGGATTCCGCAACCTAATCAACTACATCGCCAGATCACTACTCGAAGCCGGAGGATTCAGACCTGGATTACACTCTCGATTCCGATGAGCCTTTCAACCGTGCTGTTCTTTGAGCCGCGGAGGCGGATTCGGATCGTTTTTATTAGGACGGCCGGAAGCCCCCCGCCCGGATGCGGTAAATCGGATCCGGGGGCGGCGGTTGTGACGATACAGGAAGCCCTGTCAGATTAGAGCCAGTCCCGACGACCATCGGTGGTGCAGCTGACTGCGCAGTGGCGCAGAATTCAAAAAGCTCTTGTCCAGTTCTACGGTAAGTAGTACAGGGGCGGGCGGCATAGCATTCCCGGCGAGCGGTCTGGCCGATGCCATCGTCTGGCAGTGTACCTGCGGCGCGGGGCGTGTGTATCAGTAAATTATCACGCATGGGCCTATAGGGGCGGCAGCAGCAAGTTCAGCGCTTCCCGCCCACTAGCGACTCGATCTCATCCTCTATAAAGGGCGAGAGGGTGCGGGCGTACGTCGTCGTGAGATGCGAGCCGTCAAAGTAAGTGACTAAGCCGCCATTCACACCGTAGCAACGGTCTTGACGGCACACCAGGTCTGAGAAGTCCGCTACCTTGACATTATCTATGCCGAGTTGAGCAGCGGCGTCAGCAAGCGGATCGGCCTTCAACCACGACTGGCGTTTTCCTGAGCATGCGTCAGGTTGCTCGTCGTTTTCCGCGATGCAGTCCGGGATGGAAGGAATGTTCGCGCCCTTGGGATATGGAGTGTCGCGGATGACAAGAATGTTGGTTCCGTTTTCCGCCCAGCGTTGGAGATAGGTGCTGTACCCAGCGGCGGCAGCTGCGCCCGGAGGAGCTGATTGAGCGGGTTGCTCAACGGGGATTGAGAGCTGTGAGGTGACCACCAAATCGAATTTGTCCCCGGCTGTGGATTCCTGGGCCCACTTTCCTAGCTCCCGGCAGCCGTCAGTCTTCGCCTGAGTGTCGAAAGTGACTTCAGCATCCGTGTAGTTGCAGGCACTGGCGAGAAACGTGGTAATCGTCCAGTTGTGCTCATCGGCAAGTTCCTGTAGTGCAGGCAGCCAGTGCCCCGCGTGAGAGTTTCCGACCAGGGCCACCTTTGTAGGGCCGTCCCCGTATTGGCAAGTCATCCTGGTCTCGAATGGCGGGTGGTTCCAGCAGCCGTCTGAGTACGCAGCCGGTTTGTCCTGCTTGGCCAAGGCCGGATCCATCAGCAGTTCCATATTGCCGCTACAGCCTGGATCGGCCAGCACAGATGCACCGAGGCATTTCTGGTCTCCAGCATTCAGCTGGGCCATTTGTTGGCTCGCCTGGTTTGTTCGGAAGCTGACTTCCGCAAGTTGCAGGGAGCCCAGCAGAGCAACCACGCTCATGCCGACTGCTGCAAATTTGTAGGTGGAGGTAATCCGCAGGAAGGGGGCTGCCTCACGGGTTTTGTCCTCCACGTACACCTTGGTCAGCGCGGCCAGTACCAGGCTGGCCAACAGGACGACGAGTTTGTCTAGCCAGCCCATGCTTCCTCCGCTGGCGTAGGGGAGGAGAACTAGGAGCGGCCAGTGCCAAAGGTAAACAGAGTAGGAGACGCCACCCAACCACTGGATGGGCCTCGTTTTTAGTATTCGTGTAGGTGATAACTTACTGTCCGAATTGGCAAATATAACCAGCGCCGTACCGAGAACCGGCAAAAGCGCTGTATAACCTGGAAAGGGGGTGAGATCGGTATAGGTGACTCCGGCTAAGCCGATCCCGCCTATCCCCACCCAGGCGATGGCTGTAGCAGTGCCCGACCCTAGGCGTTTTAGGTTTATGATAATCAGAGCAACTGCTGCCCCACACGCTAGTTCCCACATTCGCGTAGGTGTGATGAAGTAGGCACTTCCCGGTTCGGTGGCCGTAGCTGTGATTGAAGTGATCAAAGAGCCAGCTATAACGGCGAGGACGAGTCCGAGAACGCTGCGTACGGGGCTGACCCTTGTACGGCTACATGCCCAAGTTGCGGTCATTATCAGGATTGGCCAAAGAAAATAATACTGCTCCTCCACTGACAGAGACCAAAAATGCTGGACAGGTGTTGGAGCGTTGTCATCGGCCAGATAATCGATCGAACTGCCGGCCAGGACCCAATTCTGGACATACAGAGCCGAAGCCATGATTTCAGTGGCTATCTGTGTCCACTGGGTGGATGGCGCCAGAATGCGGGACACGATGGCCGTAGTAACCAATACGACGAATGCGGCGGGAAGCAATCGTCTGATACGCCTGCCCCAGAACTCGCAGAGATCCCTAACTCCTCGCGGTGGGCGGCGAATAAGATGGGAGGTAATCAGGAAACCGGAGATGACGAAGAAGACGTCAACTCCGACATATCCGCCTGTTAATGACTCTGGCCAGAGATGGTAAGACACGACAAATGCGACGGCTAGGGCCCTCAAACCCTGGATGTCGAGACGATATCCAGTGCCCTCGACCTGTTTCTTGTTGGCAGCAGTTGAGTCTTTGGGAGTGGGGAGCGCGATGGCAGGTCCTCCAAAAAGCATTGAGGCAAATTACCGTTGAACAGTCTACGGGTGTTCTGGGCCTAGAGTTAATCTGAAGTTATATCTAGGCTCTTGTGTGCGTTGTACATGGTTGCACGTCGTAAGGAACCAGCCCTGGCAAAGAGGTTGCCTGACGGGACGCGTCCGGCACTTAGGAAAATTGGGGGAATTAGATGACGGTGGACATTGGCAAAGGTTCCGCACCCTTGCGCCCCACTGGCCGGCCTACATTAATGGTGACATGGTCGATTGACGACACCTTCGGAGGCATGACGACAATGTGCCTTGGAAGGGCCGGTATATTTCATGAGATGGGCCGAAGTGCGGCCATCGTTACATTTAATCCGGATCCTGCTTATGCGCAACGTCGGACCGACTTGATCGATGCAGCCAAGCTGCATCCAGCAGTCCCGATCCTGAACATCTATGACTATTACTCGACTGCCGAGCCGTCGGCTCGGCCCATAAGCGGGTCCTTGCCGGAACGCCCGCTAAATGTGCGTCGACCGGCAAGGTTTCGCCCGGACGGTACGGTGTTCAGCGTCGAATCCGTAGCGGCCGATGCTAGCGGTGTCACAGCAACCGAGTACTTCCGAGCAGACGCTTCCCTTTTCGCCAGGGACTACAAAGATCCGATTGGTCCGGAGGGAAAGGCAGATCGACGTATCACCTTATATAACCGAGCCGGCGAGGCTGTGGCCGAATTTAGATCCGCCGGAGCGTTTTACCGTGCTTGGCTGGCAGAACTCGTTGCCGAGCGCGAGACTGACATTATCGTGGACAGCAAATTCTCAGCTAAGTTTTTATGGTCCTTTCGCCACCCACAAGCCAAAAAGTTTGTTGTAATTCACAGTTCGCATGTTCGGTCTGGACAGAATCCGTTGACGGGACAGCTTGCCAGCGGTCATGTTCCCATATTCGAGCACCGTCATTCGTGGGATGGCATCGTTTTCCTCACGGAGGGTCAGCGCGGCGATGCTGTTGAACGGTTTGGCCGTTCATCAAACTTTTACGCCGTATCGAATAGCCGGGAACGCAGCGCGTCGGAGCCTCCGTGGTCGTCCAGAGACCCGAACAGACTTATCATGATTTGCCGGCTCACCCCGGTCAAAGACATTCCAGCAGCGCTCCGCACGCTGGCAGTTGCGTCCGAAAAAGCCCCTGGACTGTATTTGGACATTTTCGGGGAAGGACCGGAAGAGGGAAACTTACGCACGTTGATCGAATCGATGGGATTATCCGGACGTGTGACCCTTCATGGCCACTCACCTAGGGCTGCAGATGAGTTGGACACGGCGGGGATGCTCTTGTCTACGAGCAAGTCCGAGGGACAGGCACTCACGGTCATGGAAGCTATGGGCAGAGGATGCGTTCCAATCGCTTTTGATATGAAGTACGGGCCGAAAGACATGATAGAGAACGGCATCAACGGCATTGTTGTTCCTCCGGGCGATACCGAGGGCGCAGCCGATGCCATTGTGCGACTGGTGGAGACACCCGCCGAGCATCGACAGATGTCATCGGCCGCATACGTTCGTGCCGAAAAATTCAGTAAAAAAGCCGTTGCTTCCCGGTGGACAGAGGTTTTAGACGCTGCGCGGAGCGAAAAGGCAAGGACCGCATCGTTGGACGATCTAGTTGTTGAACTCCAGGCCTACACTGGATTCTCCGACGGGTCTTTCGAAGTGCGATGCTTCGTGTCGAGTTCCGAATTCCAGCGTCAGGATAAGGATCCGGAATTGGTATTAAGACTGATTTCTAGGAGCACAAAGGGATTTATTGACGTAACGCCGCGAATGGCAGCCCGGAATGGGCCGGTCATTGATGTGGCATGTACGGTCACCGCAGCTACCTTGGAGGGGTTTTCTGATGCTGTTGACTGTTATTTGCACGCATCGATATCGGATGCGATAAATAGTATCAGGATCGGCTTCGGAAATACTGCGAATGTCCTTCGCCCATATACGACGATATACGGAAACCTTAGCTTGAAGAAATAACAATCCTGAAGTCTAACCCTTGTCTATAGATTTGAATCGGAGTATTTTGTGAGAGAACAGTTGGCGGAGATTGTATCGTCTGCTTTGCAATCCTCAACGGCTAAACGTGCTAAGGAATGGTTGGGCCTGCGTCCGACGATTCGCTCCAACCATGAAATTCATGGGGTGAGGGTTCCGGGAGATGTAATCGTCTACTTTGGGGATATAGCATCGAAGACATACCAGTTGGAGCAATGGCTGCCAGTGCTAGAACATCTGAACAGCTTTCACAAAGTGCTCTTGGTCTTCCGAAAGGTTGCTGCCCTGCGAGAAATACGATCGTCTACCAGTCTACCAATGATTTTTGTGCGCAGGTTTGAGGATTTGGTGGCCTTATACGAGCAGAATGAATACGGTATTTGTCTATACGTGAATAATGGGGCCAGCAATTTCCAGTCATTGAGCGATTCGAGGATTATGCATGTCCATATCAACCATGGCGAAAGCGACAAGCTTTCCATGGTTTCCAATCAAGCGAAGGCTTACGACAAAGTGCTTGTGGCAGGGCCAGCAGCTGTTGCCCGACACAAGGCTGTACTTGTGGACTTTGACGACTCGAACCTTCTGATGGTGGGACGGCCTCAACTCGACTTGGATTTCGCCCCACAACTGCAACCTTTTACTGGTCAAACTATTATGTATGCGCCAACGTGGCAGGGCGAGAACGCCGCTAATAATTACACTTCAGTGGACGTCTACGGAGCTCAAATTCTGGATGCAGTATTAGCTTTGCCGGCTACAAGAGTCGTTTACAAGCCCCATCCCAGAATTATCGACTCAACTACGCCAGGAATTGAGGAGGCACATCAGTGCATAATGGAGAAGATCAACCGTGCAAACGAAGCAGGAGCCCAGCATATAATTTCGGAATCGGGCAACATTCTCGCCATGTTCGAACACACGGACGCACTTGTTTCAGATGTATCTAGCGTAAGTCTTGACTTCCTATACCGGCATCCGGACCGACCCCTGATGATAACCGATCGGCGGAGCAATCGGTCGCAGTTGGCTAGGGACACACCTTTGGCTGATGCCTGTTTAGTCATTGACCAAAACTCAATCAGCCGAATCAATGACTTGATAAAGGGGCTCGTGCCTAAAGATACCTTCTCTGAAGGACGGAAACAGATGCGGCGCTATTATTTCGGTGATTTAGGATCAGGCGAATCCACGGCCGCTTTCGTGAAAACAATAGGCCAATTGTTGGCCGACCGCCGATCGAAATTGAAGAGCTATGACTTTCATGGCAGTCCGTTGGAATCAGCCGATGACCGTTCCGTCTGAGCAACGATATCCATCACTGCCTTTATGAAGCGGTCGCTGCTTTTACCCGGTGCTATATCCCCGAAATGTTTCTCAATGAGCCGCTGCTGCTCTACGCTCAAAGGAAGGGAGCAGATCCGACTGATTTTTTCCGGCACCTGATCGGCTTCGGAAGCTTGAATCATGGGAACAACTTTAGGTAATTCGGAATGTTCGACAGTTGCACGTTGCTCTGCCGGCAGGGTGAGGAGAAGGGGCTTACCCTGCGATAGCCAGTCGAAGGCCATTGCGGAAATATCAGTGATGCCGACGTCCGCTTCTCCCATCGCAGCATAAAAATCGGGACGTCGATCGACATAGTGTCCCGCCGTTGGGTCGGTCCGATTGGCTATTTCGACCGCACGGGTGATCTCCCGTAGAGCCTGGGTCTGCTGAGGAATCCGGGAACCGGTCAAAGGATGGGGTCTGAAAATGAAACGGAAGTTTGGATTATTTAGCAGGGCACGCGAAATTCCGGGGCCATGTGATAGCACGGAACCGTACGCCATTTCGGGTCGGTCTCCTTCCCATGTGGGTGCATAAAGAACCGTGATTCTACCGTCTCCAGTCGAGGACGGGCTGAGCCGCATATGGTCGATTTGCGGACGGCCAACTTCAACGAGCTTTGCTGGATCCATTCGCTTCACGCTCGTCAAGATGCGCTCGCGCGCGGCTTCGGCGGCAACGAAAACGTAGTCGTAGGCCTTCAGTTGATTCGAAGCCATGGAAACCTTGTCACTTTCCCCATGACTGAGATGAATGTGAAGTGGATCAGTTTGGCGAAGTACCGTGAAATTCGCTTGGCTGTTGTTCACATAGAAGATGGCCCTAACGCCGTGCTGGCGCACGAATTCTTCTACTTGTGACACACCTTTCGCCAGCACAACCGGGATAGACGAATCCCGGAGTAACTTCTGGGCCGCGAGGGGTCGACGCGCTAGCAGCACAACGGACATTTGTTCTGCTAGGTCCGCCATCGGTCCTAGCCACTGCCTAACCTGATACAGGTTCTGCAGGCCGTCTCCGAAATAAACGATGCAATCGATTTTGTCGGGTAGCGTTGGATACTTCGAGGCGAGCCGTCGTCGTACTTTGGCATCTGCCAAAAAGTCCTGTAAGTGTGCGTTGACGGCTGCTGCGGCGCGCCGTCCCTTGCGGATCGCGGACAAAAAAGCTCCTGCTCGTAAGAATGGTCCTGTCCATTATCTCCCCTAAGAAACCGGGCTTCCTCTTGACATGCCGAGAGGGGAAGCGTTGGTCCTAACGATGGTCAAAAGAGCATGATTTATGGACTAGCATTATCATCCAACACCATCCGGGAAGGGATTTTGATGATAACGGGCCGCGCCTTATCGATATTGAAGAGGCGTGCCATGCGGCTCCAGTCACGCATCCGGAGACCGCGGGTTCAACCTGGGGACAGCGGTCCCAGCGCCAGTGCAGACTCGGCAAAATTGACTGTCGTTTTACCTGTATTCAATGCTATGCCATACCTGCAGGAACTCTTGGTCAGCTTGTCAATCCAGGATCTAGATCAAGCGCTCTACGAGGTAATCGCTGTTGATGACGGATCTACTGACTCCAGCGGGCTGGTCCTTGATGAACATGCTTCACAGCACCCCAACTTCCGCGTAATTCATCAGTCGAATAGCGGCTGGCCAGGGCAACCGCGAAACATGGGGATAGAGGCAAGCCATGCGCCGTACATATTCTTCTGCGATGCGGATGACGTTCTGGGTCCTGAATCACTTCGCCGGATGCTAGATTTCGCAGTTGCCCATGACGTTGATGTGCTCGTGCCGAAACTGATCGGACTCAACGGCAGAGGCGTCATGACCCAACTATTCTCAACCACTGAAGTCGACGTGGACCGAAGGAAGATACTGGCGTCGCTGTCACCGCAAAAATTGATCCGGCGGAGTCTCCTCGACGATCATGCTATTCGTTTTCGCGAGGACAAAGTCAGGTTGGAAGACGGCATGGTCATCGCGAAGTGCTATCTACTGGCAGACACGGTATCTGTAGTCAGCGATTATGATTTTTATTTTCTCCGCGCGCGGAACGATGGAATGAACATTAGTTCCCAACGCACCGATCCCGAGGGCTATACCCAATCCGTCGCCGACATCGCCAACATCATCCATGAGTGTGAGCCTTCTAAAGAGCGGGCCGACCGGATGGTGCTTGACCTTTTTCAGCGCAAGTGTCTGCGCATCTATGACCAGCAACGCTTCCGTTCACTGTCCAAGCGGCGGAAGAAACGATGGGTCAACGCTCATGCCGACTTCCTGGAGCGGTTCATCGCGCCTGAAGTTGAAGCAGAATTGTCGGCGGATCATCGAAACAAGTGCCGGCTCCTTCGCGAACGGGATGTCAATGGCCTTGAACTCGTCGTGACCGAGCCGGCGCTGTCTCCCAATGTGCAGGTGTATGCAGTCGAACTGAATCCGGACATGATAGAACTTGAACTGAGGTTCAGCTGCTCGACAAACTACGATCAGGCAGAATGCGTGGTACGGCGTCGAGGGGAAGCCACTGAGGTGCGGTTTCCACTGACGGCAGTAAAGTCCGGGCCAAACCACTTTAGGGTGCTCATCCGACCTGAAAACTTAACAGCATTGGGCAATACCGTGGTGGATGCATTCGTTCAAGTAGGGACCCGTGGGGTCTTGGGTCCTGAAAGGCGCTTGGCAGCGGGGGCAGGTCTTCAACTGCCCGTGCTGGCATTTGGCCTGAAAGCCTATGCCACTGGTGCCGGGAACTTCAGTCTCGAC
Source organism: Arthrobacter sp. Soil_C_60 (assembly GCF_057656375.1). Classification (NCBI taxonomy): domain Bacteria; kingdom Bacillati; phylum Actinomycetota; class Actinomycetes; order Micrococcales; family Micrococcaceae; genus Arthrobacter; species Arthrobacter sp. Soil_C_60. The sequence goes on along the minus strand of NZ_JBDGKM010000004.1, from coordinate 451,601 downwards.
TTGGGTTACGCCCGCTAGAGAGTTCCCACCAGCGCCCGGCGGAGGACAGCTGCTGACGATCTGAATTGCGTGCCTTCGTAGAACCACATATAACCCTGCGAATCAAGGCCGAGCATATCTGCCTGCGCATCGGAATTGAAATCTCCGGGTCCGAGAATCTGGAGGAATATGTTCCAGCCCCCACTGCCGATTTTGCGTTCGATGCCTACAAACCCGTCTTCAGCTATCCGGCTTCCGGCTAAGAGCCACAGGGTACCGTCATGCTTGCGTGCGACGAGATCTGCCGCGCCATCCCCCGTGAAATCCTTGACAGCAGCAAGCTGATTGTACTTGTCCCAATCGGAAGCGATTCTTGTACGGGTCCCGTGGTGCCCATTCCCTGGAGCCCGATAGAGGTACGCAATCCCGTCCGGACGCACCGCAACCAGATCGTTGTGACCATCATTGTTGAGGTCTCCAGAGCCGAGTAGCTTCATGAACTGGTTCCAGCCGTTGGCGCCATTCATGTGCCACTTCCTGAATGCGCTTTGACCGGAAATGACTTTGCCTGATCCGGGATAGAGCCAAAGCGTATCGTCCTTGCGCTGGGCTAACAGGTCGGGGTTTCCATCACTGTCGTAGTCACCCACACCTATAATGTGGTTGAAATGTTGCCAGCCCGTGCCGATTTTAGTACGGCCGCCATAGCTGCCATTGCCGTTACCAGGCATGAACCACAGAGATCCGTCGGCCATCCTGCCGATAAGATCAGCCCTTTCATCACCGTTAAAGTCTCCGGGGGTGATGACCAGATTGTATTCGGACCAATCCTGGCTGCCCGTCTGCTGCCGGGGTCTGTAACCTTCTGGGTCAGCAAATTGTGTACCTGCATAGAAGCCGATCCGTTTGTCAGGATAAATCCCTATAAGGTCTTGTTTTTCGTCCCGGTTGTTATCCCATACACCAAGAATCTGTTGGAATGCCTGCCATCCGCTGGTCCCAATCTTTTGTTCGGAACTGAAAATAGCGTTGAGCGCCGGCGCACGGCCAGTGCCGCTTCTCATCCACAATGTACCGTCAGCTTTTCTGCCGATGATGTCTACTCTGCCGTCACCCGTGAAGTCTTGGGGAGCGACGAGTTGATCGTAGCCCTGCCAGCCGTCCGCAACCCGGATTCTTGAGGCGGTTTTGCCCGTACCGAGACCAGGATATAGATAGACGATCCCGTCGGGTCGTCTGGCTATCAGATCGCGGCGAGCGTCGCCATTGACATCTCCGACACCGATGACATCGCTGAACTGGTTCCAACCGTAGGATCCGACAAGGACCCGGGGCTCGAACGAGACTCCGCCTTTGCCTTTGTAGAACCACAGCGAGCCGTCGTTGTGGCGGGCCAAAAGATCAGGGCGCGAATCGCCGTCGTAATTTCCTACACCGATCAGCGCGTTGTAGATCTGCCAGCCGCCGCCAACGCGGGTCGGCGTGCCGTAGCCGCCGGCGCCGTTACCGGGGTAGTACCAAAGGGTGCCATCGGTACGCCGCGAGAGGAGATCGCTTCGCCCGTCCCCGTTTAAATCTCCTGGGGCTGCGCTGAGGACGGAAGTAGTCACCGTGTCACTGGCATTCTTTGCAAAGTTGCGCAGCTGAGTCATTGTGCCGTGCCAGACATTCGAGTCGCCGACGAACGGACCGCTTGAACTGTACTGCCAGATATCGAAGCCGGACCAGCCTGCGGGCAGCCGCGGTTCGGCCAGCGTGTACCCATCCAGGGGGTAATGGGCCACATGGAGCGGATGGTCCTTTAAAGCCGTGCTGCTGCCTGTGCAGTAGTCCCACCAGTCTGCCGTGGTGTAGATGGCGGGTAGCCGTCCGGTGCGGGCCTTGATCGTATTGGAGAAATCCTTGATCCAAGCGACCATCTCACTCGGGGACATATTGTAGCAGGTGTTGCCGAGCTCCGGGTAAGGGTTGTATTCGATGTCCAGCAGGGGCGGGAGCGTCTTGCCGTCGGCAGACCAGCCGCCGCCGTTGTTAACCATGTAGTCGGCCTGGGCCTTGCCTGACGAGACATTTGGGATCGCGAAGTGATACGAACCGCGGATCATGCCCACGTTGTAGGAACCGGTGTACTGTTCCTGCCACTCCGGATTCTGATAGGAAAGGGCCTCGGTGGTTTTGACGTAGGCGAACCGGGATCCGTAGTTCCATTCGGTGGTCCAGTTGACATCAGGCTGGTGACTGCTGACGTCAATGCCCTGGATCCCGTCCGGGCTCCACTTGTTGCGGTTGACCATGGGGACGGACAATGCTTGCACCGAGCTGGTCCGGTCGATCTCCAGGACGTCCAGCTGATCCTGGAGCTCTTCCTGCTCCTCCGGCTGCTTGAGCTCGGCCTCTCGTTGCTGCCGTTGTGCAAGTCCATGACCCATCTGGGCACCGTGGTCGCCCTGAAGCACTTCGAGCAGTTCCCTCAGCTGTTTCTGCGAGAGTTCTTCCACCGGAACTTCGATGTGGGCGTCGATTTCGGGAGTGCCAGTCGCTGTGGGCGCAGGCTGCGGATTCCGGGTGGATTCAAAAGACGGTAGCGGAGCTGGTTCTTCGCTGTCCTTGGGCTCATTAGTTGCCGGCGTTTCCGCCGGATTCGATCCTTCCGGCGCAGCAGCCGTCGGCGTGGGCTGGGGGACTTCCTGAGTTGCGGGCAAAGCCGTGGACGTACTCACGGGAGCAGTTGAATGGGTCTCAGTTGGTTCTTTTGTGATCACCGGCGGCGGCGGTGTTGCGTTAGCGCTGGCTGCTGGAGGGAGGATGAACCCCGAGACCGCAAGAGACAAGACGGTCAGGCCGACGATTCCGGTTCCCCATATCCGCATGAAGCTTGAAGGGGCTTGGAACTGTGGGCGAGGGCGCATAGGTTTACTCCGGTATTCCCCAAGCGACGGGGTATGGCTGCCCGGGAGGGCAACAGCTTTGGTCGTCGTCGGTTAAACGGTAACACTCTGTGAATATTGGGACCAGAGTTGATATTGGTGCTTTTGAGACTGCTCGGGAGGAGTAACAGGGGGAGAGGCAAAGAAATGGGCCTCCGCTCAATTGTGAACGGAGGCCCATTGGTGCGGAATTCTGGTTCATTCAGCTACGGCGCTACTAGCCCCAGAGCGGTCGGCAGCCACATACTCAGCTGAGGCACGAACACAACGACAAACAGTCCGATGATGAGCGAGATGAAGAACGGCACCAATCGCTGGATCACCGGTTCGATCCGCAGTCCCGCCACGCGGGCACCGACGAACAGGACGTTTCCAACCGGCGGCGTGATCGTTCCTACGCAGAGGTTGAAGACGATCATGGTTCCGAAGTGGACCGGGTGAATGCCGAATTCCATGACGATCGGCAGGAAGATCGGCGTGAAGATCAGGATTGCCGGGGTGGGGTCCATGAACGTTCCGACGATGAGCAGGATGATCATCATCAGGATCAGGATGATCGTCGGGTTTTCCGTCAGGCCAAGAATGCTGTCTGAGATCAGATCGGGGATCCGGGCGAAAGACATCAGCCAGGACATCGCGGTGGACACGCCAACCAACAGCATCACGATAGCGGTGGTCTTGGTGGCGTCCAGGAAAATTCCCGGAAGATCCTTGACCTTGATCGTCTTGTAAATGAAACCAAGTGCCAAGCAGTAGACGACGGCGATGGCCGCCGACTCTGTCGGTGTGAAGATTCCTGCGAGGATACCGCCGATCACGATGACGATCATCAACAACGACGGAACTGCTTTGAGCAGCGTCTGAATTGCCACGGCGAAGGAGACTTTTTCCGTCGACTTCAGCTCCGGACGTTTCCGCGCGTAGAAATAGACCACTGTCATGCAGGCAAGAGCCCACAAGATACCCGGGCCGTAGCCTGCGACGAACAGGGCGGCGATGGACGTGCTGCTGACCAGCGAGTAGACAATGAACGTGTTGCTGGGCGGAATGAGCATTCCGGACGGTGCAGAGGCAACGTTCACTGCGGCCGCGAAGCTGCGGTCATAGCCTTCCTTGGCCTGGCGAGGACCCATGACGGTTCCAACGGCAGCCGCTGCGGCGACTGCGGCCCCGCTGACCGATCCGAAAAGCGCATTGGCAACGATGTTCGTCTGTGCGAGCGATCCCGGTGCACGTCCTACGAGGACCTTGGCCGCGTCAATGAGGCGGGATGCGATGCCGCCATTGTTCATCAGTACGCCGGCCAAGATAAAGAACGGGATGGCCAGCAGGGTGAAGGAGTTGATCCCCGCGAACACTTGCTGCGAGGTCGTCAAGACTGCACGGTCAAAGCCGAGAACGGCGATGATCGCAGTTACGGTCGAGACGCCGATGGCAACGGCGATCGGCACGCTGAGAATGATAAGGACTGCAATCCCGATGAGAAGGATGAGCCCGGCGAGTAGTGCTGTTTCCACGGGCTCTCCTAGATAACGTCCGGATTGTCGTCTTCGGCGATGGCTTCCTCTTCGCCTCGCAGAACGGCAATCGTGTGGTAAATCGCATAGAAAATGATGATCACGCCGGTAATCGGCATCACCAGGTACAAGGGGCCCACGTTAACCGGCAGACCGGTAAGCGCCTGGCTCCAGGCCTGAACGGAGACGCGGTAGCCGCCCCAGATAAGGATCACCGAGGCAAAGACCATGATGACTACCTGGACAAAGACGGCTACCGCGCGCTCCGCGCGCTCGGGCAGCTTGCGCACCACGAAATCAACGGCGATATGGCCACGCTCGGCGAATACCAGTGCCGCGCCGAACAGGCCCAACCAGACGAACAGATACTGGGCCAGCTCCGAGGTCCATGCGCTGGGGTCTTGTATGACCTGACGCGTGAAGACCTGCCAGACGACCGTCACGACGAGAACCGCAAACAGCACCACGCAGGCGACTGCAAGCAGTTTGTCGAAGAATTTCTTTATGGCATGCATAGCTGTTTTTTCAATGACTCTCTGAGTAGGGGATTACTCTGCCGCGGCGCGGGTGGCTTCGTACAGGGCCTTGGCGGAGTCGGTGGTCACGTATTCGTCGATGAGCGGCTGCAGGGCCGTGCGGAAGGCTTCCGTATCGACGTCGTTGAACTTGGTTCCTGCGGCTTCAAGCTCCTTGATGGCCGCGTCGGTCTCGGAGAGCCAGAGTTCGGTGTGCTCGGTTACGGCTGCATCCCACTCGGCCTCGAAAGCAGCGCGGTCCTCTTCGGACATTTCAGCGAGCACATCGGTGTTGATGACCAGGTAGTCGAGGCCAACAAGGTGGTTTGTGTTCGAGAAGTACTCGGCAACCTCATTGTGCTTCTGCGTCAGGTAAGAGATTTCGTTGTTCTCCGCACCGTCAAGTACGCCGGACTGCAGTGCGGTGTAAACCTCGCCGAATGCCATCGGAGTTGCGGAGCCGCCCATGAGCTCGATCATCTTCATATGGACGTCGGACTCCTGGACACGGATCTTCATTCCCGCGAGGTCCTCGGGGGTGTTAATCGGCTTCTCGGTGTTGTAAACGCTGCGCGTTCCCTGGGTGAAACCGCCGAGGACAGTGATTTTTTGATCCTCGAGGGACGAGTAGAGCTCCCCGGTGATTTCCTCGTCGCCGACAACCTTCATCTGGTGCTCAACGTCGTCAAACACCTGAGGCAGGTTGAAGACCCGGAAGTCTTCATTGAGGTTTTCCAGCTGAGTGCCGGAGACGATGGCCATCTCCACGGTGCCGTCGCTGACCAACTGGATGGCTTCCTGCTGCGCGCCGAGGGTCTCGTTCGCGTAGACATCGATGTCCCAGCGGCCTTCGGTGGACTCCGACAGCCGTTCGCCGAAGCTGTCCAGGGCGATGTAAGAGGGGTGGGTTTCGGTCTGGTTGAGCGCCAGTCGCATGGTCTTGCCGTCCGCGCCGCCGTCGGCACTGCCGGAACCGCCACCACAGGCTGTCAGTGCCAACGCCATCGCTGCCACGGACCCCATCACTGCAAAAGCTTTGTTGCCCTTCATGGTTTACCTTTTCCTGCCCGATGAGCGGGCATTGTGTGCAGCCGCGGAGAATCCGCGGCTTTCCGTTTTCATTGCTGCCGGTTCCAGCTGCTGGCCGCAGTGGAATGGCCGCCTTCATGCATGCTGCGAATCCGCCCCAATCTGTGCACACGCCTCGTTGTGCGTGCACCGGAATGGCAGGTGGCGCCATGCATGCGTTCTAATGATTCAGCCAAAAATGGAGCGTGCGCGGCAAGCAGTTGCCATATATTGCCTTGGCCACCCCGTAAGATGTTCTGCAGGAGGACAAGTATGAGTGAAATTCAGGGGACGCCGACTATTTACGACGTCGCCCGGGTTGCCGGCGTGTCCTCATCCACGGTTTCGCGGGCCTTTGCCCGGCCCGGCCGGGTGAGCCATGAAACGGCGCAGAAGATTTTTGCGGCCGCGATCAAGCTCGGTTATCGGTCCAAGCCGATGAACGGAGCAGGGCAGCCTGGCGGAACGCGCACATCCATGATCGCGTTAGTCATCGCCGACATCCGGAACCCGGTGTATGCGGAGATGGTCCGCGGCGCTGAAGCTGCGGCAGCCGAAGCCGGCTACACTATGCTCCTTGCACACACCCAGGAATCTGACCGCCGCGAACGCCAGGCGTTGGAACGGGCCATGTCCACGGTTGACGGGATCGTGCTTTCCAGTTCCCGTATGTCGGATTCTGCCATCCGGATGATGGCCAAGCAGAAACCGACGATTGTCATGAACCGGGCAGTTGCCGATGTTGCCAGCGTGGTGACCGATAACGCCAGGGGGATCCGTCGCGCCGCCGAGCATCTGGGCGAACACGGACACGACACCATCACCTATCTGGCAGGTCCGGAAGCCTCCTGGGCAGACGGCATGCGTTGGCGGTCCCTGCGGGAAGCGGCCCTGGAGCTTGAACTGAATGTTCGGCGCACGGCGCCGGCTCAGCCCACGGTTCGCGGCGGGGAGGATGTGGCTGCCGAATGGCTTCAACATCGTACGTCGGCAGTTATTGCCTACAACGACCAGATGGCCATTGGATTCATCCGCGCGCTGCAGCAGCAGGGGTTTAGCGTGCCGGAAGATGTCAGTGTGGTGGGCTTCGACAACAGCTATGGCGCGGATCTGATAACGCCCGCGCTGACGACCGTTGCGGCACCCCTGTATGCCTTGGGCACTACGGCGGTGAATAATCTGCTCGCATTCGCCGCGGGGGCTAAGTCCCAATCGGGTCAGCCGGTAGTCCTGCCGACCCGATTGGTTGTGCGTAATTCAACGGCCAGGCGGGCCCAGCGTTAGCTAGTCTTTTCCAGCCATAGCTTGGCCGACTGTGCCAACTCGGCGGGCGAAGCGGCGATGTCAAGGACGACGCCAGGCTCCGTCACATCGAGCGGTTCCAGCGTTTCCAGCTGGGACTTGAGCAAGGCGGGCGGCATAAAATGTCCGCTGCGCGAAGTCATTCGGTCCTCGAGCAGTTCTTGGCTCCCTTGGAGATGGATGAATACTACTGAGGAATCAGCGGCCCGGATAAGGTCCCGGTAGGACTTTTTGAGGGCACTGCAGGCAATGACCAACGAGCCCGGAGCCTGTGCAAAAGTGGCACCGATCTTTTCGAGCCAAGGCTTGCGGTCGCCATCGTTGAGCGGGAGACCCGACTCCATCTTGTCCACATTGGCACGCGGATGCAGGGCGTCCCCGTCGGTGAACTCCGCGCCGATGTGCTCAGCCAGGAGTTCACCGACGGTGGACTTTCCGGATCCGGAAACGCCCATCAGCACCACATGATAGGGGCCCGAGGTTGTCACCAGTCGTGCACCGTCCCGTCGGCGAGACGGTTGTACGGTAGGTAGGCCTGTTGGTAAGGGAAGGAAGCTGCGGCTTCTTCGTTCAACTCAATGCCGAGTCCGGGCTTGTCGCCCGGGTGCAGATAACCGTCGGCAAAGACCATGGACTGCTCAAACACCGTATTGGTCTTCTCGCTGTGCTCCATGTATTCCTGGATACCGAAGTTATGGATAGCCAGTCCGACGTGGGTTTGCGCTGCAAGGCCGACCGGGGAGACATCCGTAGGGCCGTGGAAACCCGACTTGACCTGGTACTGGGCGGCGAAGTCCATGACCTTCTTCAGCGGAGAGATGCCGCCGAAGTGGGTCGAAGCCGCACGGACATAGTCGATCAGCTGTTCTTTGATCAGCGTCTGGAAATCGAAGACCGTGTTGAAGATTTCTCCGATCGCCAGCGGGGTGGTGGTGTGCTGGCGGACCAACCGGAGAGCTTCCTGGTTCTCAGCGGGCGTGCAGTCCTCGAGCCAGAACAAATCGTACGGCTCCAGTGACTTGCCCAGCTTGGCTGCCTGGATCGGTGTCATGCGGTGATGGCCGTCATGCAGGAGCGGCAGTTCCGGGCCGAACTCGTTACGGACCGCTTCGAAGACAGTAGGAAGGTGGCGCAGGTAGGCACGGGTGTCCCAGTCTTCCTCGGTCGGCTGTGCACCTCGGCCGGCGGGTTCGAAGTCATAGCGCTCACCCGTAGCCTGTGCCTGGGCAGCAACGCCGTAGAGTGCCTTGATCCCTGGCACGGACGTCTGCACACGGATGGACTTGTAGCCTTCTTCCAAATGCTGGCGGATGGAGTCGAATAACTCGGGAATGTCGCGGCCGGAAGCATGCCCGTATGTGCGCAGACCCGTCCTTGATGCGCCGCCCAGCAGCTGGTAGACCGGCAGCCCGGCAACCTTGCCCTTGATGTCCCACAAAGCCATGTCGACTGCGGCGATGGCGGCCATGGTGACAGGACCCCGGCGCCAATATGAGCTGCGGTAGAGGAACTGCCAAGTGTCTTCAATCCGGTGCGGATCCTTGCCGATCAGCAGCTGCGCAACGTGTTCCTTCAAATAAGTCGCCACGGCCAGCTCGCGGCCGTTCAGAGTGGCATCTCCTAGACCGGTAACACCGTCATCCGTGGTGATTTTCAGCGTCACAAAGTTCCGGCTGGGGCTGGTCACAATGACATCAGCAGCAATGATCTTCAAGATAGGCCTTTCAATGATTTCAAATCTTCACGTAACCGTAGCTAGGCCGGAAACCGGGTGGCAAGGAGTTGCCACAAGTTGCCGGGTTTCCGACCTAGCGCCCGTTGCCCTTACTGGTCTATGAACGTTCCGCGCAGGGCATGGACCATTTCAACGACGCCGTCTTCGGCGGCGAATTCCGAGTCCAGTAGTTTCACCAGCGCGGCAGTTCGTTCCCGCCCGTCCAATGCCAGCAGTGGCTTGATGCGTTCAGCCTCGGCATCGCGCACGTCCGCGCCGTCGTTACTGGCTTTTGTCAGGTAGTCGATCCATGCGGCAATCAGGCGGGCACCTGCCTGTCCAGGGCGTCCGGCCGCGCGTTCCGCCTGGATCACAGGGACAGCGCGCATGCGCAGTTTGCTGCTCCCGTCGATGGCGATCTGGGCCAGCATGTGGGCTATGCGCGAATTGCCAAACCTTGCCAGCAGGGCCGCCCGGTACTCGTCGACCTTGAGCTCCGGCTCAGTAAGGTGTTCCGCGGCTTCATCCCAGAATTCTTCGATCCAGGCAGCGCAAACGGGATCATGCAAGGCCTGCGCTACGGTGTGGCTGCCACGGAGTTGGCCAGCATAGGCCAACAGGGAGTGGGCTCCGTTAAGCAACCACAGCTTGCGCCGTTCAAAATGCTCAATCCTGTCGACGAACACTGCGCCGGCATCCTCCCAGGGAGGCCGGCCGGCAGGGAACTCGCCGCAGAGGACCCAGCTATGGAACGGTTCCGTTACTACCGGGGACCGGTCCGCAAAGCCGGTTGCAGCGGCTACGCCGGCTACATCCTCATCCGTAGTCCGCGGCGTGATCCGGTCAATGGAGGTATCCACGAAGGATACGTTTTCATCGATCCAGCCAGCCAGTTCCGGTGCTATCGCCGATGCGAGACCGTGTACGGCATTGCGCGCAGCCGTGCCGTTGGCGCTGAGGTTGTCGCAGGAAACCACGGCAATTGGCCCGGCTTCTGCCCGCCGACGTGCATCCAGGCCGGTGAGCAGCCGTGCAGCGGCGGTCGAGGGAACGCCGCGACGGCCGGAGCCGCTGGAACCAACGAGGGCTGCCGACGCTTTCCACCACTGGCCCAGCAAGGCAGCGTCGGCGGCTACCGGCTCGGCCGCTAGATCGAGCTGCCGGTCGGAACCGAGGTAGTACGCAGCTTCCGTCACCGTCAGCGTGACGATCGCCGTCGTCGGTTGCGACAGTAACTCGCCGAGCCGACCAATGTTGCCGCCGTCGTACGCCGCACTGATGCTTTCGATGACCTCGAAGCTGTCTGCGTCTTCGGCCCGCTCGACGAGGGTGTAAAGCCCGTCCTGGGCCTCAAGTGTTTCGGCAGCTTGCGGGCTGCGTCCGGTGAACGAAGCGATGCCCCATTCGTGGTTGGCGTCTACTTTATGCGTGTACCACGCTTGGTGGGCACGGTGGAAAGCGCCGAGCCCAATGTGGATAATCCGGATCGGCGCGGGGGTGCCTGCCCGGTAGGTCTGCCGGTTCAGTGGCTGGGCTGCGGTTTGTGCAGTCACAGTTTGAAAGCCCTTCGCGGTGCGGCATCGACAATATCCACGATCAGCTCGGCGGCACGGGACTCGGAAACGCGGTGTTCGGCAACAAGCCGTGCCAGGAACGAAGCTTCAACCCGGCGGGACGCATCGTGGCGGGCCGGGATGGAGCAGAAGGCGCGGGTATCGTCGATGAAGCCGGAGGAGCGGTAGAACCCGGCGGTCTCCGTGATGGCCGAGCGGAAGCGCAACATTGCATCCGGTGCATCGAGGAACCACCACGGGGCACCGACGTAGACGGCGGGGTAGAAGCCGGCCAAGGGGGCCAGTTCCCGTGAAAACACCGTTTCATCCAGGGTGAAGAGGATCAAGTTGAAGTTCTCTGCTGTCCCGAAGTCCTGGAGGACCGGGCGGATGGCTTCGGTGTAGTTGACGGCGAAGGGGATGTCGTGGCCGGTGTCAGCGCCGTATCTTTCGAAGGTCGGTAGATGGTGGTTGCGGAATGAGCCGGGGTGGACCGTCATGACCAGACCGTCCTGGACTGACATGCGCGCCATCTCGTACATCATGTGGGCTTCGAAAGCGTCACGGTCGGCATCGGTGGCTTCCCCACGGCGGGCCTTGTTGAAGAGGCTTTCCGCCTCCGCACGGTCCAGCTTGAGCGTCTGCGGAGTGCGGACTCCATGATCCGCGGAGACGGCGCCATGGTCGACGAAGTGCTGCCGGCGGTTTTCCAATGCACGGATGTAGCCCGCGTATCCGGTGGTGCCGTCGCTGGCGGTGGTAATCAACCGGTCGACGTTTTCGATCCAAGTCGGATGGCTGATGTTCAAGTACGCGTCCGGACGGAACGTAGGCAGAACCCGACCTTGGAACGTGGCATCAGCAGCCAGCGCCGCATGGGACTCCAAGCTGTCCAGCGGATCGTCAGTCGTGGCAAGGACCTCAATGTTAAAGTCCTTGAAAAGCTGGCGCGGGCGGAAACCGGGTTCACTGAGCCTGTTCTGGATGGCATCGAACGTGGCGTCGGCGGTCGCTTCGGAGATTTCCTGTTCGAGCTTAAACACGTGTTCGAATTCGGACCGCAGCCAGTATCCGGACGCGGTGCCGTCAAACAACGGCCAGGCCTTTGCGAACTCCCGCCATACATCGCGGGGCGAGGCCGTGGTGGATCCTCCCACGCGCAGCCGATCGAGCGGGACACCACTGGCATGAATGAGCCGGGTGACGTAGTGGTCAGGGCTGATCAGCAGCGTTGCAGGATCAGGGAAGGGAGAATTTTTGTCCAGGACGGTGGCGTCCACATGACCGTGGGGAGAAATAATAGGCAGGTCTTGGACAAGTTCCAGGAGCCCGCGCGCGATCTTTCGGACGCCGGGTTCAGCAGGTAGAAGCCGATCAGGTTCGGCGGCTAGAGAGATTGACATTGCACTATCGTTGCCAAGCACGTGAAGTGTGGTCAACGAGTTGCCATTTGTTGGCAGCGCCTACTGCGCTTGAGCCCGGATTCTCCGCTTTAGCCAGCGACGTCCCTTTGCGACCACACTGTTGTTGACGTGGCGCACGGAGAATGACCCGTGGGCCGTTGCATAGATTTGCATAGGCGGTCTTTGGACGACATCGACGATATCGAAAGCCAGACGCTTTCCGCTTTGATCGCCGAGCAGATGAAAGCGTCGAAGATATCGCCCGGCTCGCTCTCAGGCAACTCCACAATCCATTTTCCGCTGGAGGCCGGCACCATCGTGACATCGTCTGTGTGCCTGCGGCGGAACATGAGTTCGGTGCCTGGTGCTGTTCCGTGCGGGGCCCGCACGAGCAGAGTTTCCCCGCTCCATCCAACGTGCTCTATCGCTGCGCGGGCAGACGCCCGAGTAACGCGGTCTGGCCTGGCCGTGGGAGAGCCAGGACGTTGTGTCCGCGCGTCCTGTCAGGGCGATTCTGCCTAAATTACTGTACGAGGTGCCCCCGGCGCGACTCGAACGCGCAACCTACGGATTAGAAGGCCGTTGCTCTATCCATTGAGCTACGGAGGCTAGCGATTAACGAGCATAGCTTAAATACGGGCATGGCCCTGCCACCGGTGAGGACGGGATCTATATCTAGGTATGTGCCGGTATACAAAAAGTCTTATATTTCCGGCATTGTGCCAGCTTTACGCTGGCCGTACTGCGAGTTGATCCATTGTCCACATCTAGGTGCTGACTCGCAGGAACTGTATCCCATCAAGAATAAAACGGTCGGAAGGGTCAGGCTTTTAGCTGTGCTAGTCACTCCGGTAAGAACACTGTACTTACCACGCCACGATACACCAGGAGTGAGGTCGGGGACTGGCGGCCGAGTCGAACTGGAACGTTTTGATAGCGGAGGTTGCTGGCAGGGCGAGGATTTGGATGCAGAGCGGCCAGAGGACCGAGCCTGGGTACTGAAGCAGCACTTCCATTTACTTCGCCTCGACTTCCTCCTCAAAGACGCCTCCCTTGTCGTTGCCAGTAAAGGTGGCCCCGACGTCGGGGCGAACGGTGTCGAGGGATTCGTCGAAGTTGTTACAACGCGGGCTACGGCGCTGTCGATGGCCACGATAAAGGGTTCTGTTGTCGGCGTGGATAAAGGTTGTACCTCCCCGTGGAGTTTGCCGTCGTTGCCGAGCATTTTGCTGTTGAGGATGGACCGGCCAAGTTCTTGATGTGATGCTCGATCCGGTAGTTTCTCCGGTGCCAGCGGCTTTGGCATATTCGGCCTGAAACAGGTCGCACTTGAAATAAGGGCCGGAGTCATAGCAGGTGCTTGCGTTGTTTTTGTAAAATGGCAGGGCGTAAAGGGTCGGGGTAGGCGGTGACCTCCATATCGGGAGGTATTCATTCCTTCTGTATAACTACCGCGGGCTGCGAGGGCGGTTTGTGATCGTGCAGGAAACGTGAGGTCGCCTAGTGAGAGTAAGTGGAATTGCGCGTAAAGTAGTTTGCTTGTCAACTGCTATGCCACAGTCTCTCTACCGGGGGTAAAGAAATGCTCAAACGCCGTATTCGGAAAGTTCTCCGCAATCTTGAAAGTGTTGCTGATGGGGTGCAGAACCTGGTTGCCGGGCATAGTGAGGAAGCGAGGCTATTGCAACGCCAAAATGAGTTACTCTTGCGCCAAAACGAGCTGATCATTAAAGAGCTCCAGGAATCGCGCCGGCACGGGAAGACGTTGGACCGGCTCGTTTCCGAGTCGTACCAGTCGCGGCGCGTTCAGGACAGCATACGTGTGACGTTAGCCGCCCCGGTTCTTGACCACATGCAAGCGTTCCTCGCCGAGCGGCAGCTTGGGATGATCGAGACGCTGCGGTTGGTGCGTAGTGAGCGGTTGAGTTTTGCCCGCTTCGGAGATGGCGAGTTCAAGCTGATGACCCGGTTGGCGTACAACTCAAAGTTCCAGCGGAACTCGAAACAGTTGATGGACGCACTGCGCGGCACGTTGGACTACGGCGTCGAGAACCTTGACACGTTGCTGATTGGTCTACCATTCGGCTATCGGGACGTGTTCTGGGGCGGATTTTATGGTGAGACGTGGCGACAAATCCACCCGATCCTCGAACGCATCGAGCGATTTGGGAACAGTCATGTCTCACGTCCGATCTGCTTCCAGGTACACGGTACTGAAGCTGTTGAGGCGTGGCGTTCCGTGTGGGACGGCCTCACTGTCACAGTCGTGACAGGGGAGGGCTCACGTTTCGGGCTTGTCCCGGGACTGTTCAACTCCGCTGCTTCTATCGGGTTTGAGTACACGGCGCCGCGGGACGCCTTCACCGAGCTGCCCCAAATCCTTGACCGCCTCGAATCGGACGCCTCGGATCTGATCTTGATCAGCCTTGGGGCAGCCGGCACGATCCTTGCAAAAGACCTGGCTGCGGCTGGCCGCTGGGCATTGGATATCGGTCACTTGAGCAGCAGTTATGAGTACGGTATCAACGGCGGAGACTTCCCCGAACATTCACCCATGATCCGGGAAACTACTTAATCCACGTAAAAAGGTGGAGCTGTATAGGGTCTCGATACCCGGACGAACGATGCCATGGACTACTTGATTCGAAATCTCACAGGGGCGTCGAAGCGGTGTAGTTCGATTCAAGCTCGACTTCAGAGGGTGCTGAGCAGTTACTTCCAACCCCCATGAATTTCGTAGACGCAATTCCACGTCTTTTTTCTCCCCGTCCTCAAGCACTCTCCTCGTGAATTTTACTATTGACCCCGCCATCCCTGAACGCGGGGCGGATTCTCACTTCACCCCCTTTAGAAGCCCTTGCACCACATACAGAGCAACTCCATGGCCGAACGTAAAAGAGCGTTATCGTCGTTCGGCCCGGCACTGACGGCTACCCATTAAGTACCGAGCGGCAAATCCTCGACAAACGTTCTCAACGTCGAAGCCGCCGTAAATATCAATCCGGGTCTCTACTCGCTAGAGTCTGAGCGCGAGGTGAATCGCGCCAAGAAGCACATCGAGAAGAAGATGAACGTTTCATAAGAGGCAAGCTGCTCGTCAATCAAGAAGACAATCCGCCAAGTTGAGCGCAAGCTTCACAGGCTCAATCTGTCGCCCTCGACGTAGACCGGCCGCGACTTTGCCACTGGCAAGATCAAACCCAACGGCATCATGTCTGAGAAGCAGGTTGTCGGTGTCGAAAAGTAAACTCTCGCGCGATCGCATAATCCACGTTGGGAGAGCAGCGGTGTACTGGCCAAAGTCAGATTATGAGGCACCTGCTCTATCCACTGAGCTACCGAGGCTGGCGGCGGATCGCTCCGCCAGTCAGCAAGTTTATCCTCTTGCCTGCGATTCTTCGAAGTCACTTCTCGTCCTGCACAGCGACGCGTGATGTCCGGCACTCCACAAACGTGCTCCTATGGCTACTTTTGGGCAGAAGGGATTTGCAGACTGGGGATGTCGGTAACTCCGCCGGCATCGTGAGGAGGAGCAGGATCATGACAGACATCATTACTGTCCGGGGAATTATAGGAACCGATATCAAGGCTGGAACGACCAGGGGCGGGACTGCTTGTGCTGACTTCCGGCTGGCTTCCCGAGAGCGGCGATTCGACCGTGAAACCCAGGAATGGGTGGACGGTCAGACCAACTGGTACACGGTGCAGTGCTATCGGAAGTTGGCCGAGAATATCGGATCAAGCCTGAGGAAAGGCCAACCCGTCATCGTTACTGGCAAGCTCCGGCTTCGCCAATGGACCAGCGATGACGGGCGGCAGGGGACGGCCTGTGAGATCGACGCTGAATCGCTGGGTCATGACTTGTTCTGGGGAACGAGCAATTTCGTTCGCAGTATTTCGTCGAGGCAGGAGCCGCAAACCCAGCAGCTCTCAGCGAGCCCCCTCCCCGGTGCGGAACAACGGTCCCCCGACGGCGTCAACGCTGGCACAGGAGAGGTATACGACTGGGGAACGGACGCTTCAACGGAGGCAGTTCCTGACTTCAACGATGACAACTCAATTTCGATTGGTGAGCGCGATGGGAACGGACTGCGGATGGCGGGATAGGAGAGACGGAGCCGGGGCGTGACAGAATGACAGCGTGAAAAATCTGCACCGACAGGAACGTTCAGTTCAAGTACGCTTTGCTGGCGCCGCGTGGTTATTTGCGGCCGGCTTCGCGCTGGCAGGATGCTCGGCTGTCGGATCGGGAGCTGCCGATTCAGCGAAAAGCAGCGATGCGCCTGCCGCCGCAACAGTGCCTGCAACAACTGAAACTGCTGAACCTGCCGTTGAGACGGAGCAAGCGTCGGCCGTGGAAGTAGCCGAAAGGCAGGTACGGGGGCAGCTTGAGAAACTCGCAGCTTCGTCGCCCCGGCCGAATGAGTCGCAGATGATCAAGGCGATGACCGACGCCGGATTCGGTGAAGACGAAATTGAAGTCTCGGCCGATATCACTCCCACAGGCCTGGCCGTCGACGCGATCGAGGCTGCAGCACCGGTAGATGAGCAATGCATTATCGGGCAGGTACGTGAAGGCGAGGTTGCGATGTCAGTGCTGCCGGTTCTGCCGGCCGGAAACTGCTTTGTCGGCCATGGCTCCTGACCGCAACGGCTGCAGCGTCTAACTGCACGCGAATGGCGGCTTGAACCATGGCAGACGCCGGCCCTCAAATGTGAGTTCTGCCCCGCCACCCACTAGCCTTATGGGCATGGCGGAATTTATTTACACAATGACCAAGGCCCGCAAAGCCGTTGGCGACAAGGTCATCCTCGATGACGTGAGCATGTCCTTCTATCCCGGAGCCAAAATCGGCGTTGTCGGTCCGAATGGCGCCGGTAAGTCCACCATCCTGAAAATCATGGCTGGTCTGGACACTCCGTCCAATGGCGAGGCCCGGCTCAGCCCCGGATATTCGGTGGGAATCCTGCTGCAGGAGCCGCCGTTGAACGAAGAAAAGACCGTCCTGGGCAACGTCCAGGAGGGCGTCGGCGAAATTTACGGCAAGATCCAGCGCTTCAACGAGATCTCCGAAGAGATGGCCAGCCCCGATGCGGACTACGACAAGCTGCTCGACGAGATGGGCAAGCTGCAGGAGGCTATCGACGCCGCCGATGCATGGGACATCGATTCCCAGCTCGAACAGGCCATGGACGCGCTACGTTGCCCGCCCGGCGACTCCGACGTAACCGTACTCTCCGGAGGTGAGCGCCGCCGCGTTGCACTGTGCAAGCTGCTCCTCCAGAAGCCTGATTTGCTGCTCCTTGATGAGCCCACTAACCACCTCGACGCCGAGAGCGTGCTCTGGCTCGAGCAGCACCTGAAGTCCTATGCCGGGGCAGTGCTGGCCGTGACTCACGACCGGTACTTCCTTGACCATGTGGCCGAGTGGATCGCCGAAGTTGACCGCGGGCACCTCTACCCGTACGAAGGTAACTACTCCACATACCTGGAGAAGAAGCGTGCCCGCCTCGAAGTCCAGGGCAAGAAGGACGCCAAACTGGCGAAGCGGCTGTCGGAGGAGCTGGACTGGGTCCGCTCCAACGCCAAGGGCCGTCAGACCAAGTCCAAGGCACGTCTGGCCCGCTATGAGGAAATGGCGGCCGAGGCGGACCGCGCCCGGAAGCTTGACTTCGAAGAGATCCAGATCCCGCCGGGTCCGCGCCTCGGCCAGCTTGTCGTCGAAGGCAAGAACCTGCAGAAGGGCTTCGACGACCGCCCGCTGATCGACGGGCTGTCTTTCTCCCTGCCGCGCAACGGCATCGTTGGCGTCATCGGCCCCAACGGCGTCGGCAAGACCACGCTGTTCAAGACGATCGTTGGCCTCGAGGAACTCGACGGCGGCGATCTGAAGATCGGCGACTCCGTCAGGATTTCCTACGTGGACCAGAGCCGTGGGGGAATCGACCCGAACAAGTCGCTGTGGGAAGTCGTATCCGACGGACTGGACTTCATCCAGGTCGGCCAGGTGGAGATGCCGTCCCGCGCCTACGTATCCGCCTTCGGATTCAAGGGCCCGGACCAGCAGAAGAAGGCCGGGGTGCTTTCCGGCGGCGAGCGTAACCGGCTGAATCTGGCGCTGACCCTCAAGCAGGGCGGCAACCTGCTGCTCCTCGACGAGCCGACCAACGACCTCGACGTGGAGACGCTGTCCAGCCTGGAGAACGCGTTGCTCGAATTCGCCGGCTGTGCCGTGGTCATTTCCCACGACCGTTGGTTCCTGGACCGGGTGGCCACCCACATCCTGTCCTATGAAGGCACCGAGGAGGACCCGGCGAACTGGTACTGGTTTGAAGGTAACTTCGAGGCCTACGAGCAGAACAAGATCGAGCGACTCGGCCCGGATGCTGCCAAGCCGCATCGCGTTACGCACCGTCGGCTTACCCGCGACTAGATCGCGGCTCCCTCAACTGCATAGGCGGCACACTGGCAGATGGTGCAACTGAAGATGTCGCACAACTAAAGAAAATGGTCCGTCCGGCTGCTGACAGCCGGACGGACCATTTTGATTCGGTCGCAGCGTCGCTATGCGTCCACGGCCTCGACGGGAATACGCATCATGCCTTCCTGCGCCACTGTGGCCACGAGCTCACCGGAGCGGGTAAAGACCCGGCCGACACCCAATCCGCGTGCACCGGAAGCGCTTGGCGAATTCTGGACATAGAGCAACCACTCATCCGCCCGGAACGGCCGGTGCCACCACATGGCGTGATCCAGACTCGCGAACTTGATGCCGGGGCTGATCCACGCTATTCCATGGCGCCGCAGGATCGGTTCAAGCAGCGTGTAATCGCTGGCATAAGCTAGCGCCGCCCGATGCAGGTTCAGATCGTCTGGCAGCGGGCCTTTGGATTTCATCCAGACAGCGTTGGTCGGCTCACGTTCTCCTTCGGCCCGGAGGTACAAGGGGCTCTGCACGTGCCGGATATCGAAGGGCCGTTCGTGCGCCCATTGCTGCGCGATCGGATGCTCGAATTCGCTCAGGAGATCGGCCGTACTCGGCAGCGACTCCGGGTCGGGAATGCCCTCCGGAAAGGGCTCGTGATGGTCCACCCCGTCGGCCGGTACCTGGAAAGAAGCGATCATGGAGAGGATGGGCACGCCGCTCTGATAGGCATGGGTCCGCCTGGCTGAAAAGGACCGCCCGTCGCGCAGCTTCTGCACGCCAAAGGTGATGGGCGCATTGGCGTCCCCCGGGCGGAGGAAATAGCCGTGCATGGAATGGATCTGCCGGGCCTCATCCACCGTGCGGACAGCGGCCAGGATCGATTGCGCGAGAACCTGCCCGCCGAAGACCCGTCCGTGAGGCTGCGGCTCCGAAATTCCAACGAAAATCTCCTCATCGGTATTGGCGCCGTCCGCGTCCGAGAGGTCCAGCAGTTGCAGCAGGGCCGTGGTGGGCTCAATGCGCTCGTCAGAGGCTGTCATGGAATCTCCTTGCCGGCGTTACCCGAGAGTAATGGAACCCTTCCGAGACTAGTTCGCACCGGCCCCCGGCTCAACTACCTCGGCCGGTTCGCGCCGCGCGGCCGTGGCTTGAGAGGATGGTCTCATGCCTAAAGTGTCCCGGTTCCCGTTGCAGCTCCGTTTCAGCGACATCGATTCCTACGGCCACGTGAACAACGTGACCTTTCTGAGCTACTTGGAGACGGCACGCGTCCGGCTGCACGGCAGCCCTTCAGGACAGACTACGGACGACGGCGGACAGCTGTCCGTGAGCGATCTGGCCGGAGCGGGGAACTTCACCTTGGTGGGCCGGCAGGAGATTGAATACCTCGCGCCGCTGCTTTTCCGGCCGGAACCGGTCTACGTCAATGTCTGGGTGACGGAGGTGGGCGGCTCCAGCTTTGGGCTGGGCTACAACGTTTCCGAAGAGGACGGTTCGGCAACGTACGCCGTGGGGGAGACCACGATGGTACTGGTGAACCGCGAATCCGGCCGGCCGGTACCACTGCCGGACCTGTACCGAAAAGCGTTGGAACGTTACCAAGGACCGGAAGTCCCCTTCCGGCGTCGTGCTTCGGAAAGTGCAGGTGCCTGATTCCGTGGGCGAAACGATCATGCTGAGCTTGGCCGATCCACAGGTGACGGCGGACTTGCGCACGTACATCACACGGGCGCGCGCTGCCGACGACGGCGCCGTCCACCTGCAGGTCTCCGGCGCTGTCCTCGCCGCCTATGTTTGCCTCATGAGGCCGCGCTTGCTGGGGGAAGCAACGCCGACCATTCTGGGGCTGCGGACAATGCCGCTGGGGCGTCCGGCCCAGGCCGAAATGACCGTATCGCTGGCATCGATGGCCGACCGGCTGGCACGGATGGCTGAGAATGACGTTGTCCTGCCGCTGCCGCCGATGCAGGTCAAGGAATCCTGGACCGGGGTACTGCCTCCGCGCTCGGGCTGGGAACCGGTGGAGCAGATTTCGTCCGAGGATCTGCGGGCTGCCGCCGAGACGGGAATTCGGGAAGTGGCAGCAGCCGTGCCGGCGCAACCGGGCCAGTTGATCGTCAATAATGCCCGCAGCGCTGTATGGGGCAGATCATTGCCGGCGGCCAGCGTGCCTTTGCCTGCCGGTGCGGCATTCGCGGCGCTGACGCTGGGCTTCCTGGATGATCAACCGGCAGCGCTGTTCCGCAGTGGCCGCTGGCTGCGGTTGTCCACGGCCCGCGGCCATGTGCTGGTTCGCAGCGGTGCGTCCCTTTAGGCCTTGCACTCGAGGGCGGGAACGGCAGCAAGCGAGCTAGGCGCTGTTAACCATGGAGTGGGCTGCCCGCTCGAAGTAATCCCATAGGGTCTGTTCGTACAGCGGCGGCAGTTCGAGCGAGTCCACGGCCTTTCGCATGTGGGTCAGCCAGCGGTCGCGGGCGTCGAAATCAACCTTGAACGGCTGGTGACGCATCCGCAGCCGGGGATGGCCGCGCTGCTCGCTGTACGTGCCGGGGCCGCCCCAGTACTGCTCGAGGAACATCCGCATCCGTTCCGTGGCAGGTCCCAGATCCTCCTCCGGGTACATCTTCCGGAGCACTTCGTCCTCAGCGATGCCCTCGTAGAAAACGTCCACCAGCTTCACGAAGGTCTCATGTCCGCCCACGGCATCATAGAAGTTGTCCGTGTACTCCGGCTGCTGGAACGCGTTGGCCGCCCGTGGTGCCGGCTGCAGCGTCGCGATGGGCTGGCCGAACCGCGACTGCAGGGGGACGGTGGCTGCACCGCCGTCCGCGGCGGCAGCAGGGGTAGCTTCCGGCAGCGAGGCAGAGGGAAGGTTTTTATCAGTCATAACTATTGGCAGCCTGTTCGTTGGTATCTGGTCCCATTGTCTCCAACATTGGCCCGTTGCGGCTAATTCCCCGTGGCTCTGGATCCGGAGCGGCGAGGAGGAATTAGTCTGGTGGCGGCGGGAGTTGTTGCGGCGATCAGGAGGGCACGAATGCATGAGGACATCAGCATCGAACATGACCTGGTCATCGACGCGCCGCCCGAGAGAGTCTGGAGCCTGCTGACCGATCCTGACGCCATCCGTCGCTGGTATGCGTTCGATGGTGCGGTCTGCGAAGCGGTTAACGGTGGCCGGATTGAACACAGGTGGCGCGACCATGGCCGTTTCCTCGGGAAGGTGCTGCAGGTCCAGCCGTACGGACTCTTCCAGTACCGCTATGCGGCACAACCTGAGACGGAACCGCAGCTAGGCGCCAGTACCGTGGTGACCTTTCGGCTGGAGCCGGAAGGGACCGGCACCAGGCTCTTCGTGACCGAGCATGGATTCGAGCAGATCGCCGGGTCGATGGTGGAGGCCCGTGAACTGGCCGCGATGAACCTCACGGCTTGGCGAACCGGGTTCACCACGTTGAGCGATCTGGCCCGCAGCCGCTGAACACCGCTCGGGCGTGTTGCCGGGTTGTTCCATCTTGGGTCGGGCGCAGCCGGCCGGGAGCGGGGTCAGTTCACTGTGACAGGTTCATGCATTATCGGGAAATTGACGCTGCGGGCAATGAAGCAGACCTGGTTCGCGTCGTGGTGCAGCTTCTGTGCCAGGTCGTTGTGGGCCGGGTCCGCAACAGTGACGCGCGGCCGAAGCGTTACGGAAGTAAATTCGCCGCTGCCGTCCCGATTCAGGTGCAAGGTGCCCTCGGCGTCGTCCGTGTATTCGGTCACCACGATGCCGTTTTTCACCGCAACGTGCAGGTAGGAGAGCATGTGGCACTGGGACAGTGCGGTGAGCAGGAGCTGCTCCGGATTCCACCGGTCTTTATCCCCATGGAAGGTGGGGTCGGCGGTGCCGGCAAGATCCGGAAGTCCCGGCGAGGTGATGACGTGGTCACGTCCGTAGCTCCGGTAAGACGAAGTGCCTTCGCCACGGTTTCCGGTCCAGGCGAGCGATATGCGGTAGCGGTGGTTGCTGAGGTCCATGACCGGATTAAAGCACGTGGAGAAGTTATGCGTGGGACATGCCTGCGGGGAACCAGTCCCGCAGGCATGTCCTGACTGTGCGACCGTCGGGGGGACGGTCTTTCGGCGTCGTTACTTGTCGGCGGCCTGGGCCTTCAGCGCCCGCACAATGCCGTCGCGGCTTTCCAGTACCAAGCGCCGCAGTGCCGGCGAGTCCGCGCCGAGCGCCGCGAGGAACTCATCGGTGAGGTCCACGGTGGACTGCGTGGCCAGCTGCGAGGGGTAGAGCCCCACCACAATCTGCTGCGCGATCTCATGCGTGCGGGTGTTCCAAATGTCCTCGACCGCGGCAAAGTACGCAGCGGCGTAGGGCTCCAGCAGGGCAGTGTCGTGGACCCGGTTGAAACCGGCGATGACGGACTGCTGGGTGGCGTTGGGCAGATCACCGCGAACGACGACGGCGTCCCAGGCCGCCGCTTTCGCATCAGCTGTGGGGATGGCCGCCTTGGCCAGAGCGGCGGCGCGCTGGCCCGTGGCCGTGGCGTCGCGCTCGAGCTCGGCGTCGATCTCCGGCTGCCCGAATTCGCCGCCTGCTACCAGCGACGTCAGCAGCTCCCAGCGCAGGTCCGCGTCGACGGTGAGGCCGTCCATGATCCGCTCGCCGGAGAGCAGCGAAGCCACTGCGTCGAGCTGGGCATCGGTCTGGGCATGCAGCGCGAAGGCCTTGACGAACTGCAGCTGGGCGTCGGAGCCCGCCTCGGCGATTTGGCTGAGGTCCCACAGCCGGTCAGCTGCAGCGAGGGTCAGGCGCTTGCGGTCCGCGGGGTTGACGTAGAAGGCCAGTGTGGTTGCAAGCTGGCGCAGCAGTACCAGCACCACCGAGGAATCGGATTCGTAGGCGATGTTGTTCAGGATCAGCTCCGCGTACTCCCGTGCCGGGGTTTCGCCGTCGCGGGTGGCGTCCCAGGCGGAGGCGAGTACCAGGGTCCGCGGCAGGGACTCGGTGAAGTCCTTCACATGGACCTTCGACGTCGCGAGGGAGACCTCGTCCAGCCGGATCTTGGCGTAGGCCAGATCATCGTCGTTCAGGAGCACCAGCGCAGGCCGTTCGTGGCCGGCGAGTTCGGGCACTTCCGTGCGCTCGCCGTCGACGTCGAGCTCCTCGCGGTGGGTGCGTACCAGCTTGCCTTCGGCATCGAGGTTGTAGAAGCCGACGGCGAGCCGGTGTGGCCGGATGGTCGGGAACTCGGGTACCGCGGACTGGAGAATCGCGAACGAGGTGATCTTGCCGCCGTCGTCCGTCGTGATTTCCGGACGCAACGTATTGACGCCGGCGGTCTCCAGCCACAGCGCGGACCACTCCTTCAGGTCGCGGCCGCTGGATACCTCCAGCTCCGAGAGCAGGTCCTCCAGCTCAGTGTTCTGCCAGGCATGCTTGCCGAAGTATTCGCGCACGCCGGCCATGAACTGCTCCTGGCCGACCCAGGCCACGAGCTGGCGCAGGACGGAAGCTCCCTTGGCGTAGGTGATGCCGTCGAAGTTGACCTGTACGGCCTGCAGGTCCGGGATGTCCGCGACGATGGGGTGCGTGGAGGGCAGCTGGTCCTGCCGGTAGGCCCAGGACTTCTCCATCGAGGCGAAGGTGGTCCAGGCCTGCTTCCACTCCGTGGCCTCCGCGGCAGCCAGCGTGGACATGAACTCGGCAAAGGATTCGTTCAGCCACAGGTCGTTCCACCAGCGCATGGTGACCAGGTCCCCGAACCACATGTGCGCGAGCTCGTGCAGGATGGTGATGGCCCTGCGCTCCACCATGGCCTCGGCCACCTTGGACCGGAAGACATAGTTCTCCAGGAAGGTCACGGCACCCGCGTTCTCCATCGCGCCGGCGTTGAACTCGGGGACGAAGAGCTGGTCGTACTTGGCGAACGGGTATGGCGTGCCGAACTGCTTCTCGTAGAACGCGAAGCCCTGGCGTGTGAGTTCGAAGATGTTCTCCGCGTCCATGTACTGCATCAGCGACTTGCGGGCGAAGACGCCCAGCGGGACGGTGCGGCCGTCGGAGCTGGTGAGCTCGCTGCGGACCGACTGGTACGGGCCGGCGATGAGCGCGGTGATGTAGGAGGAGATACGCGGGGTGGGCTCGAAGTCCCAGGTGGAGGCGCCGCCGCCTTCCCCGATGGGCCCGGCGGCGACGGGCGCGGGGGTGGGGGAGTTGGAGATGACGTCCCAGTGCGACGGCGCAGTTACCGTGAACCGGAAGGCAGCCTTCAGATCCGGCTGCTCAAAGACGGCGAACATGCGGCGGGAATCGGGCACCTCGAACTGGCTGTAGAGGTAGACCTCGTTGTCCACCGGGTCCACGAAGCGGTGCAGTCCCTCGCCGGTGTTCATGTACAGCCCGTCAGCGTCGATGGTGAGGACATTGGATGCCGCCAGGTTGGGCAGCTGGATGCGGACGCCGTTGGAAACCTCCGCGGGATCCAGATCCACACCGTTAAGCGTTACGGAGCGCACCGTATCCGTGATGGCGTCGATAAAAGTCGACGCACCCGCCGTTGCCGAGAATTTCACAACGGTCGTGGAGCCGAAGACCTTCTCGCCCCGGGTCAGGTCCAGGGTGACGTCGTAGGACTCGACGTTGAGCAATGCGGCGCGCTCGCGGGCTTCGGCGCGGGTCAAATTCAAACCTGGCAAAGTGATGCCTCCAGTGTCGTAGCGGGTCCCGGCGGGGACGGTGCGGAGTGCAGGGGCGCTCTGAAAGGACCCGTGCACAGTGCGGCCATTCTTTCACCAGGCCCGTGGATGTACAGCACCGGCGTGATGCAATGAAGGAAAAGTTCCGGTTCCGTTGCGTCGCCGGTCCGGCCTTGGCCGCTGGCAAGCACGTTGGTTCAGAGTAGGCTTGAAGCCGTCATTCTTCCGCCCCTCCCGCCTGAAGGACCGTATATGCGCGTTCACATTGCCACCGACCACGCCGGACTCGAGCTGAGCCACCATCTGATCGACCACCTGAGCGGCAAAGGCTACGAGGTCATTGACCACGGCCCCAAGGAATACGACGCCGAGGACGACTACCCGTCGTTCTGCATCAACGCGGCGCTCGCAGTCGTGGCAGACCAGGCTGCGGGCCAGGACGCCCTCGGCATCGTGCTGGGTGGATCCGGCAACGGCGAGCAGATCGCGGCCAACAAGGTCAAGGGCGCACGTGCGGCGCTGGCCTGGAACCTGGACACGGCCAAACTGGCGCGCGAGCACAATGATGCAAACGTCGTCGCGGTGGGCGGCCGCCAGCACAGCGTGGAAGAGGCTACCGCGATCATCGAAGCGTTCCTGGCTGAGCCGTTCTCCAACGCCGAGCGCCACGTGCGGCGGATCGGCAAGATCGCCGCGTACGAAACCACCGGCGAAGTTCCCGCCTAAAGCACATGCCTGAAGGCCACTCGGTCCACCGCCTCGCCGCACAGTTCAATTCCGTCTTCGGCGGTCAGCGCCTCGCCGTCAGCAGTCCGCAGGGCCGCTTCGCTGCCGGCGCGGAGCGGGTCAACGGACACATCCTGGAAGCTGCCCGCGCGCACGGCAAGCAACTGTTCCTGCACTTCGACAACGAGCTGATTCTGCGCGTCCACCTGGGTCTCTACGGCGCCTGGGACTTCGGCGGCGACCAGACTTTCCGCGGCGCCTCCAGCATCGGTGCCCCGCGCCGGGTAGGGGAGCGTGAAGCGTACGACGACGATCCCCACCCTGCGTACGACGGTCCGCCGGAGCCGTTGGGCCAGGTGAGAGCCAGGCTCGTGTCAGCGCACGGCTGGGCGGATCTGCGTGGGCCGACGGCCTGCGAAGTGATCACCGAAGGCGAGCGGTCCGCCGTCGTCGCCAAACTGGGGCCGGACCCGCTGCAGCCGGATGCCGGCCCGGACGAGTTTGTCCAGCGGCTGACATCCAAAGGCTCCGCGGTGGGCACACTGCTGATGAGCCAGGATGTCATCGCCGGTGTCGGCAACATCTACCGGGCGGAGACGCTGTTCCGCGGCGGGCTGAATCCGTGGCGCCCGGGCAAAAGCCTGTCAGCGGAGGAAGCGGCACTGCTGTGGGAGGACATCGCTCTGGTCATGCACGACGGTGTCCGGGACGGGCGGATCATCACCACGCGCGCCGAACATCGGGATGGCAGCGGGCGGCCGGTGTGGCCGGACAACGCGCACTATGTCTATCAGCGCCAGGGGCTCGGCTGCCGCGTCTGCGGCACTGACGTGGTGCTGGCAGAGATGGGAAACCGCAAGCTCTACTGGTGTCCCAGCTGCCAGCAGGCCTGAACGGAGCGCCGGAACCACCGATTTGCGAAACAGGTCCGTGGTCATGCTAGAGTTTCAACGTCCTGGGGATGTAGCTCAATGGTAGAGCCTCAGTCTTCCAAACTGATTACGCGGGTTCGATTCCCGTCATCCCCTCTGCGATGAGACGGACCGGCAGCGGTCCGTCTTTTTCGTTAAGGCGGCAGTCCTTTTGCCGCCGCCGATTGTGCACGGAGTCTGCTTAGGCCGTAGACTTGCCGTGCACTACGGGGCGTAGCGTAGTGGCTAGCGCGCCTGCTTTGGGAGCAGGAGATCGCAGGTTCGAGTCCTGTCGCCCCGACTCTGTATTCTTGGTGCAGATCCAACCCCTATAGCTATCAGGAGTTCTAACGCTGTGAAGAGCGCTGTCGAAAACCTCACCCCCACCCGGGTCAAGCTCAATGTTGAGGTTCCCTTTGAGGAACTCAAGCCCAGCATTGACGAGGCCTACAAGACAATCGGCTCCCAGATCCAGGTGCCTGGCTTCCGCAAGGGCAAGGTTCCCTCCAAGCTCATTGACCAGCGGGTTGGACGCGGCTACGTCATCGAGACGGCCATCAACGAGGGCCTGAACGGTTTCTACCAGAACGCTGTGCAGGAGAGCGGCATCCGCCCCCTGAGCCGCCCCGAGGTTGAGATCACCGAGGTCCCGGACCCGGCTGCCACCGAAGGCCAGCTGTCCTTCCACGTCGAGGTGGACATCCGCCCCGAAATCGAACTGCCGGAGTACTCCGGACTCGAGGTCACCGTGGAAGCTGCCGAAGCCAGCGACGCCGACGTCGAAAAGGCCCTGGACGACCTGCGCGGCCGGTTCGGCACGCTGAAGTCTGTCGACCGTCCCGCCGCCCAGGATGACTTCATCACCATGGACCTCAGCGCCAAGGTGAACGGCGAAGAGGTTGATTCCGCAGCGGACCTGTCCTACCAGGTCGGCGCCGGAACCATGCTCGAGGGCCTGGACGAAGCCGTAACCGGCCTGAGCGCGGACGAAGACGCTACCTTCATGACCACGCTGGCCGGTGGCGAGCACGCCGGTGAAGAAGCCGAGGTCAAGGTTGTCATCAAGGCCGTCAAGGAGCGCGAGCTGCCGGAGGCAAACGATGACTTTGCCCAGCTGGCCAGCGAATTCGACACCATTGCCGAGCTGAAGGAAGACCTGGCAAAGCAGGCTGCCGACAGCAAGGTCATGGAGCAGGGCGTCGAAGCACGCGACAAGGTGCTGGACAAGCTGATGGAACTCGTTGAGGTTCCGGTTCCCGAGTCCGTGATCGAAGAGCAGCTCGAGCAGCACTTCCGCCCGGAGAACAGCGACGGCAGCGAAGAGCACGACACCGATGAGCACCGCGCCGAAGTTCGCCAGAACACCGAGCGTGCCTTCCAGAACGAAATCATCCTCGACGCCGTGGCGGACAAGGAAGAGGTCGGCGTCAGCCAGGCAGAGCTGATCGACTACATCGTTTCCTCCGCCAGCCAGTACGGGATGGATCCGAACCAGTTCGCACAGCTCATCGACCAGAGCGGCCAGGTGCCGATGATGGTTTCCGAGGTCCGCCGCCGCAAGGCCCTGGCCAAGGTGCTGGAGCTGGCCAAGGTTACGGACACCAACGGTGCCGAGGTCGACCTCAGCGACTTCGTCCGCCCCGCCGGTGAAGAAGAGCCGAACGTTGAGGACATGATCCAGGCTGCGCAGGCAGAAGCCGCTCAGGCGGAGGAAGCTCCGGCAGAGGGTACTTCGGAGGAGAGCGTGGACGACAGCGCTGCCGAGTCCAAGGCCTAAACAGCAGAGCTTCATGGCGGCCGCCTGCCCTTCACGGGGTGGGCGGTTGCTGCGTTTAACCACCTGCCTGCATGGTCCCGGCGCGCTGATGCGCCGTCAGCGAACAGCCCGTAAATAAGGCAGAAACGAGCACTGATCCGCGTTAGTGTCCAAGAAGGAAAAAGAACCTGGGGACTGCACCGGCCACCGGTGCAGCCTGTGGGGACAAGCGAGAGGTATTTCAGAATGTCCAGTGAATCAACCACTCCGAAGATGGCCACCGTCGACCCGGCCACCCGGGAAGACTACATCTACAACCGCCTGCTGAAGGAACGCATTATCTGGCTTGGCTCGGAAGTGCGGGACGAGAACGCCAATGCCATCTGTTCCCAGCTGCTGCTGCTTTCGGCCGAGGATCCTGACAAGGACATCTACCTCTACATCAACTCGCCCGGCGGCTCGGTGACGGCAGGCATGGCCATTTACGACACCATCCAGTTCATTCCGAACGATGTCGTCACGGTTGCCACCGGCCTGGCAGCTTCCATGGGCCAGTTCCTGCTGTCCTCGGGAACCAAGGGCAAGCGCTACGCTACTCCGCACGCGCGCATTCTGATGCACCAGCCCTCCGGCGGCATCGGCGGTACTGCGTCCGACATCAAGATCCAGGCCGAGCTGATCCTGCACATGAAGCGGGTCATGGCGGAGCTGACCGCGGAGCAGACCGGCCAGACTGTGGAGCAGATCCTCAAGGATAATGACCGCGACAAGTGGTTTACCGCCGAGGAAGGCCTCGAGTACGGCTTCTTCGACAAGATTTCGGCCCACGCCGGCGGCGTTACCGGCGGCGGCGGAACTTCACAGGATTCATGATCGCAGGTTCTGCGACACGGCCCTACGATCATTAGAAGCAGGAGAATCACGATGAACCACAATTTTGCTGCCGCTGCCGGCGGCCACGCAGCCAACCTTCCGACCAGCCGTTATGTGCTACCGCAGTTCGAGGAGCGCACGCCTTACGGCTTCAAGCGCCAGGACCCCTACACCAAGCTCTTTGAGGACCGGATCATTTTCCTCGGCGTGCAGGTGGACGATGCCTCGGCGGACGACGTCATGGCGCAGCTGCTGGTCCTGGAATCCACGGATCCGGACCGCGACATCACGCTGTACATCAACTCGCCCGGCGGCTCCTTCACCGCGATGACGGCCATCTACGACACCATGCAGTACATCCGTCCCGAGATCCAGACCGTGTGCCTCGGACAAGCGGCCAGTGCTGCCGCCGTACTGCTGGCGGCGGGTACCCCGGGCAAGCGTCTGGCGTTGCCGAACGCGCGTGTGCTGATCCACCAGCCGGCACTCGGGGGCGGTGAGCGCGGGCAGGCTTCTGACCTTGAGATCCAGGCGGCCGAGGTCATGCGTATGCGCACTTGGCTCGAAGACACTCTGGCGCTGCACAGCGGCAGGACCTCGGACCAGGTCAACGTTGACATCGAGCGTGACAAGATCCTGACGGCCGAGGACGCGTTGTCTTACGGCCTGATCGATCAGGTCCTCGATTCGCGTAAGATCCACAAGCCGGCCATCAACAAGGCCTAATGATTGTGTGTCGGCAGCTTCATTGCTGATCCGCTCAGCCCGTGGTGCTTAACATGGCACCACGGGCTCTGTGGTTACTGAAACTGTCAGCCAAGTGATTTAGAGTGGAAGCAAGTCAGCCGCCTTCATTCGTCTGAGCATGGGAGCTCCACCTGCCGCTCCCGGGCGTTGACCGATTCCAGTAGGACCAAGTAAGGGGACTGAATATGGCTCGCATTGGTGAGAGCGCTGACCTGCTCAAGTGCTCCTTCTGCGGCAAAAGCCAGAAACAAGTCCGGAAGCTGATCGCTGGCCCCGGCGTCTATATCTGTGACGAATGCATTGAGCTCTGCAACGAGATCATCGAAGAAGAGCTGTCCGAGGTTTCGGACCTCGGTTCCTTCGAGCTCCCCAAGCCGCGTGAAATATTCGACTTCCTGCAGGAATACGTTATCGGACAGGAACCCGCGAAGCGGGCACTGGCTGTTGCCGTTTACAACCACTACAAGCGCATCCAGTCGGGGCACGCGCCCAAGAGCTCAGCGAACCTCGGGGACACCAGTCCGCTGGACGACGTTGAGGTCGGCAAGTCCAACATTCTGCTGATCGGCCCTACCGGTTGCGGCAAGACCTATCTGGCCCAAACCCTCGCACGCCGGCTGAACGTCCCCTTTGCCGTCGCGGATGCAACTGCCCTGACCGAGGCCGGTTACGTCGGGGAAGACGTCGAGAATATCCTGCTCAAGCTCATCCAGGCCGCTGACTATGACGTCAAGAAGGCCGAGCAGGGCATCATTTACATTGACGAGATCGACAAGATCTCTCGCAAGAGCGAGAACCCGTCCATCACCCGCGACGTTTCCGGTGAAGGTGTCCAGCAGGCACTGCTGAAAATCCTCGAGGGAACCGTGGCCTCCGTTCCGCCGCAGGGCGGCCGGAAACACCCGCATCAGGAATTCATCCAGATCGACACCACCAATGTGCTCTTCATCGTGGCCGGCGCCTTCGCCGGGCTGGAAGAAATCATCGGTTCACGCGCCGGACGCAAGGGCATCGGGTTCGGCGCTCCGCTGAGCGACGCCAGCAAGGACGCCGACAGCTACGGCGAAGTCATGCCGGAAGACTTGCTGAAGTTCGGCTTGATCCCCGAATTCATCGGTCGATTGCCGGTGATCACCACGGTGTCAAACCTTGACCGCACCGCGCTGATCCAGATCCTCACCGAACCCAAGAACGCGCTGATCAAGCAGTACCAGAAGATGTTCCAACTGGACGGTGTTGAACTCTCCTTCGAACCGGAGGCTCTGGAGGCCGTGGCCCAGCTCGCGCTCGAGCGGGGGACAGGTGCCCGCGGACTGCGCGCCATTGTCGAGGAAGCCCTGCAGCCGGTGATGTTCGATCTGCCCAGCCGCGAAGACATCGCTTCCGTGGTGATTACCGCCGATGTGGTGAACGGCAAGGGGGAGCCCTCCCTCATTTCCCACGACGTTGTTGCCAAGCGGCGGAACAAGTCCGCCTGACCGGAACGGGCGCCGCACAATCCAGACAGATGACCAGGTAGAGGACGGAATATGGCCCGCATTGGTGGAAACGGCGACCTGCTCAAATGCTCTTTCTGCGCCAAAAGCCAGAAACAGGTCCGGAAGCTGGTCGCGGGCCACGGGGTCTACATCTGTGACGAATGCATCGAGCTGTGCAACGAGATGCTCGCGGAAGAATTTTCGGTAGCGGCCGAGGCTGTCGGCTTCGAACTGCCCAAACCGCGGGAGATTTTCGAGTCCCTGCAGGAGTACGTCATCGGGCAAGAGCCTGCGAAGCGCGCCTTGGCTGTTGCGGTCTACAACCACTACAAACGTACCCAGCCGGCTCCGGTATCCGAAGCTTCTCCTGAATCCGCAGACGCCGGCACCCTGGATGACGTCGAGGTCGGCAAATCCAATATCTTGCTAGTGGGCCCGACGGGCTGCGGCAAGACTTTTCTCGCGCAGACCCTGGCACGCCGTCTCAACGTCCCGTTCGCCATAGCCGACGCGACGGCCCTGACCGAGGCCGGCTACGTCGGCGAAGATGTCGAGAACATTCTGCTAAAGCTTCTGCAGGCCGCTGACTATGATGTCACGAAGGCCGAGCAGGGGATCATCTACATTGACGAGATCGACAAGATCTCGCGCAAGAGCGAGAACCCTTCCATCACCCGCGACGTTTCCGGTGAAGGTGTCCAGCAGGCACTGCTGAAGATCCTGGAGGGGACCGTCGCCTCCGTTCCGCCGCAGGGCGGCAAGAAGCAACCCCAGCAGGAAGCCATCCAGATCGATACGACCAACGTGCTCTTCATCGTGGCCGGCGCCTTCGCCGGACTCGAGGAAATCGTTGACAGCAGGTCCGGAGGCAAGGGAGTCGGCTTTGGCGCCGCACTGCGCGAGGTTTCTAAGGACATGGACAGCCACGGGCAGGTCATGCCTGAGGACTTGCTCAAGTTCGGACTGATACCGGAATTCATCGGACGCCTGCCGGTGATCACCTCGGTATCGAAACTGGACCGTCCGGCACTGATCCAGATCCTGACAGAGCCAAAGAACGCACTGATCAAGCAGTACCAGAAGATGTTCCACCTCGACGGCGTGGAACTTACATTTGAGCCCGAGGCCCTCGAAGCGGTGGCGGAACTCGCCCTCGAGCGGGGTACAGGTGCCCGTGGACTACGCGCCATTGTGGAAGAAGCGCTGCAGCCGGTGATGTTCGAGATACCGAGCCGGCAGGATATCGCTTCCGTGGTCATTACCGGCGACGTCATCAAGGGTAAAGGCAATCCCATCCTGATCCCGCAGGACGTTGCTGCCCTGCGCCGGAACAAATCCGCCTGATTCCGGGTTGCGCATTTTGGTACCACAAGTGTTTCCACAATAAGGAGTTCCAAGTATGTCCGACAACAACTCACCATCGACCGTTGACTTCTGGTTCGACCCCGCATGCCCGTTCGCCTGGATCACTTCACGCTGGATGCTTGAGGTTGAAAAGGTCCGTGAGGTCAAGGTGGACTGGCACGTCATGAGCCTGGCCGTACTGAACGATGGCCGGGATGAGTTGCCCGACAACTACAAGGAATTCCTGAAGACCGCCTGGGGTCCGGTCCGTGTCATCATTGCCGCGCGGGAACTGCACGGAGCCGACTACGTCAAGCGGCTCTACGACGCCATGGGCACCCGCATCCACAATGAAGACAACAAGGACATTGAAGCCGTCATCACGGCATCGCTGGCGGAGGTGGGCCTTCCAGCGGATCTGGCGGCATTTGCCACCTCCGATGAGTATGACGAGCAGCTGCGTGCCAGCCATGAGGAAGGCATCGGCTTGGTGGGCGACGAGGTCGGAACCCCGGTAGTCGCTTTCAACGGAACCGCCTTCTTCGGACCGGTGCTGACCCGGATTCCCCGCGGAGATGCCGCGGGCCGGATCTTCGACGGAGCCGTAGCGCTGGCGGAATTCCCGCACTTCTACGAGATCAAGCGCTCCCGCACGACCAGTCCCGAGTTCAACTAAAGCAACGGCACGCCGGAGGTCGCGCGGGAAAAAATTCCGGATGCCTCTGGCGTGTCGGCTTGCGGGGGAGTATAAATATTTATACGCATCCCCCAAAAGATGCGGGAACGAACACCAAAGATTCAGAGACAAGTTGAATGGACTCAGTTCCACCAACTGCCAGCCAGTGACAAGGCTTGGAAGACCTGAAGTTCTGCGGAGTTCGGGAGATTCTGAATGTCACTACATGAATCATCGAGTCGAAGCCCCACCAACGGCTAAACGCTGATGGGGCTTCCCCTCGTTTACGGCCGGTTACGCCGGCTCTTCAGCCGCGGCGAGTTCGACG
Organism: Arthrobacter sp. Soil_C_60; assembly: GCF_057656375.1. Classification (NCBI taxonomy): domain Bacteria; kingdom Bacillati; phylum Actinomycetota; class Actinomycetes; order Micrococcales; family Micrococcaceae; genus Arthrobacter; species Arthrobacter sp. Soil_C_60. The sequence continues at coordinate 417,666 of NZ_JBDGKM010000004.1, read as the reverse complement.
CCGGAGACGGTTAGTTCACCGTCGGCTTCCGTGAGCTTCAGCTCATTGGCGTTGCCTGCAGCCTTCAGATCGCCCAGACCGGCTTCCAGCTGTGCCACCTGCTTCGCGGATCCGCTGATCAAAGCAGTCACGACCTCGGTACGCTGCTTGACCTTGGCCTCGGACTTTGCCTTCCGGATACCGCCCAGGGCCAGGCCGACCGTGCCGAGCAAATCCTTGTCGGCGTCCGCGGCGATGCCGGACAGCGCCGCCGTCGTCGGCCATTCGGTGCGGTGGACGGAACCTGCGCGCCACCATCCCCACACTTCCTCCGTAGCGAACGGCAGGAAGGGCGCGAAGAGTCGCAGGAGGGCGTCCAGGGTTGTGGCCAGCGTCGCCAGCACACTTGCCTGCTCCGCATCACCGGCGCCGCCGTAGGCACGGTCCTTGATCAGCTCGACATAATCGTCGGTGAAGGACCAGAAGAAGCTCTCGCTGATCTGGAGCGCCCGGGCGTAGTCGTACTTCTCGAATGCCGCGGTAGCCTGCTCGACCACATCGGCCAACTGGCCCAGCAGCGACTTGTCCAGCGGGTTGGTGATCACCGATGCGTCGGAGGAGATGACCGACGTTTCGGTGGCCCCCAGATTCAGTACAAACTTGGAGGCGTTGAGCAGCTTGATGGCCAGCCTGCGGCCGATCTTCATCTGTGCGATTTCGTAGGCCGTGTCTGCGCCCAGCTTGGCCGAAGCAGCCCAGTAGCGCACCGCATCGGCACCGAACTGCTCAAGGACATCCGTGGGAACCACGACGTTGCCCTTGGACTTGGACATCTTCTTGCGGTCCGGGTCCAGGATCCAGCCGGAGATCGCGGCATGCTTCCACGGTGCACAGTTGTTGAGCGCGTCCGCACGCACTGCAGTGGAGAAGAGCCAGGTGCGGATGATGTCGTGGCCTTGCGGACGCAGGTCGAACGGAAAGACCTTACCGAAGAACTCTTCGTCGCGGCTCCACTTACCCACGATCTGAGGTGTCAGCGAGGACGTCGCCCAGGTGTCCAGTACGTCGGCGTCTCCGGTAAAGCCGCCGGGAACGTCGCGCTGGGATTCGTCGTAACCCGGGGCTGCTTCCGCTGCCGGATCCACTGGCAGCATTTCGTCCGCCGGCAGCACGGGATTGTCGTACTCCGGGTTCCCTGCGGAATCCAAGGGGTACCAGACCGGGATTGGAACCCCGAAGAAACGCTGGCGGGAGACCAGCCAGTCACCGTTAAGTCCTTCGATCCAGTTTTCGTAGCGGGAACGCATGAAGGCCGGATGGAACTCGATGTCCCGGCCGCGGCCGATCAACCGCTCCCGGCGGTCGGCGTCGCGGCCGCCGTTGCGGATGTACCACTGGCGAGACGTGACGACCTCGAGCGGCTTGTCGCCCTTTTCGTAGAAGTTGACCGGGTGGGACATCTTCTTCGGCTCGCCGTCCAGTTCTCCGGCAGCGTCCAACAGTTCGACGACCTTCTCCTTGGCGGAGAAGACAGTCTTGCCGGCGATCTCGGCGTAATTTGCCTTGCCCTCTTCGGAAGTGATCCATTCCGGAGTTTCGGCGGCGATGCGGCCGTCCCGTCCCACAATGGCCCGGGTAGGCAACTGCAGTTCCCGCCACCAGGTGACGTCGGTGAGGTCGCCGAAGGTACAGACCATGGCAATGCCGGCGCCCTTGTCCGGCTTGGCCAGCGGGTGGGCCTTGACCTCTACTTCGACGCCGAACAACGGGGATTTGACCTTCGTACCGAACAGCGGCTGGTAGCGCTCGTCGTCGGGGTGGGCAACGAGTGCCACACAAGCGGCCAGCAGTTCGGGCCGGGTGGTTTCGATATGGATCTTTTCGCCGTCCGGCGTTTCGAAGGCATAACGGTAGTACGCCCCGGGCATTTCCCGGTCTTCGAGTTCCGCCTGGGCAACCGCAGTGCGGAACGTGACGTCCCAAAGCGTCGGGGCTTCGGCCATGTAGGCGTCGCCGGCGGTCAGATTCGCCAGGAAGGCACGCTGGGAGACGGCACGGGAGACGTCGTCGATGGTCCGGTAGGTCAGTTCCCAGTCGACGGACAGGCCGAGCGTGGTGAAGAGGTTTTCGAAGACCTTTTCGTCCTCGACGGCAAGCTCCTCGCAGAGCTCGATGAAGTTCCGCCGGGACACGACGTCGAAATCACGCTGGTTCTTTGCGGGCTTCGCCGGCGGCTGGTAATCCGGGTTGTACGGCACGGACGGGTCGCAGCGGACACCGTAGAAATTCTGCACGCGGCGTTCGGTGGGCAGGCCGTTGTCATCCCAGCCCATCGGATAGAAAACGTTCTTGCCCTGCATGCGCTGGAAGCGGGCCAGAACATCGGTCTGCGTGTAGGAGAACATGTGGCCCACATGCAGCGAACCCGACGCGGTCGGCGGGGGAGTGTCGATCGAGTAGACCTGTTCCCGGGTAGTGTCCGGATTGAACTTGTAGGTTCCTTCCTCGCGCCACCGCTGGGTGAGGACAGCCTCAAGGCCCTCGAGGGCCGGCTTGTCGGGGACGTTTACGGTTGCGGGCGTGTCTGTGCCCGGTTCATGTTCAGCCATGGGGTCATTCTCCCATGACGGCAGGAGGGGATTCATATCCGCGGTATGGGTCTGCTCACAAGGCTCCTGCCGGAAGTGCGCTGTCCGGCGTAGCATGCGGCTATGGGAAGCATCCGGATCAAACGCATCTATGAAGAAGCCGAACCGGCGGACGGCTACCGTGTGTTGGTGGACCGGCTGTGGCCCCGGGGCATCAAGAAGGACGACGCGCACATCGATCTATGGCTTAAAGACGTCGGTCCCTCCGACAGGCTCCGCAAAGAGTTCGGCCACGATCCGGAGAAATTCGATGATTTTGCCCGCGCCTACCGCAAGGAGCTGCGGCAGTCCGATGCTGTCCAGGTTCTGATCGACGCCGCAGGGAAGCACGGCCAGATGACATTGCTCTTCGGTGCCAAGGACGAAGAGCACAACCAAGCGGCTGTGTTACACGAGTACTTAATAGCGAAATTGCGCTCCTGACCTGTTTAGGCTGGTTCTGTGACCAAACGTGCAGTAGTGACCGGGGCAAGTTCAGGCATCGGCGAGGCATCAGTGAGGGCGCTGGGTGGCAGTGGCTGGGATGTGATCGCTGTTGCGCGCAGGGCGGAGCGGCTCGAAGAGCTGGCCGCCGAAACCGGGGCCACGGCTTATGCCGCCGACATTACCGATGCTGCCTCCGTGGACCGTCTGGTCGAGGATGTGCTGGCAACCGGCGGAATCGACGCGCTGGTTAATATCGCCGGCGGTGCCTTCGGCGCGGAATCGATGCTTGAGGGCAAGCTGGCCGACTGGGAGCACATGTACAACGTCAACGTCCTCGGCACGCTGCGCATGATCCAGGGCTTCCTCCCAGCATTGCGCGAAAACGGCGAAGGTTCTGTGCTGCTGCTGACCTCGACGGCGGGATTGGCGGCTTACGAAAACGGCGGCGGATACGTGGCGGCCAAGTTTGCAGAGCACTCGATGGCGAATACCCTGCGGCTCGAAGAGGCAGAACACAACGTGCGCGTAATCGAGATCGCCCCGGGTCTGGTCCGCACCGAGGAGTTCTCGCTCAACCGGCTCGGCGGGGACAAGGCCGCGGCGGACAAGGTCTACCAGGGCGTGGACAAGCCGCTTGTCGCCGCTGATGTAGCCGACGTCGTCGCTTATTCACTGAATCTGCCGCATCACGTCAATCTGGACCAGGTAGTCATCCGGCCGGTCGCGCAGGCAGCGGCACACAAGCTGATCCGGGGCTGAAGCGCCACCAGGCCGCCGATGTTTCGACATTGGAGGCCGCAGCCATCTAAACTGGAAGGCAACAGCTTGGACCCGGCCATCACCGGTGAGCTTCCGGAAGAACAGTTCCATGCCAACCGGCGCGGCACCCAGTAGAACCGGACGGGTAAGCCCGTCACAGCAGTGAATGAGGGGCTGCCCCTTCAGGTTCCGCGAGGAGCCCGGGGAGGTCAGCAAGTGAGGTGGTACCGCGGGTTCCGCTCCCGGCCGCCGGGTTAGTTGAGACAACTGGCACGGCTGCTTGGTTCAGAGCACGTCCTCGCAGGAAGTGTCCACGCTTGCTAGCTGTCTTTCCAGGATGACGAATATGCCCCAGATTTATCCCAAGGCCACCACCGCCGGCGCAGCCGCTGCCCAGAGCTCCCCGAAATTCCCGGAGATCGAGGAACTGGTGCTCAAGTACTGGAAAGAAGACGGCACCTTCCAGGCCTCGATCGACCAGCGCGACGCCGGCGAAAACGGCGCCAACGAGTTCGTGTTCTACGACGGCCCGCCCTTTGCCAACGGCCTGCCGCACTACGGTCACCTGCTGACCGGCTACGTCAAGGACATTGTCGGCCGGTACCAGACCCAGCGCGGCAAGCGGGTTGAACGCCGTTTCGGCTGGGACACCCACGGCCTGCCCGCCGAGCTGGAGGCGATGAAGCAGCTCGGCATGACCGACAAGCAGCAGATCGAAACCATGGGCATCGACAAGTTCAACGATGCCTGCCGCACCTCGGTGATGAAGTATGCCAGCGAGTGGCAGGCCTACGTGACCCGCCAGGCCCGCTGGGTGGACTTCGAGAACGACTACAAGACGCTCAATGTCGAATACATGGAGTCGGTCATCTGGGCGTTCAAGCAGCTGCATGAAAAGGGCCTGACCTACAGCGGCTACCGCGTGCTGCCCTACTGCTGGAAGGACGAGACGCCGCTGTCCAACCATGAGCTGCGCATGGACGACGACGTCTACAAGAACCGCCAGGACCAGACGGTCACCGTGACCTTCCCGATCATCGCGGGTGAAAGCGCGCTCAGCACCGAGCTGGCCGGCGTCAACGCCCTGGCCTGGACCACCACGCCCTGGACCCTGCCTACCAACCAGGCCCTCGCCGTCGGGCCTGAAATCACCTACGCCGTGGTCCCCGTTGGCCCCAACGGCAGCACCGCCGAGGGGGATAAGTTCCTCATCGCGCAGGACCTGCTGGGCAGCTACGCCAAGGACCTGGGGTACGACGACGGCGCTGCCGCAGCCGACGCTGTCACCGCAACTTACACCGGCGCCCAGCTGGACGGCCTGCAGTACCAACCGCTGTGGGACTACTACACGGACGCCGAAAAATGGGGCACCGGGACGTCCTGGCGCTTCGTCGTGGCGGACTACGTGACCACCACCGACGGTACCGGTCTGGTGCACCAGGCTCCGGCCTACGGTGAAGACGACCAGAGGGTCTGCGAAGCCCACGGCATCCCCGTTATCGTTTCCGTGGACGAAGGCGCCAAGTTCCTGCCCTACTTCAGCGAGGGGCCGCTCTCGGAGATCGCCGGGCTGCAGGTCTTCGAGGCCAACAAGCCGATCACCCGTGTCCTCAAGGCCCAGGGTAGGCTGGTCCGCCAGGCCAGCTTCGAGCACAGCTACCCGCACTGCTGGCGTTGCCGCAACCCGCTGATCTACCGCGCCATCTCGTCCTGGTACGTCGAGGTCACCAAGATCAAGGACCGGATGGTTGAGCTGAACCAGCAGATCAACTGGATCCCGGACAACGTCAAGGACGGACAGTTCGGCAAGTGGCTGGAAAACGCCCGCGACTGGTCCATCAGCCGCAACCGGTACTGGGGCAGCCCCATTCCGGTCTGGGAATCGGATAACCCGGACTACCCGCGCCAGGACGTCTACGGCTCCCTGGCCGAGATTGAAGCCGACTTCGGCCGGCTGCCGCTGAACGAGGCGGGCGAGCCGGACCTGCACCGGCCCTTCATCGACGAACTCACCCGGCCCAATCCGGACGACCCCACCGGCAAGTCCACCATGCGCCGCGTGGAGGATGTGCTGGACGTCTGGTTCGACTCGGGTTCGATGCCGTACGCCCAGGTCCACTACCCGCACGAGAACCAGGACTGGTTCGAGCACCACAACCCGGGTGACTTCATCGTCGAGTACATCGGCCAGACCCGCGGCTGGTTCTACACCCTGCACATCCTGGCTACCGCACTCTTCGACCGGCCGGCGTTCCGCAACGTGATCAGCCACGGCATTGTGCTCGGTTCGGACGGGCAGAAAATGTCCAAGAGCCTGCACAACTACCCGGATGTCTCCGAGGTGCTGGACCGCGACGGTTCCGACGCCATGCGCTGGTTCCTGATGTCCTCGCCGATCCTGCGCGGCGGTAACCTCATCGTCACCGAACAGGGCATCCGCGACGGCGTCCGCCAGGTCATCCTGCCGCTATGGAACGTGTGGCACTTTTTCAAGCTCTACACCAACACCGCGGACAACGGAGCCGGCTACGAGGCGAAATCCGTTGCCGGCGACACCGGACGGATCGAGTCCCTGGACTCCCTGGACCAGTACATCCTGGCCCATACCGGCGACCTGGTCCGCTCCATCACGGAGAGCCTGGACAGTTACGACGTCTCAGGAGCCTGCGATGCGCTGCGCGAGTACCTGGACACGCTGACCAACTGGTATGTGCGCCGCAGCCGCCAGCGGTTCTTCGATGAGGACCAGGACGCGTTCGACGTGCTCTTCACCTGCCTCGAAGCGGTGTGCCGTTCCGCCGCGTCGCTGCTTCCCCTGGTGACGGAGGAAATCTGGCGCGGCCTCACCGGAGGCCGCTCGGTGCACCTTGCCGAATGGCCCGACGCCGGTATGTTCCCGGCCAAGGAGGACCTGGTCACCCGGATGGAAAGCACGCGGATCATCTGCTCCGCGGGTTCCAGCCTGCGCAAGGCAGCGAACCTGCGGGTGCGGCTGCCGCTGTCCGAACTGACCGTCGTCGCCGCCGGTGCCGAAGAGCTGGCCGGCGGATACGAGGACATCATCAAGGACGAGCTGAACATCAAGTCCGTCCGCCTGATCGACGCCGGTACCGCTTCCCCCGAGGAGTTCGGCATCGAGCAGAAGCTTGTGGTCAATGCCCGGGCCGCCGGTCCGCGGCTGGGCAAGGATGTCCAGACCGCCATCAAGGCGTCCAAATCCGGAGAGTGGTCCGTGGACGACGCCGGTATGGTCACCGCCGGCGGACTGGAACTCCAGCCGCAGGAATACACGCTGGAAACGGTCGTCACGGACAGCGCCGGTGGAGGTTCTGCCTCCGTCGCGGTACTGCCCGGCGGCGGTTTCGTGGTGCTGAACACGGAAGTGACCCCGGATCTGGAAGCCGAGGGTGTGGCCCGCGACTTTGTCCGTACCATCCAGCAAGCCCGCAAGGACGCCGACCTGGTGGTCAGCGACAGGATCCGCACCACGGTCAGCGCAGAGCAGGCGGTGCTGGATGCCCTGGGCACCCATGAGTCGCTGGTCTCCGAAGAAACACTGACCGTCGAGCTGGTGTTGGTGCCTTCGGACAACGGCCAGGAAGTCACTGTCGAGAAGGTAGAGGGAAAATCATGAGCGACGAATTCGGTGTAGAGAGTGTCTACGCAGAACTGCTCAGCCGTGCTCCGGAAAACAAGATGGAGCCACGGATGGAGCCCCTTTACCGGGCGATGGAGATCCTGGGGGAGCCGAACAAGGCGTTCGCCAGCATCCACCTGACCGGTACCAACGGCAAGACGTCGACGGCCCGGATCATCGAAGCGGGACTGCGCGCCCATGGTCTGCGGACCGGGCGCTACACCAGCCCGCATCTGACCAAGGTGACCGAGCGGATCAGCATTGACGGCGAGCCGGTGAAGGACGAGACCTTCGTGCGCATTTGGGATGAAATCCGTCCCTATCTCGAAATCGTCGATACCGAACTGGCTGCTGCGAGCGAACCGCGGCTGACTTACTTCGAGTGCGTCACCATTCTGGCGATCGCCGTTTTTGCGGACGAACCGGTCGAGGTGGCGGTCATTGAAGTAGGATTGGGCGGCATCACGGATGCCACCAACGTGATCGACGGCCAGGTTTCCGTCATCACCCCGATCTCGCTGGACCACACGGACCTGCTGGGGGAGACCACCGAAGAGATCGCGTTGGAGAAAGCCGGGATCATCAAGCCGGGCAGTTTCCTGATCAGCGCGGCCCAGCCGGCCGATGCGGCCCAGGTGCTGCTGGAGAAAGCCCGTGACGTGGGCGTGCCGTTCCGGTTCGAAGGAGTCGAATTCGGCGTCGAGTCCCGGCTCATGGCCGTCGGCGGCCAGCAGCTAACCATCGCCGGTCTGGCAGGGCGCTACGAAAACCTGCTGCTTCCGCTGCACGGGGCACACCAGGCGCAGAATGCTGCAGTTGCGGTGGCAGCCCTTGAGGCGTTCCTGGGCGGCGGCGTGAAGGAACTGAACATCGACCTGCTGCGCGAAGGGTTCAGCCAGGTCACCTCGCCGGGCCGCCTCGAAGTGGTCCGAACCGCGCCCACCGTCATTGTCGATGCCGCCCACAACCCGGACGGCATGCGCGCGACGGCCGCCGCGGTGAAAGAGGCCTTCAACCTCTCGCGGCTGGTGCCGATCGTCGGTGTGCTGCAGGAAAAAGATGCCATCGGCCTGCTTGAGCAGCTCAAGGAACACCTGGGCGAACTGGTGGACGAGATCTGCGTGACGGTGTCCAACTCGCCGCGCGCCATCCCTGCGGAGCAGTTGGCGGAGGATGCGATGGCTGCCGGCTTTGCCGAAGATTCCATCCACGTGGCCCAGAAGCTGGACGACGCGATCGAATGGGCGGTGGAACGGGCCGAAGCGCAGAACGATCTCGCCGGCGGAGTCCTGATCACGGGTTCCATCACCTTGGTCGCCGATGCACGCATACTGCTGGGAAAATAACACATGGCAAAACTGACAAAAGCACAACGTGAATGGCGTCCGGATATGCCGAAGAAGCGGCGTTCCATCAAGGTCATGTTCGCCTCGACGGTGCTCCTGCTGGAGGCCTTCGTCGTGTTCTTCGGGACCCTCGTGGCTTTCGGGCTGCACAAGGACCGCTTCCCGCAGCCGGTGATTCTCAGCGTCGGCATTGCGCTGGCCCTGGTGCTGGTCCTGTGCTGCGCGCTGGTCCGCAAGCCGGCCGGAATAGCCCTGGGCTGGATCCTGCAGTTGCTGATCATCGCCACGGGGTTCGTCGAGCCGATGATGTTTGTCGTCGGCGTGTTGTTCGCGCTGACATGGTGGTACGGCGTCAGGACGGGCATGCGGCTGGACCGGGAGAATGCCCAGCGCGACGCCGAACAAGCCGAATGGGAACGAACCCACCCGGAAGAGAGGCCGCAGCCGGGGCCGGAGGCAGCAGAAGGCTAGCCCCGGCGGCGTCGCATAGGATTGAACGGGCTCTCGAGCCAGAACTGAAGCGATTTGAGGAGAAGAAAACGTGAGCGTTGAACGCACTCTTGTACTGGTCAAGCCGGACGGTGTGACCCGCGGGCTGACCGGAACCATCCTGGCCCGGGTGGAAGCCAAGGGATACAAGCTCGTCGAGCTGAAACTGGTCAACGCAACCCGTGAGCTGCTGGAGCAGCACTACGCCGAGCACGTCGGCAAGCCGTTCTACGAGCCGCTGGTGGAGTTCATGCTCAGCGGGCCGGTTGCGGCAGCTGTCTTCGAAGGGCAGCGCGTGATCGAGGGCTTCCGTTCGATGGCCGGATCCACGGAACCGACGGCGGCGGCACCGGGGACTATCCGGGGCGATCTCGGACGTGACTGGGGCCTGAAGGTCCAGCAGAACCTCGTCCACGGCTCGGATTCGCCTGAATCCGCCGAGCGCGAGATCGGTATCTGGTTCAGCTGAACCTCCCGCAGCCGGTCTCCGGCCGCAACGGCAAAGGCCGCGTACATCCTCGCCGGATGTGCGCGGCCTTTGCCGTACGGGGTTAGCAGCACCTCACTGCGGCTTGCCTCAACCCCCGAGGAACACGTTCATAAAGCGGATGAAAACGCTCGCCGCAGTGGCTACCCAGAGGATGATCGTCAAGGTCCACGCCCAGTCGCTGGCGAAGGCGACCACGCCAGCCGGCGCCTTGATCACCCCATGCACCAGGTTGCGTACGGTCACCATAACGAACATTGGGATCATCATGGCCCAGACCACTATGCAGTAGATGCACAGGATAAAGATGTCGAACAGTGCCTGGCTCCACAGCCAGACCACAAAGATGAATCCCAGGGTCACGCCGACCTGCAGACCGATCCAGTACCAGCGGCGGAGCCGGGCGCCGGCGAGCATTGCCATCGCCGTCGTAATCGGAACGGCAAAGGCCACGATCCCGATGAACGGATTCGGAAACCCGAAGATCGCTGCCTGCCAGGTCTTGAAGACTTCGCCGCAGGACACCCACGGATTGACGTCGCAGCTGGTGATGTGGCTCGGGTCTACGTAGACGGCAAGCCGCTCCAGGACAAGGATGGCCGAGGCGATCCAACCGACGACGCCGGCGGCGAGCAGGAGCCAAGCGAAGGGTTTGTGCCGCGAATGTACCGCCACGGCCTTGTCCGGACGATGTCCGGCCGGGACGGTTTCTGCGCCGCTTTCGGCGTGGGCCGCATGGTGGTTCACCGGGCTCCTCTTCCATCAGGGAATGTCTGGGACGATTCTAACCGCTGCAGGAGCGCCAAATGATAACGAAAACCGGGCCCATATGAGAGAATGGCTCTTGGCTGGTAATGGAACCACATGCCACTACCGGTCCAGCGACAGGCTTCCAGGTTTGTCGGCGATGCTTCCGGTATCGGAGCCCATCATCCGGATGGGCCCTGCGGAATCCGCCAGATGACCCTACCGATGAAGAGAATATATGCGGTAGTAGGAAAAGCGCCGCTGGTCCCTGAGTGTACCGCGCCCCACAGATGGCGCGAGCTCGGGAGATACGACAAGGACTTCCGGTGACGGGTGGCCACGTGGCCCGAAGGATAACCGGCTACTTTCCTTGGCGGTACCGGAATGTGGCCGGTGCCTCCAGGGGCTGGAGTGCAGTAATAAATGGATAATGAACAGGTAAACCCGGCAACATCCGATCAGTCGGATACTCCCGGAGCGGCGGGCACAGACAGCGCCGCCGCAATCGCAACACCAGAAGCAACCGAACCTACGGCCAAGGCGCCGGTCAAGCGAGCTACCCGCGCCCGACGCAAGCCCGCGGCGGAAACAGCGGAGGTTCCGTCGACAGCAGGGACGGAGAGTACCGCCGACGCCGCAACCGCGGCTACGGATGCCACAACGGAGCCCGCGGAAGCAGCCGCCGGCCGGGCCACCGGGGAAGAAGCAGCGGCACCGGCGAAGACCCGCGTGCGCCGGACCCGCAAGACGGCACCGGTCGACGAAGGTTCAGCAGCGGGCGTCGCAGTGCCGCCCATGCCGACAGAGCCCCCCGCAATGGCCGCTGCCGATACAGTTCCGGCAGCAGAGCCGGCCGAGGACGCCGCCGAGGCGAAGGCGCCGCGCAAGCGCAGGAAGGCCCAGCCCCGGACCGGAAATCCTGAGGTCGCCGCGGACAGCGCAGCAAGCACGCCCTCGCAGGAAGCCTCGGTTGAAACGGCGCCGGAAGCCGCCGGCACCGAGACCGACGTCGCCGCGGGCAGCACCGCCGCCAGCACCGACACGGGTGTAGAGCCCGCGGCAAGCGCCGAGCCCGCCACGCGTACCCGTACCCGTGCGCGCCGGACGGCGGCTCCGAAAGCTCCGCAGGAGAGCCCGGCCGCAGCCGAACCGGAGGCGTCCCCCACGGATTCGTCCACCACAGCTCCGTCTGCCGCAGAGCCGGTTTCCGGCCAGGCTGCCGAGAACGCGCCGGCGGCAGAGGAACAGGCGGAAGAGGCCAACGAGCCAGCGGTGCTGAGCCCCTTCGCCGTCCCCGAATCGCCCGTACAGGTCCTCTTCCATGCGCCGGACCTGACCGCTGTCCGCCCTGTCCGTCCGGCCGCCGCCGAGGAAGAGGCTGACGAGGATGAAGAAAGCGGCCGCCGCCGCAGCCGCCGGAACCGCCGCAGTAAAGGCCGGAACCGTGCCGACGCAGCCGAAACCGGCACCGAGACCGAGACAGAGGCCCAGGGCGAAGACATTGAAGAAGCCCCGGCGGAGTCCGGTGACGGCGTAACTGCCCGCCGCCGTCGTCGTCGGCGCCGCGGCGACCAGGACCTCGAACTCACCGGCGGGCAGGACGATGATCCGCCCAACACAGTGACCCGTGTGCGCGCTCCGCGTGCGGTCAGCGAGACCCCGCCGAGCGACCGTGTCTCCTCGGTGAAGGGCTCCACCCGTCTCGAGGCCAAGAAGCAGCGCCGTCGTGAATCGCGCGAAACCGGCCGGCGGCGCCAGGTCATCACCGAGGCAGAGTTCCTGGCACGTCGTGAATCTGTGGACCGCCAGATGATAGTCCGCCAGCGCGATGACAGGATCCAGATCGGCGTCCTCGAAGACGGCGTGCTGGCCGAGCATTTCGTGTCCAAGACGCAGCAGGACTCCCTGATCGGCAACGTCTACGTCGGCAAGGTCCAGAACGTGCTGCCCAGCATGGAAGCGGCGTTCGTTGACATCGGGCGCGGCCGCAATGCCGTGCTGTACGCCGGCGAGGTCAACTGGGAAGCCGCGCATCTGGAGGGCCAGCCCCGCCGGATCGAGAACGCGCTGAAGTCCGGCGACTCGGTGCTCGTCCAGGTCACCAAGGACCCGGTAGGCCACAAGGGTGCACGCCTGACCAGCCAGATCTCGCTGCCCGGACGCTTCCTCGTCTACGTGCCGGGCGGATCCATGACCGGCATCTCCCGGAAGCTGCCTGACGTGGAGCGCAACCGGCTCAAGAAGATCCTGAAGGAACACGTTCCCGAGGGCGCCGGCGTCATTGTCCGCACCGCGGCCGAAGGCGCCAGCGAAGAAGAGTTGATGAACGACATCAACCGGCTTCGTGCGCAGTGGGAAGGGATCGAACGAAAGTCGACCTCCAATAAGACCCTGCCGCCTGAACTGCTCTACGCCGAGCCTGACCTGACCATCAAGGTGGTCCGCGATGTCTTCAACGAGGACTTCTCGAAGCTCATCGTGTCCGGTGAAGAGGCCTGGGACACCATCGAGGCCTACGTGACCTATGTGGCACCGGACCTCGTGGACCGGCTGGAGAAGTGGACCGGCGCCGAGGACATCTTCGCGGCCAACAGGATCGACGAGCAGATCCACAAGGCCCTCGAACGCAAGGTCTTCCTACCCTCGGGCGGCTCGCTGGTCATCGACCGCACCGAAGCCATGACCGTGGTTGACGTCAACACTGGCAAGTTCACCGGCTCCGGCGGCAACCTCGAAGAGACCGTTACCAAGAACAATCTGGAAGCGGCCGAAGAGGTAGTCCGGCAGCTGCGCCTGCGCGACATCGGCGGCATCATCGTCATCGACTTCATCGACATGGTGCTCGAGGCCAACCGCGATCTGGTGCTGCGCCGCCTGGTGGAATGCCTGGGCCGCGACCGGACCAAGCACCAGGTAGCCGAAGTGACGTCCCTGGGCCTGGTCCAGATGACCCGCAAGCGGATGGGTACCGGACTGCTCGAGGTCTTCGGCGAGAACTGCGAGCATTGCGGCGGCCGCGGCGTCGTCACCCATGACGAACCGCTGGAGCACCGCCGTGCCGCGGTTGCTGCCGAGCATCATCAGCACCTTGTCCGCGCCGAAAAGCCGGGGCGGCCGGAGAAGCCGTCCCGAAGCGAAAAGCGCCGGAGCAAGAGCCAGAACAACCAGGGCAGTGCGCCCTCCGCTCCCGACGCGGTTGTAGAACCGGAGCATGAGGACGACGCCGAGCGGCAAGCCAAGGCGCAGGCGGCCCGTGCCGCACTGGCGTCCATCGCCGCGGCGACCCACGCAGCCCACGAGGCAGAGGAACACGAGGCTGCGCTCAAGTCAGAACCGGCTGCGCGCAAGGCAGAACCGGACGCCGCCCCCGAGGCTCCGGTCTTGACCATCAACGGCGAAAAGGTTGTGCTGCCCCGTGCCGAGCACAGTCCGGTGGCGGCCAGTGAGGAGCCGGCCCTGACTCTGGCGAGCCTGACGGATGCCTTCAACAAGGTAAGTCCGGAGATCGTCACGAAACCAGAGCCGGAACCGGAGGCAAAGCCTGAGGCGGCGGCGCCGCCGGAGCGCCGCGGCCGCCGTCGTCGTGCCGCAAGCAGTCCCCAGGGAGCCGCGAATCAGGCACCCATTGAGCAGCGGGACGGCATGGAGCAGTCCGCGAAGGCTGCCCCGGAGGTTCGGCCGGTCTCCGGATCGGGCGGCGCCGATGCGTCGGCGGACCGTGATGAAGCGGCGGCTAAGCCGGAGGCTGAGAAGAAGACTCCGGTGCAGCCGGTGATTCTGGGAGTCGGAGTTCCTGCGTCGGAACTCTGATCCAGCACTGAGCAATTCCTGCTAATGAATCAGGGGCGGTCCTTTCATGTCGAAAGGACCGCCCCTGATGCATTAGGCTGGCAGCAGTGACACGGGGTGCCGGCGACTAGCCGGCTGAGATTTGAGACCCGTTGAACCTGAACCAGTTAGGACTGGCGGAGGGATGTCGCTGCAGTCTTCGGGCCACTGGCTGGCCAGCTGTGGAATTCTGCCGTGCACGTTCCGCCCTGAGCAGCAACGGAGCAGCCATGACCATTCGAACTACCCCCAGGGTTTTAAGCATTGCGGGGACCGATCCGACCGGCGGCGCCGGGATCCAGGCAGACCTGAAGAGCATCGCAGCGAACGGCGGCTACGGTATGGCCGCAGTGACCGCACTGGTAGCCCAGAACACCCAGGGTGTCCGCTCCGTCCATGCACCGCCGCCAACTTTCCTCGCCGAGCAGCTGGCCGCGGTCAGCGACGACGTCTGCATCGATGCGGTGAAGATCGGCATGCTTGGTGACAGCGAGGTGATTGGAACGGTAGGCCGCTGGCTCGCTGAGGTGAGCCCCGCCGTCGTTGTTCTGGACCCGGTGATGGTGGCCACCAGCGGCGACCGACTGCTGGCAGCGGAAGCGGAGGAGGCGCTGCGCGGCTTGCTCAACCAAGCCCACCTCGTGACGCCGAACCTGCCGGAGCTGGCGGTGCTGCTCGGTGCCGAGACCGCCGCCGACTGGCAGGAGGCGCTGGCGCAGGGGCGGGAGCTCTCCCGCCGGCATGGCGTCATGGTTCTGGTCAAGGGCGGACACCTGCCCGCGGAGGACTGCCCCGATGCGCTGGTGGATGTGAACGGGCGGCTGGCGGGCGAGGTGGTTGAATTCCGCTCAGGCCGGGTGCGGACGAAAAACACGCATGGGACCGGCTGCTCGCTCTCGGCGGCGATGGCTACGGTGCAGGCACGGACGGGGGACTGGACGGAGTCGCTCAAAGAGGTGAAGGAGTGGCTGTTCGGCGCGCTGGTGCGCGCGGACGAGCTAGAGGTCGGGAAGGGCAGCGGGCCCATCCACCATTTCCACCAGCACACGCCGCGTCCGGCGGACCGGTTCAGCAGGGAAGCCTGGGAACGCACCGCAGACATCCGGGCGGAGATCATGGAACTGGATTTTGTGCGGTCGCTCGCGGCAGGAACCCTCAGCGAATCGCAGTTCGGTTACTACCTGGCCCAGGACGCGCGCTACCTTAATGGCTACTCGCGGGCACTGGCCCGTGCCAGCGCGCTGGCGCCCACCGAGCAGGAACAGCTGTTCTGGGCCAAGGGCGCACACAACTGCCTTGAAGTCGAGGCGCAGCTGCACCGCGAATGGCTCGCCGGGCGCAACATCGCGCCGGCACAAGGACCGGTCACCAAGGCCTACGTGGACCATCTGCTTGCCGTCAGCGCTGCGGGGAGCTACGCCGAGCTGGTGGCCGCCGTGGTGCCGTGCTACTGGCTGTATGCGCACGTCGGCAGCGAACTGTATGGCCGGTACATGTCCGCAGGAGCCTCCGGCCACCCGTACGGCGCGTGGATCGAGACCTATGCGGACGACGATTTCGCGGAGGCCACCCGGCAGGCCGTGGCAATCATGGACGCGGCTGCCCAGCAGATGCCGGAGCAGGAGCGCGAACGGATGATGGCCGCCTTCGAGCATTCGGCCCGCTACGAGCTCCACTTTTTCGATGCGCCAAGGCTCTATGCTTGAGCCACGGCCGGTGTGGGCGAGCTAACAGTGCAGTTCCGCGGCACGCCGCCCGGGCGCCATTTGCAGGAAATAGCGGAAATAGCGTAATCTTGATCTTCGGTGCGAACGCCTTCGAAGGGTAAATCCCGTAGGCGTCACTGCACAGTGCTGGCAGGCATCCTTTTACCGCCTGTATTCAAAGCGCATAACTGTATTAAACGTCGAGAGAAGTGAGTTCCCAAGTGGTGTACGCGATTGTCCGCGCAGGCGGCCGCCAAGAAAAGGTTTCCGTCGGAGACCTCGTAACCCTTGACCGCGTCCCCGGTGGAGCCGGTAGCACCTTCGAGCTGCCCGCGCTGCTCCTGGTCGATGGCGACAAGGTTACCTCTGCAGCTGATGAGCTGGCCAAGGTCAAGGTCACTGCAGAGATCATTGAGAATCTTCGCGGGCCGAAGATTGTCATCCAGAAGTTCAAGAACAAGACCGGCTACAAGAAGCGCCAGGGTCACCGTTCAGAACTGACCAAGGTCAAGGTCACCTCCATCGCGTAATTGCGGTCGGCAGGCTTCCAGCAGTTTCCATAGACAAAAAAGGTAGGCATAGCAAATGGCACATAAGAAAGGTGCGAGCTCTACTCGCAACGGTCGCGATTCCAACGCTCAGTTCTTGGGCGTAAAGCGCTTCGGCGGCCAGGTTGTTTCCGCTGGTGAGATCATCGTCCGCCAGCGCGGCACCCACTTCCACCCGGGCGCCAACGTCGGCCGTGGCGGCGACGACACCCTGTTCGCCCTCGAGGCCGGTGCGGTTGAGTTTGGTACTCGCCGCGGACGCCGCGTTGTGAACATCGTTGCTGCAGCAGCTGCCGAGTAATTTTCGGCAGTAATTCAGCTTTCCAGTGAGGCGGGCCGCGGGTCCGCCTCACTGGTGTTTAACCAGACTAGAATCACTGATGGGCACATCCGGTGCGAACCGGGATCACCTGAAGTAAAAGGAGATAAACGTGGCAACTTTCGTTGACCGGGTTGTATTGCATGTATCCGGTGGAACCGGGGGCCACGGCTGTGTTTCCGTCAAGCGTGAAAAGTTCAAGCCGCTGGGCGGTCCGGACGGCGGTAACGGTGGCAACGGCGGCGACGTCATCCTGCGGGTCGACTCGCAGACCACCACCCTGCTGTCCTACCACCACGCACCGCACCGGCACGCCAGCAACGGCGACTTCGGCAAGGGTGATCTGCGCCATGGCAGCAACGGCGAAACGCTGATCCTGCCTGTCCCGGACGGCACCGTGGTCAAGACCAAGGACGGCGAAGTGCTGGCCGACCTCATCGGCGAGGGCGCCGAGTATGTGGCGGCGGCCGGTGGCCAGGGCGGGCTGGGCAATGCGTCTTTGTCCTCCCAGAAGCGCAAGGCCCCCGGCTTTGCCCTGCTGGGTGTACCCGGCGACGAGCGGGACATCGTCCTGGAGCTGAAGACCGTGGCGGATATCGCGCTGGTGGGCTTCCCCTCGGCCGGTAAGTCGAGCCTGATTGCGGCCCTGAGTGCCGCGCGGCCGAAGATCGCCGACTATCCCTTCACCACATTGGTGCCCAATCTGGGCGTAGTCCAGGCCGGCGAGGTGCGTTTCACCGTCGCCGATGTGCCCGGACTGATCCCCGGTGCCAGCGAAGGCAAGGGCCTGGGCCACGAATTCCTGCGCCACGTGGAGCGGTGCGCGGCCCTGGTGCATGTTCTCGACTGCGCCAGCCTGGAAGCCGACCGCGACCCGATCTCCGATCTGGAGACCATCGAGGCGGAACTGGCTGCCTACGCCGTCGACCTCAGCTACGCCGGTGCCGACGGCGCCGTCGTGCCCTTGAACGAGCGTCCCCGCCTGGTGGCGCTGAACAAGGTGGATGTGCCCGACGGCAAGGACATGGCGGAATTCGTCCGGCCCGAACTGGAGAAGCGCGGCTACAAAGTCTTCGAAATCTCTGCGGTCAGCCACGAAGGACTGCGCCAGCTGAGCTTCGCTATGGCGGACATCGTCGCCGCGGCACGCCAGGAGGCGGCAGCCGCGCCGGCACCGGTCAAGGTTGTCCTGCGGCCCAGGGCCGTCAACGAGGCCGGGTTCATCATCCGCAAGGAAGAAAAGAACCTCGAGCCGTTGTACCGTGTGCTCGGCGAGAAGCCGGAGCGCTGGGTCAAGCAGACCGACTTCAACAACGACGAGGCCGTGGGTTACCTCTCGGACCGCCTGGCCAAACTGGGTGTCGAGGACAAACTCTTCAAAGCCGGCGCCGTGCCGGGTTCCACCGTGGTCATCGGCGAAGACGACGCCGTTGTCTTCGACTGGGAGCCGACCATGATGGGCGGCGCCGAGCTGCTGGCCGGCGCACCGCGCGGGACCGATATCCGGCTGGACGACTTCAGCGGCCGTCCCACGCGCAGCCAGAAGCGCCAGGAACAGCAGGAGCGCAAGGATGCCAGGGCCGCGGCACGCGCGGAGCTGGAAGCCGAGCGCAAGGCCGGCATCTGGACCGAATCAGTCAATTACAAGCACCACGCCGGAAGCGGGGCATCGGAAGAAGACGATGAAAGCTAGCGCTCAACCGGCGGACCGTACACTGCTGCGGACCGCCGGCAGGGTAGTAGTTAAGGTCGGCTCATCGTCGCTGACCTCCGTGGCCGGGGGTATCTCCGAGGACGCGTTGCTGTCCCTGGTGGACGTGCTGGCCGCGCGCCGCAACACCGGCACGGAGCTGATCTTGGTTTCCTCAGGTGCCATCGCGGCCGGACTGGCTCCGCTGGGTCTGGGGCGCCGTCCCCGTGACCTGGCCACCCAGCAGGCGGCTGCCAGCGTGGGCCAAGGGTTGTTGATGGCCCGCTATACTCAGGCCTTCGGCGCCCACGGCGTGGCAGTCAGCCAAGTGCTGCTGACCGCCGAAGACCTGATGCGCCGCCAACACTATGCCAACGCCTATCGGGCGCTGAACCGGTTGCTGCACCTCGGCGTCGTTCCGGTGGTTAACGAGAACGACACCGTGGCCACGCATGAAATCCGGTTCGGCGACAATGACCGCTTGGCGGCGCTGGTGGCCCACCTGGTCAAGGCCGATGCGCTGGTCCTGCTTTCCGACGTCGATGCCCTCTATGACGGGCCGCCGAAGGCAGGGGCCAAGCGCATTGCGCACGTTTCCGGGCCCGCCGACCTGGACGGGGTCAGCATCGGCCGCACGGGCAAGGCCGGCGTGGGCACCGGGGGAATGGTGACCAAGGTCGAGGCCGCCGCCATGGCTACCGAGTCCGGCATTCCCGCGCTGGTGACGGCAACGGCCAATGCCGCCGCGGCACTGGCGGGCGAGGACGTGGGCACGTGGTTCAGCACCAACGGCACGCGCCGCCCGGTGCGGCTGCTCTGGCTGGCACACCTGGCCTCCATCCAGGGCCGCCTGACAATCGACGACGGCGCCGTGCAGGCCGTGCGCGAACGCCACCGCTCGCTGCTGCCGGCTGGCATCACGTCGGTTAAGGGCACCTTCGAACCGGGAGACCCGGTGGAAGTGGCCGACTCGGCCGGGCGTATCGTCGCCCGCGGACTTGTGAACTTCTCCTCCTACGAGCTGCCCCGGATGCTGGGCCGCTCCACCAAAGAGCTGGGGGCGAGTCTCGGGCGCCAGTACGAGCGCGAGGTCATCCACGTGGACGACCTCGTGGTCCTGTAGGACCGCAGGCTACGTAACGCGAAAACGGTCAAGGACTATAACAGCTAAAATCGGACTATGACCCAGACAGCTGACTCCCAGATCCCGGCCGTTACCGAGCAGTCCGCTGCAGAGCAGCCGAATGTCACTGCCGCCGTCCATAGTATTGCCGAACGCTCGCGCGCGGCTTCACGGCGGATGGCCCGTGCCAACCGGGCGTGGAAGGACCGGGCGCTGGTAGAGATCGCCGAGCAGCTGGTGGCCAAGCGCGACATTGTGCTGCATGCGAACCGGCTGGACGTCGAGGAAGGCCGGAATAACGGCACGAGCACGGCGATGCTGGACCGCCTGAAGCTGGATCCTGCCCGCATCGACTCGCTTGCGGCGGCGCTGCACAGCCTGGCCGGCCTGCCGGATCCCGTCGGTACCGTGATGCGCGGGCAGACGCTGCCCAATGGTCTGCGGCTGCGGCAGGTCCATGTGCCCATGGGTGTGGTTGCTGCCATCTACGAAGCGCGTCCCAATGTCACCGTGGACATCGCCGGCCTGGCGCTCAAGAGCGGCAACGCCGTCATCCTGCGGGGCGGTAGCGCGGCCGCCGAGACGAACGTGGCCTTGCTGGGGATCATCCGCGATTCGCTGGACAGGGTGGGCCTGCCCTCGGATGCGGTGCTGAGCGTTGATGAGTACGGCCGCGAGGGTGCGAACGCGCTGATGCAGGCCCACGGCAAGGTGGATGTGCTCATTCCCCGCGGCGGCCGCGACCTGATCCAGACCGTGCTGAACACGGCCAAGGTGCCCGTGATCGAAACCGGCGAAGGCAACGTGCACATTTACGTGGACGAATCCGCAGACACCGAAATGGCCGTGGAGATCCTGCTTAATGCCAAGACCCAGCGGCCCTCGGTGTGCAATACCGTAGAGACCTTGCTCCTGCATTCCGGAGCTGGGGCGGGGCCGGACGTGCTCCGCTCGCTCGCGGGGGCCGGTGTCCGGCTCCACGTCGATGACCGTGTAGCCGCGATCGTGCCGGACGGAATCCAGGTGGAGCGGGCAACGGATGAAGACTGGGGCCGTGAATACATGGATCTGGACCTCGCCGTCGCCATGGTGGACTCGATGGACGACGCGCTGGACCACATCCGCAGATGGACCACCGGACACACCGAGGCCATCATCACCAATGATCTTGGTAACGCCGACCGTTTCGTTGCAGAGATTGATTCCGCTGCGGTGATCGTCAACGCCTCCACCCGGTTTACCGACGGCGGCGAGCTGGGCTTGGGCGCCGAGGTAGGCATCTCCACCCAGAAGATGCATGCCCGTGGCCCCATGGGCCTGCGGGAACTGACCACCACCAAGTGGATTGTGCAGGGCGAAGGCCAGGTCCGGGACTAAACACCCGGCGGCCACCGGCCCCGCCCGCCGCTCCAACGCGAGCCGGTGGGTGTTCCGCCGCGCGAACGCGTACCATTAGACAGAACTGAACTTCCGCCTGCCCAGGCGGTCCACCATTCCCAAGGGAGAAAATATGCTGACTCAGGTATTCGGCGCCGCGCTGGTGGCCAGCGAGGCTCACGTTGAACTTCCGGTGTCGCCGGTCGTCATCGGCGGCGGAATCTTCGTGGTCTTCCTGATCATGATGTTCTCCACCGTCGCCTTTACCAGTGTCGGCCACCGCCACTCCGCCGTCGAGGAACATGCGGATCCGCACCGCCAGCACCCGAACAAGCACGATCACGGCCAAGCCCAGCGCTAAAGTGCCTATGGCTTTCCCCTCAACCGGAACAGCGGCTACGCTGCCTGGCAGCACAGCCTCCGGCCGCAAATTCCGGCTGGGGGTCATGGGCGGCACGTTCGATCCGATCCACCACGGTCACTTGGTCGCGGCCAGTGAGGTGGCGGCGGTTTTCGATCTGGACGAAGTAGTCTTTGTCCCCACGGGCCATCCCTGGCAGAAATCGTCCCGGTCTGTTTCACCCGCGGAGCATCGTTATCTGATGACAGTGATTGCCACCGCTTCGAACCCGCGGTTCACGGTGAGCAGGGTGGACATTGACCGTCCGGGGTTGACCTACACGATCGATACGCTGCGTGATCTGCGGGCCGCCCGTCCGGAAGCTGAGCTGTACTTCATCACCGGTGCGGACGCGCTGGCCCAGATCATGTCGTGGAAGGACATCGATGAACTGTGGTCACTGGCACACTTCGTCGGAGTCACGCGTCCGGGCCACGTGCTGCACGATCTGGGGCGTAAGGACGTCAGCCTCCTCGAGGTCCCGGCCATGGCCATCTCCTCGACCGACTGCCGGGACCGGGTGGCCGAAGACCAACCCGTCTGGTACCTCGTTCCGGACGGCGTAGTACAGTACATTGCCAAATACGGTCTCTACCGGGCACTGGAACCGGCTGATCGGTTCCCCGCAACAAACTAGCCGTACATACCTCCACATTCTGGGTGAAAAGTTATCAATGAGTAAGGAATCGCAGACGCCGCGCAGCCGGAGAGAAGCCCGGTTGCAGCGTGGGCCCGGCGGGAATCCGGACGGCGGTGGTACGCCGGCAGGAGCTGCGGGCGATATAACGCCGCCGTCGGGCCCGTCCGAAGGTACCGAGCGGTCTTCCCAAGCCCGTGCCCGGGAACGTGAAGCGCACCGAGCCTACCGTGCCCTGACGGAGGCGATACCCGTTGTGCCTGCCGCGCAGGCACAACCCACCCGGCGCCAACTGAGGCGGCAGCAACTGGAGCGGGAACAAGGCCCGCAGACCGAGGGGTCGCCCCGCCCGCCGGTAGCCGCCCCCACGGGCCGGCCCGTCATGCCTACCTCCGCAGTAGCGGGGGAGGCGCCGGCAAAGGACCGTCCCCTTCCAGCGCCGCAGACCGATGCGCAGTACCGTCCCAACCGGCCTCCCATTGAGGGCGGCCGCCGGGAGCGCCGACGCCGTAGCACTGGCGCAGCCGCCGGTGCAGCGGAGCCCCAGACAGCTGATGAAGAGGCGCTGCCGGACGCTGCCGCTGAAGCCGTCGACGCCGGAAAAATGACGGTGGAGCAGGCTCTGGTGGCCAGGGAACTGCTGATGGGCCAGGCCAAGAACCTCGCCTCCATGATGGAGGCGCGCAAGGACCAGGATCCCAGAACCGTGGATCTGGATATCCTTGCCCAGCAGAAGGCCCTGGCCGAGCGTGCGGCGGTGCTGAACCGCCGGGCCGCGGACAAAAAGCGGTTGAGCCAGGAGAACCAGCAGCGGCGGCAGACAGCAGGGCCTGGTGATATCGCCTCGGCTCCGATGGAATTCGTGCGTCTGCCCGGCAGCGATAAGCATGTTCTGCGTCCGTCCCCGACGTCCAACGTTCCGCTGGTGAGCAATGCGCCGGAGCGGGCCGCAGACTCTCGGACAGGCGTTCCGGTGCGGCCAGTTGGACCGGCCCAGCCGCTGGCGCCGAAGCGGGCGGAGGGACCCCAGCGGAAGCCCGAACCCGCAGAAAGACCCGCGCCGGCGGACAAGCCATCCCCGGCAGGAAAGTCCGTGGGCAACAGCGGCCCTGTCCCGAACAGTTCCGCCAAGTCCAAGTCCTTGCCCTCGACACCGGGACAAAAACCGTCAACGTCCGGCTCTCGACCAGCGGAACCGGGTACGAGGCCGGCCGCACCGGCAGCGCCGGCCAGGTCCAGGCTCCTGGCCCAGGCCGAAGCCGTCGCCGATGGGCGCGGCAGGAAAGTGGAACCGCTCAGTGCCAGGAGCGCTCATGGCCTGGACCCGCTGGACGCACGGACCGCTGGCCAGGCCAACAGCGCCAGGATTGCTGTCATCGCGGCTTTGGTGCTCGGCGGAGCAGCCTTTATCACCGGACTGATTATGATGATCGTCGGTCTCAGCAATTAGTTCCACTAGTACCTAACCAAAAAGGAGCCCTATGGCAGCCTCAGAAAATTCGATTTCCATTGCGCGGATGGCTGCCAAGGCTGCCTCCGACAAAATCGGCCAGGACATCATCGCCCTCGACGTCAGCGAGCGTCTGGCCATCACTGACGTTTTTGTGATTGCTTCGGCCTCCAACGAGCGCCAGGTCAACGCGATCGTTGACGGCATCGAAGAAGAGTTGCACAAGCATGATTTGAAACCGGTCCGCCGCGAAGGCCGGTCCGAAGGACGCTGGGTGCTGCTCGACTACGCCACGGTTGTCATCCACGTCCAGCACGAGGAAGACAGGGTATTCTACGCCTTGGAGCGACTGTGGAAGGACTGCCCGCCGATCGACCTGCAGCTCGACGAAGCGCCGGTAACAGCGTCCGACGGCGAGTGATTGAGTAACGCTCGAAGCTTCAGGCTTTGAGCTGAATCCCCGGATACCGTTATCGGTAGTCCGGGGATTTTTGCAACGCCAAGCGATCCGTCTTGACAACGGTTTTTGGGCTGCCGACTGCTGTGGTGTGTCAGTTGATGTTGATGACAATCTTCCCGAAAGCGCCCTCGGCCAGTTTCTCGTAAGCGCGGGGTGCCTCTTCGAAGGTGAAAACGCTGTCCACCACCGGCTGGATGGTGTGCTCGTCGAGGAAGGCGACGAGGTCGTGGAAAGAGCGCAGGTGACCGACGGCGATCCCCTGGATATGGGTCTGGTGCCAGATGACGTCCATGAGGTCGAGTTTCGTCGTCTGGCCGTCGAGGAATCCGATGATCGCAACCAGACCGTTTCCCTTCGCGGCCCGGACGGAGTCACCGAGCCCGTCGCCTCCCACCACATCGAGCACCACGTCCACGCCCTCGCCGTCGGTCATTTCCAGAACGGCGCCGGCCCAGTCGGGGGTGGTGCGGTAGTTGATGGTGTCGGTCGCGCCGAGCTCGCGGGCGCGGCGGAGTTTCTCGTCGCTGCTGGAGGTTACGATCACGCGGGCGCCGAGTGCTGAGGCGAGTTGGATGGCGAAGATCGAGACGCCGCCGGTGCCTTGGATCAGGACGGAGTCGCCCGCCTTCAGCCCTCGGTACTCGCGCAGGGCGAACCAGGGCGTCAGGGCCGCGATCGGCAAGGTCGATGCTTCAACGTCGCTCATATTGCGGGGAGTGGGGACTACATTGTCTTCACCGAGGATCTGGTATTCGGCCAAGCCACCGTTGAGGGGCCCGCCCATCTGGAAGTCGGCATATCGCGGGATCCAGGGCCCGTCGTGCCAGGTGGAGTAGAAGTGGGAGGTCACGCGATCGCCAACACGGTATTTGGTCACGCTCTCGCCGACAGCGGCTACAACTCCTGCTGAGTCGGCTACCGGGATGAGCCCCTTTGGCATTTTCTCGGGCGCGTAGATCCCGTCCACCAGGGCTTTGTCGCGGTAGTTCAGCGAAACGGCGGACACCTTCACCAACAACTCGTGCGGTCCCGGTGTCGGCGTCGGTACCTCGCGGAGATTGAGGTTTTCCAGCCCGAATTCATCAAGTGTCCATGCACGCATGCTTTATCGTTCCTTTGTGTGGTGGGGAGGTGCGGAACCCGCAGCGATCTGCCGGCAGGACTCCTTTCGGGACACACTACGCCCCTAGTTTGATCAACATCAAATTAGACTGACCTCAAAGTAGCCCGCTGTGTCGGTGGCGGGGCTTCGGGATATCCTGAGGGGCAGCAAGGGTAGGCGGTGTGCGCCGGGCTCAGTCTGGTCTCGGACCGGCGCGGCATGATCCGGCAGGATCGTGCCGGAAAAAATGTCAGAAAATGTGCAGGAGAGGCAGGACATGGTCCGAGGGCGGGAGATAGCCGACGAGCCCGACGTGGCCGACTTCGATTTCTTGCGGGTGTTGAACGCCATCGCCGACCCGATCAGGCTGGCTATCGTCGCCCAACTCGCTGCCGCGCGGACGGATATCAGCTGCGGCGCATTCATTCTGCCTGTCCACCCGTCCACGGCGACGCACCACTTCACGGCTCTTCGCCAGGCAGGTGTCATCCACCAGTACTACGCGGGAACCTCGCGCCTGAACGTCCTGCGACGCGACGACATGAACGAAGTTTTCCCGGGCTTCCTTGACGCTGTCATCAGTGCTGCCGCAAAGGCTTCAACGTCTGTCAGTTGACGAATCCACGAAAGCCCTGGTTTGAGCTTCGCTGTTCTTGGAACTAGGGGAGGAGTCCCGGCAAATGACAGCAATGTGATTTAGATCAAACTTGAACGCTCTCGCTGCGGTTCCATTGCTCGATGGGAACCGAAAGCCGCGGAATGGCGCGGCTTTGCGGGAATTGGGGTTGGGGCGGGCTCGATTTGGAATCTGATGGATCCTCTGCATAGAATATTCAAGTTGCTGCGGCACGGGGAGGAAACGAACCGGGCAGGGCAACACGGTAGAAACCGGAAACGGGGCTGTGGCGCAGCTGGTAGCGCACCTGCATGGCATGCAGGGGGTCAGGGGTTCGAGTCCCCTCAGCTCCACCGATGAAAAGAGCCGCTCAGATCGAGCGGCTCTTTTCTTTTTCCCGGCAATCGCCATCGGGCTTATCGGCCTTTTCGGCGCGCGTCACATTTCCTCTGGGATGACGCTCCGCCCGTCACATATGCCGCGGGCCCCGTCAAGAACGGAAACGTGCCGTCAACATGGGTCGTTTGCTTGTCGGCTCTGCTGCCCGTGCGTAGAGTTCTGGACAAGTTACTT
This sequence comes from Arthrobacter sp. Soil_C_60, assembly GCF_057656375.1. Lineage (NCBI taxonomy): Bacteria > Bacillati > Actinomycetota > Actinomycetes > Micrococcales > Micrococcaceae > Arthrobacter > Arthrobacter sp. Soil_C_60. Next base: position 391,319 of record NZ_JBDGKM010000004.1, on the reverse strand, counting down.
CCGTAACAGGTCAGCGACCCTCTCGATGAGGGTGTGGGTGCCCCGGGTGTGGGTCTGACATTTGGCACAGGAGTCCTCGTTGCGTGCGGCCGCATGCAACGCAGGCCGGCTCCTGAGCTCCTTTCCGAACTAGCACGTGTGCTGCGTTGCCTCCGGCGGTTCTTCCGCCCTGGATTCTCCGCAATCGCGTGTGACCTCACCGTAAGGATACAAATGTCACCGCCAACCCCCACGGTTCCGCCCCTCGAGGCGGAAATCACCAACCATCCCGCCCTGTCCTACGAGCTCTTTCCGCCCAGGAATGCGCAGGCAAACGAAGCCCTCTGGCGAACCATCCGCGAACTCGAAAGCACTGCCCCTGACTATGTTTCGGTCACGTACGGTGCCGGAGGCTCCAACCGGGGGACCGCCCTGGAACTGCTCGAACGCCTGCAGAACGAGACCCGGCTGCGGCCGCTGGCACACCTGACCTGTGTTGGGAGCAGCGGCGTGGGGCTGGCGCACACCATCGAGGCGATCCTCAGCAGGGGAGTCAGGGGTATCTTGGCGCTGCGCGGGGATGCCCCTGCCGGCAGCTCGGGACGTCCCTCGGGAGAACTGCGGTACGCGCAGCAACTCGTTGAACTCATCCGGCGGATTGAACGCCAACGGACCGCCCACCTGGCGGCCGGGAAAGTGGCCATCGGTGTGGCTGCCTACTCCAGCCGCCATCCCGAATCGCCCAGCTTCGAGCACGACGTCGAAGTGCTGCTGGCCAAGCAGTCCTCGGGCGCGGACTTCGCAATCACGCAGATCTTCTTTGACGCCAACGATTATTCGTCGCTGCTGCGGCGTGCCCGGCAGGCGGGAGTGCGCATCCCGATCATTCCCGGCATCATGCCGCTGACCAGTGTGCGCCGGCTCGACCGGCTTGCCCAGCTGGCCGGCATCGATGTGGATCTTGCCGTCCGCGACCGGTTGGCCAGCGCCGGTGATGACTCGACGCGTCAGCGCATCGGGATCCAGGCCACCGTCGATCTTGCCAACGCCGCTTTGGACGCCGGGGCTCCCGGACTCCATGTCTATACCTTCAACGAGCATGTATCCGCCCTCCAACTGCTGGAGAAACTGCAGCTGCCCCGACCGACTGCCCCGGTTCGGCACAAAGTGCTGGCCCGGGCGTAAAACCTCACGCACGACGGCGCCCTATGGGCTACCGCCGCAACTCATCTTCTGCACTACACCAGAATTAAGGACTTATCCCATGACTGACAATACTTTCCCCGCTGCCACCATCCTTGGCTACCCCAGAATCGGACCCCGCCGGGAGCTGAAGAAGGCTCTGGAGAACTTCTGGTCCGGTGCCAGCACTGCAGCCGAGCTGGAGCAAACCTGCCAGGACCTGCGTCACCACAGCTACGCGCACCTGACCGAACTCGGTCTGGACGCCCAGGCGTCGGCGGTCCCGGCGTCGTTCTCTTACTATGACCAGGTCCTGGACACCGCCGTGACGCTGGGCGCGGTGCCGTCCCGCTTCGCCGACCTGTTCGACGGCGAGGGGAAGCTGGGGCTCGACGCCTACTTCACGCTCGCCCGAGGCGACGCCGACCGCGCTCCGCTGGAGATGACGAAGTGGTTCGACACCAACTACCACTACCTGGTCCCCGAACTCGGACCGGAGACGGCATTCCGACTCGCCAATGAATGGATCGTGGAGAACTTCACGGCGGCACGTCAGGCAGGTTTCACCACCAGGCCGGTGCTTGTGGGGCCGGTGAGCTTCCTGCTGCTAAGCAAAGCGGCAGACGACGCCGGCGCAGGCTTCGAGCCGCTGTCGCGTCTGGCCGACGTGCTGCCGGTCTACGCCGAGGTGCTTCGCGCCCTGGCGGCGGCCGGGGTCGAATGGGTCCAGCTCGAGGAGCCGGCCCTGGTGGCCGACCAGGACTTGTCCGAAGGGGAACTGGCGGAGGCGGTACGGCTGGCCTACACCGCGCTGGCCACGGAACTTCAAGCGCCGCAGCGGCCGCGGCTGCTGGTGACCTCGTCCTATGGCTCGCTGGACGGGCTGCTGCCCGTGCTGGCGGTTTCCGGCGTCGATGCCCTCCATCTGGACCTGGTCAACGGCGCCGTCCCCGCCGCGGCGGAGCTGGAGGCGTTGGGGAGCACCGTGCTGGTTGCGGGTCTGGTGGACGGCGAGAACATCTGGAAGGCAGATTTGGCGGCCGCAGCAGCCAAGTTGGGACGTTTGGAGGAGTCCGTCGACCGGCTCGCCGTTGCGACATCGACGTCGCTCTTCCATGTGCCGCACGATGCGGAGCAGGAGCAGCAGCTGGACCCGGTCCTGCGCAGCTGGCTCGCCTTCGCGGACCAGAAGGTGGACGAAGTCCGCACCCTGGCCCGGGGGGTAGGCAAGCCGGAAGCGATTGCCGCAGAGGTTGCCGCCGCTGCAGCCATCTTGGAAACCCGCCGGCAGTCTCCGGGCGTACGGCAAAGCGCAGTGCGCGCCCGGACCGGGGGACTGGTCCCGGCCGACTTCACCCGCGATGACTTCGAGAGCCGTCGGATTGTGCAGCAGGAGGTACTCCGGCTGCCCGCATTGCCCACGACCACCATCGGTTCCTTCCCGCAGACCCGCGACATCCGGCTGGCCCGTGCCCGCGCGCTCAAGGGGGACCTGGCGGCCGGTGCCTACGAGCAGCTCATGAAGGACGAGATCAAGCGCGTTGTCGAACTGCAGGAAGAACTGGGTCTCGACGTGCTGGTCCACGGAGAGCCGGAGCGCAACGACATGGTGCAGTATTTTGCCGAGAACCTGGACGGCTTCGACGTCACGGTGCACGGCTGGGTCCAGTCCTACGGCAGCCGCTGCACCCGCCCCTCCATTCTTTGGGGTGACGTCAGCCGGCCGGCACCCATCACGGTTCCGTGGACGCGCTACGCACAGTCGCTGACGGAGAAGCCGGTGAAGGGAATGCTGACCGGACCGGTGACCATTCTGGCTTGGTCCTTCGTCCGGGACGACCAGCCGCTGGAGGAGACCGCCAACCAGGTGGCGCTGGCATTGCGGGATGAAATTTCGGACCTGCAGGAGGCCGGCACCAAAATCATCCAGGTCGATGAGCCGGCGTTGCGGGAGCTCCTGCCGTTGCGCCGGCGCGAACACGCGGACTACCTGCGCTGGTCTGTCGGCTCCTTCAAACTCGCTACCTCCGGCGTTGCCGCCGCTACGCAGATCCATACGCATCTGTGCTATTCCGAATTCGGCGAGATCATCGACGCCATCGATGCCTTGGATGCGGACGTGACAAGCATCGAGGCGGCCCGCTCCCGGATGGAAGTAGTCCAGGATCTGGAGCAGCACGGCTTTGCTAGGGGAGTGGGACCGGGTATCTACGACATCCACTCGCCGCGAATTCCGTCGGCAGGCGAGCTCCAGGAGCTGCTGCGTGCCGCCGTCGCACATGTGCCGGTGCGGCAGCTGTGGGTGAACCCGGACTGCGGTCTGAAGACCCGCGCCTACCCGGAAACTAAGGCGTCCCTGGAGAACCTTGTGGAGGCCGCCCGGACGGTGCGCGCATCACTGGTGGATAGCCTGGCCGGATAGCCCTTTTCGACACCTTCAAAACGCGATGTCCCGGCCGGCTGCTGTCTGCCGGGACATCGCGTTTTTCCATTGCGGCCCCAGCGTCTGATCAGCGGCGCCGCGGGCTGATGCTCAGGCCGCGGAGGATATCGGAGAGCTGTTCCATGAACAGGCCGACCTGGGCATTCTGCTTTTCATTGATGAGCAGGGCAAAAATGTTCCGGGCGAGGCGGATTTCCGGCACATCCAGGACCACCACACCGTTGTCCATGTGCTGCATGGCCAGCTCCGGCACCAAGGCCGCGCCGAAACCGGCGGCTGCCATTTCGAGGCTGGCGTTGAAGTCGTCGCAATAGGCGACTACCCGCGGGTGGAGGTTGCAGCTGGCGAAGAGCCGCTCGATCACTGTGGCATCGGCGGTGCCTGGATGATGCATGATCCACGGCATTTCCGCCAGCTGCGACGCTGAGACCTGGGAGCCGGCCTGCAGCCCCCACGATTCCGGCAGGACCACGCGGAAATTATCGTCGCCCAGCCATTGCCTGTTGACCGAATGCGGCCAGGCCAGCCCGCCTTGGCCCACCTGGTACACCAGCGCCAGATCCAGTTCGCCGCCGGTGCGCAGGCCCTGGATGGTCTGGGCCGGTTCCGCCACGAAAACTTTCAGATTGATGCCCAGATTTGGCCATTGCGGCAGGCGGAGCAGTCTTGGCAACGCATACGTAGCCAGACTTGGAAAGATCCCCAGCCGGACTTCCTGGGCGGTGGTGTCATGGGTGCGCGAGGTTGCCGCCAGGAGGGCGTCGATGTCGGTCAGGACCTTCGCCGCATGGCGGGCCATGACGAATGCGGTCTCGGTAGGGCGGACACTTCGTGCTGAACGCTCAAAAAGGGTCACCCCGGCCTCCCGCTCCAAAGCGGACATCTGCTGCGAGACGGCGGAGGCCGTGTAGCCGAGCTGCACGGCGGCGGCAGCGAAAGAACCACGCCGGGTCACCTCCAGCAGTGTGCGCAAATGGACGGGGTTGACCATCGGAATTCCTCACACTCGGCGAATGTTGTATTAATGGCATCTTATGCACCGGCGGGGGCAGGACACGGGAGCAGGACCAGTTGAACCTGCAGAGCCGGTGTCGGCGGAGGCAACAAATGCAGCGGGAGCAGCTTCCACCGGGCAAATCTGTGTAACCGGCCACTGGCCAAGGTGACGGCCGACGCTATTCGACACGCCCGGAGAATCGGCGACACGAAGTATTTGTGCCTGTGGGGATCGTTGTCCACAGCTTGTGGACGGGGGAGTGAAAACTGCGCGAAATCAAGGGCGGGGAGCAGGAATTATCCCCAATGCCTGTGGACTGACGGACGCACAAATGACATACTTGTAATACATCATCTAGGGGTCCGCCCCAGAAGCGTGCACTAGATGTAGTGGATGTAGTAGATTGAAACCGCTGGCAGGGACAGACTCAGGATCATCTGAAAGACCAACTTGAACCCCGAGAGACAGCGACTAATAGTCACCAAAGTTTTAGGGAGAGGGACCATGACTGTAACCGTTTACACGAAGCCAGCATGCGTGCAGTGCAACGCAACCTACCGTGCTCTGGATAAGAAGGGCATCACCTACCAGAGCGTTGATCTCTCCCAGGATCCGGCTGCGCTTGAGCGCGTTCGCTCGCTCGGTTACATGCAGGCTCCCGTTGTTGTCACCGAGCAGGACCACTGGTCCGGGTTCCGTCCGGACAAGATCGCCGAACTCGCCCAGTCAGCGGCTACCTCGGTGGCCTGATTTCCAACAAAGTCGGGAGGCGCTCTCCATGGCAGCTACGCTGATGGCCGAAGGAGCCACAACGTACGGCTCCGGAGCAGGCCCCGGTTCATCGACCAGCGCGTCGCTGGTCTACTTCTCCTCGGCATCGGAAAATACGCACCGGTTTGTCAGGAAGCTGGGTGTGGAAGCGGCACGAATCCCGCTGCGCACCCAGGACGAAACAATTTATGCCCGGAAACCCTACGTTCTGATCCTGCCCACCTATGGTGGGGAATCAGGCCGCAATTCGATTCCGAAGCAAGTGCTTAAGTTCCTCAAGAACGAGGAAAACAGATCACTGCTCAGGGGAGTGATCGGCGCCGGGAACACAAACTTCGGCACTACCTATTGCCTGGCCGCTGACAAGATTGCGGCCAAGTGCGAAGTGCCACACCTATATAGGTTCGAGCTCATGGGCACGGCGGACGACGTCGCCCGTGTCAAACAAGGATTGGAAGAGTTTTGGAAACGACAGTTGAAGCAGTAGCGGATTCGAAGCCGGAGCTGCCCGAGGCCTACAAGGGCCTGGGATACCACGAGCTCAACGCCATGCTGAATCTGTACGGTCCGGACGGCAAGATCCAGTTCGACGCGGACCGGGAGGCGGCACACCAGTACTTCCTCCAGCATGTCAACAACAACACCGTCTTCTTCCACGACCTTGAGGAGAAGCTGGACTATCTGGTCAAGAATGACTACTACGAGCGTGAAACGCTTGACCAGTACACCATGAACTTCATGCGCGGTCTGTGGGACCGCGCGTACAAGAAGAAGTTCCGCTTTGAAACCTTCCTGGGTGCCTTCAAGTTCTACACCTCGTACACACTGAAGACGTTTGACGGCAAGCGTTTCCTGGAGCGCTACGAAGACCGGGTCTGCATGGTGGCCCTCCACCTCGCCCGCGGCGACGAGCAACTGGCCACCCAGATGATGGACGAAATCATCGAGGGCCGATTCCAGCCGGCCACGCCGACCTTCCTCAACGCCGGCAAGAAGCAGCGCGGTGAGCTGGTCTCCTGCTTCCTGCTTCGCATCGAAGACAACATGGAGTCCATCGGCCGCTCCATCAACTCTGCCCTGCAGCTGTCCAAACGCGGCGGCGGCGTCGCCTTTGCCCTGACCAACATCCGCGAGGTCGGCGCACCGATCAAGCAGATCGAGAACCAGTCCTCCGGTGTCATCCCCGTGATGAAGCTGCTCGAAGACAGCTTCTCCTACGCCAACCAGCTCGGTGCGCGCCAGGGCGCCGGTGCCGTCTACCTGCACGCGCACCACCCGGACATCTACCGGTTCCTGGATACCAAGCGCGAAAACGCGGATGAGAAGGTCCGGATCAAGACCCTCTCGCTCGGCGTCGTAATTCCGGATATCACCTTCGAACTCGCCAAGAAGGGCGAGGACATGTACCTCTTCTCCCCGTATGACGTGGAGAAGGTCTACGGCATGCCCTTCTCGGACATTTCGGTGACCGAGAAGTACTACGAGATGGTGGATGACAGTCGGATCAAGAAGACCAAGATCAAGGCGCGCGATTTCTTCCAGACCCTGGCGGAGATCCAGTTCGAGTCCGGTTACCCGTACATCATGTTCGAGGACACGGTGAACCGGGCCAACCCGATCGACGGCAAGATCATCATGTCCAACCTCTGCTCGGAGATCCTGCAGGTTTCGCAGCCGACCACGTACCATGACGACCTGTCCTACGACGAGACCGGCAAGGACATTTCCTGCAACCTGGGCTCGCTGAACATTGCCAAGACCATGGACTCGCCGGACTTCGGCCGGACGATCGAGACAGCCATCCGCACGTTGACCGCGGTGTCGGACATGTCCAACATCGGCTCCGTGCCGTCGATCGCCAACGGCAATGACCAGTCGCACGCCATTGGCCTGGGCCAGATGAACCTGCACGGCTACCTGGCCCGGGAACGGGTCCACTACGGCTCCGAAGAAGGCCTGGACTTCACCAACATCTACTTCTACTCCGTGGTCTACCACGCCATCCGTTCGTCCAACCGGATCGCCATGGAGACCGGCCGGACATTCGGCGGATTCGAGAAGTCCAAGTACGCCAGCGGCGAGTTCTTCGACAAGTACACGGACCAGGTCTGGGAGCCCCAGACCGAGAAGGTCAAGGCGCTATTCGACGGCATCCACATTCCCACCCAGGAGGACTGGCGTGAGCTGAAGGCCTCGGTCATGGAGCACGGGATCTACAACCAGAACCTGCAGGCTGTCCCGCCGACAGGCTCGATCTCCTACATCAACAACTCCACGTCCTCGATCCACCCGGTGGCGTCGAAGATCGAGATCCGCAAGGAAGGCAAGATCGGCCGCGTCTACTACCCGGCTCCTTACCTGACCAACGACAACCTGGACTACTACCAGGACGCCTACGAAATCGGCTACGAGAAGATCATCGACACCTACGCGGTGGCAACGCAGCACGTGGACCAGGGCCTGTCCCTGACGCTGTTCTTCAAGGACACCGCCACCACCCGGGACATCAACAAGTCCCAGATCTACGCGTGGCGCAAGGGCATCAAGACCATCTACTACATCCGCCTGCGCCAGCTCGCGCTGGAAGGCACGGAGGTGGAGGGTTGCGTCAGCTGCATGCTGTAGTAGCCCAAAGCAACTGAAAAGTACGACGGCGGGTGCGCGCCCGCCGTCGTACGCCCACCGAGCGGCACCCTTTCCCAAAAGGGTGCGGCTTCGGCGCTTAAGCGCCACACCGCGCGAACTAGACTTGAAGTACACACCAAAGGAATCCGAGGGTTAGAAATGACGGAGAAGGTCAAGCTGCTCCACCACGTTGAGGCGATCAACTGGAACCGCATCCAGGACGAGAAGGACGTGGAGGTCTGGAACCGTCTGGTCAACAACTTCTGGCTGCCGGAGAAGGTGCCACTGTCCAACGACGTGCAGTCCTGGGCCACGCTGACCCCGGCCGAGCAGGAGATGACCATGCGGGTCTTCACCGGCCTGACCCTGCTGGACACGGTGCAGGGCACCGTCGGCGCCGTCAGCCTGATCCCGGATGCCATCACGCAGCATGAGGAGGCGGTGTACACCAACATCGCGTTCATGGAATCCGTGCACGCCAAGAGCTACTCCTCGATCTTCTCCACGCTGTGCTCCACGAAGGAGATCGACGAGGCCTTCCGCTGGTCCAACGAGAACGAGAATCTGCAGAAGAAGGCGCAGATCATCGTGGACTACTACACCGGCGATGACCCGCTCAAGCGCAAGGTCGCCAGCACCCTGCTCGAGTCCTTCCTGTTCTACTCCGGCTTCTACCTGCCGATGTACTGGTCGTCCCGGGCCAAGCTGACCAACACCGCGGACCTGATCCGCCTGATCATCCGCGACGAGGCCGTGCACGGCTACTACATCGGCTACAAGTTCCAAAAGGGACTGGAGAAGGTGGACGAGGCCAAGCGGCAGGAACTGAAGGACTACACCTTCGACCTGCTCTACGAACTGTACGAAAACGAAGTGCAGTACACGCACGATCTGTACGACGGCGTGGGTCTGGCGGAGGACGTGAAGAAGTTCCTCCACTACAACGCCAACAAGGCCCTGATGAACCTGGGCTACGAGGCTATGTTCCCCTCATCCCTGACGGACGTGAACCCGGCCATCCTGTCGGCACTGTCCCCGAACGCGGACGAGAACCATGACTTCTTCTCCGGCTCCGGCTCTTCCTACGTGATCGGTAAGGCCGTCAACACCGAAGACGAGGACTGGGACTTCTAAGGCCTGTTTTACTTCAGAACCCGTTCACGATGAAGGCACCGCTGCAGAGTTGCGGTGCCTTCATCGTCAGAAGTCGCCTGCACTGCGTCAGGCACCGTCCTCATTAGGGGTCTTTAGTCTTGCTCTTTCGATGGCGCGGTAGACGGTGGATCGGCCAACGGAGAACAGTTCGGCCAGTTCATACATGGTGTGTTCGCCGGCGATGTGCAACTTGTAAAGATGAGCTTCCTGCTTGGGCGACAGTTTCGGTTGCTTTCCGCGCAGGCGGCCTTTGGCTTTGGCGATTTTCATGCCCTCGCGGGTTCGAGAACGGATGAGGTCGGTTTCGAACTCCGCGATCATTGCCAGGACGTTGAATAGAAGCTTTCCCATGGGGTCGGTCGGATCGTGGACTGAGCCCCCGATGTTCAGTTTGATTTCCCGACTTGCCAGATCGTCTGCAATGTCATGGGCGTCTCGAACGGATCGGGCCAAACGATCCAGCTTGGTCACGATCAAAGTGTCACCAGCACGGCAGGCCGCCATTGCCTCGCGCAGCCCTGGCCGATTTCTATCGGTTCCGGTGAGTCCGTGATCGACATAGATCCGTTCCGTATCGACGCCGAGAAGAGTCAACGCATCGCGCTGTGCGGTGAGGTCCTGCTCCTCGGTTGAGCATCTGGCGTAACCAACAAGTAATTCAGCCATGCCAATGAGTGTGTCACATAACTCCCCGTCACCGGCCAGTTCACCGGTCGATCTATATGGACGGCGTCCAAACAGCTTCCTCGAGACTGCTAGTCAGCGATGGGTGCGTCTGGTGGGGGACCGGCTTACGGGACGGCTTAATAGGGTAGCGGGCAGGGTCATGATTGTCATGGCAGCCATGTGTGGGTGTTCTTCATCGTCGGGGTGAGACCCGGTCGGCTTCCTGACCCATTTGCAGAGGATGGTAGGAAAACCTTCATTAGGCTCGAGATCAGGGGGGGCAAGGCTGATCCGTTAGTGCCCGACTTCGAGCTGGGGCTGATCGGACTGGGTCTCGGACCGGGAGATGTGGCACTCCTCGGTGGAGAGCATTTTGCGTTCTCCAGTTCCCTCGTCCCGAACCCACAGAATTTTCATTTGCGGCATGATGTCCTCCACGTATCCGCTGTAGCGGGTGGGTTCCTTCCCGTGAACGTCGACCCGGTCGCCGAGTCGGAGCTCGGTAGAGCCGACGGTGTTGCTTGTGTTATCGGTCATGGTGAATTGCCTTTCTCGAGGGAGCCGCAGACGGCATACCAAACTCGTCGTTTACTATAAGAACTGCGGTCTTCCAATAAAATACCGTGGCCGGTAGCGGTCTCAGCAGAGCATCAGGGCGAATAGAAATGGACGGCATGAACGAGCACATCGAGGCGCTTGCGGCCAACGTCCGACGTCTGCGTGAAACCCACGGACTGTCCCTGTCGGAACTAGGTGAGCGGTCGGGAGTGGCAAAGGCAACCTTGTTCAAAGTCGAGCGGGGCCAAACCAACCCGACTCTGGATACCATGCTGGCAATCGCCCGCACTTTCGACGTGTCCGTGCCCGACCTCATTGCGCTGCCGGAGCGGGCGCCTGTTGAGGTCGTCCATGACGGTGAGGGTGAGGACATTTCTGACGCAGCCTCGTTCGGCCATGTTCTGCGGAGCCAGATAATCGGGGCCGGCACACTGGAAATCCATGCTCAGGTTTTCAAGGACGGCGTTGGTGAAGTGTCCGCTTCGCATGGTGCCGGTGCCAGGGAACATGTTTTCGTCCGCAGCGGCAAGATTCGCCTTGGACCGGTCGGCCACGAGGTACTTTTGGCCGAGGGGGACTACGCGACCTATCCGGCCGATCGTACGCACCGCTGGCAGGCGGAGAACGGCGACTCGTCTGTGTGGATCGTGCACACCTTCCCCCGCGCCGCAGCCTTCAAGGAATAATCGCAGGCCGAAAAGGATCCGGCCTGCGCTGAATCCCGGTTGGAAGTGTCGGGCCCGGTAGCCGGGCTGACTACCACTTGAGATGAGCCCCGACTGGATGGGTCTTAGCTTCTGACCCGCAGGCGTTCCGGGTCGTATACAGGGGTGGGGCGTACTTCCACGCCAACTTCATCACCGTCGACGTAAGCGCTCAGGCGGGTTCCAACAGGTGCGAATTCTTTGGCAATACGGGCAAGGCCAAGCGTGGTCCCGTCGAGGGCCGGTGACGAGACAGCCATGGTGACCGTGCCGATTTCGCGTCCATCAGCGATCAATGCCGCTCCGTCCAATGACTGGGCGGGTGCATCTGAAACGACGCTCACGACCCGCAATGGAGCATTGCCTTTACGCTCACGCAATGCATCCTGGCCGCGGTACGGGGCTTTCTCAAGATCGACTGTCCAACCGAGGCGGCACTCGAACGGGGTGATGTCCTCGTTGTAATCGACATCAGCCAGCATCAGCCCGGCCTCAATGCGCGCAACCATGAGGGTTCCGCCCGCAAAGGGGGTAATCCCAAGATCGCCCTGGGCGAAGACAGCCTCGTAAAGTGCGGCCGCATTTTCGGCGCCGACCATCACCTCGTAGCCGAGTTCGGCGGTGAATCCGAGCCGGAAGACCGTGGCCGGCACGCCGGCAAGCTTAACGTCGGTGAGCAGCGAGTAGTACGGGAACGCCGCGTTGCCCAGGTCCACGTCGGTCAGCCGCTGGAGCAACTCACGGCTGTTCGGGCCTTGCACTGCCAAAACGGCCAACAGGTTCCGCCGGTCGCCGACAGTGGTTCCCGCCGGAGCCGCCGCCCTGAGCGCATCCAGCACGGCGGGGTTACCGCCTTGGACGAGAACCGTTTCTGCGTTCAGCACGCTGACGGTCACATCGTCCACCATGCCGCCGTCCTCGGCGACGATCACGCCGTAGGCGATGCGTCCGACGTCAAGAGCGTGGACATCGCGTGAAAAGAGCCGGTCGACGGCAGTGCGCGCGTCCGGTCCTTCCACGAACCACTTGTAGAGCATTGAATAGTCCTGACCGATGACCGCATTGCGGAGTGCATGGTATTCGGTTTCCAGTCCGGCTACTGCGGTGGGCATACGGTAACCCATCACCTCCTCCCATTCCTGCACGTCGTTTTCGTACACCGGGGTGAAAGCGGTGCGCAAGAGGTTGTCAGTCTTCATGAGTCTGGTTCCTTTGTTCATATCTGTGCCTTCTGCCGCGAATCGCGCTCCGCACATCAAAAAAGTTCGCTCCTTTTACGATGACACACATACTCCTATAATGTATAGGCCACAGTGCTGGCCCTAGGCTTGAGGCTGTCGCGGCAGAAAAAGGGTCGGTCGTAAAAGAAACGATAGTGACAGTGCATGAAACACAGATGCTCTGGTGATCTCTGTCACCAATGAACATAGGGTGCGGGCCATTCGTTGCCTACAGTTCTTTCAACGTTCCTACCGGCCGCGCTCCGCGGCCACCGTCAGCGTCCGGAATGAGAGGCCATAGCCTGATGTCACAAGAATTGACCGAAAGCCCATCACAGCAAGATCACCGGCGGTTATCCGGCAGATTGGGGACCGCCTCCATCGTCTTCATGGTGGTCGCGGCAGCCGCTCCATTAACCGTGGTGGCAGCTTCCTCGGTGAACCTTTTGCTGACCAACGGGTCCGGCATCGCCTTCGCTTACGGGGTAGGTACGCTTGTCATCCTGCTGTTCGTGGTGGGTTTCACTGCCATGACGCGCCATGTGAAAAAGCCAGGTGCCTTCTACTCCTATGTGTCTGCGGGCATCAGCCGGCCGGCCGGTGTCGGCGCCGCTTTTGTCGCCATGCTGACGTACGTGTGTGTGCAGATAGCCGTCTATGCCTATATGGGCTTCGTGCTCGGCGATATGGTCAGCAACTGGAGCGGCGGAACTGCCCCGCAGATTCCATGGTGGGGTTACGTTCTGGCTGCCATCGCCCTGACAGCGTTCTTCAGCTACCGAAGCATCGACCTCAGTGCCAAGGTCCTGGCCGTTGCGCTCGTCATCGAAGCCGCCCTGGTCATCGTGGTCAATCTCGCCGTGCTCTTCAGCGGCGGTGGCCCGGAGGGGCTTTCCGCGACCTCATGGCTGGCGCCGGAAACAATTTTCACGAGCGCCTTGGGACTGGCCGTTATGTTCGGCATCAGTGTGTTTATGGGTATCGAGGCCACTGCCATATACCGGGACGAAGCGAAGAACCCTGACCGTGTAATCCCGCGCGCAACCTACATCGCCGTCATCGGCACCGGCACGTTCTATGTCTTCGCGCTATGGTCGTTGATTCAGGCATGGGGCGCAAGCGGTCTCCTGGCCGCCGCGGAAGCCAATCCCGGCGACCTGTTCCTCGTGACGTCAGCCGCCTACGTGGGCAAGGTATTCGCAGACATTGTGGGGGTCTTCCTGGTTATTTCGATGTTCGCCTGCGTGCTGTCCCTTCAGAACGTGATAGCTCGGTACATGCACTCGCTCGGAATTGCCGGCCTGTTCCCTAAGCGGCTGGCCAGTGTGCACGAGAAGCACAACTCCCCGCATGTCGCAGCCGTGGTGACGTCATTGGTGACGGTGGCGGCGGTGGCCGCTTGGGCAATACTCGGCCTGGATCCGGTGCTCCAGATTTTCCCGTGGCATATCGCGGTGGGGACCATCGGCATCATGATCCTCTTTGTCATCACGAGCATCGCGGTGATCAGGTTCTTCCACAGGACACAGGCGGATACCCGGAAGTGGAACACCTTGGTGGCCCCAGGACTGGCCGCAATCTTGCTGGTGGTGATCCTGGTGCAGACGTATACCAACTTCGAGCTGCTGGCCGGTGAGGCGCCCGTGGCCATCACGGTGTTTCTGCAGTTGCTGCCGTTTATCCTCTTCGCCGCCGGTTTGGCCACCGCACTTCGCATGCGGTCCAGGCGGCGGGCGGAGTACGAGCAGCTGAGCATCGACTGAGAGGGGGAGCAGAATGTGTATGCCCAGATACCTGATTTTTGGGCTCGGGGCCGTAGGCGCAGAAGCAGCACGGTCGCTGATTAGGGAGGGCGCGGACATCGTTGGCGTCTTCACCCGCTCGAGCCATGTGGGGGAAGACCTAGGCGAGGTGCTCGGGATGGGCGCTTGCGGCATTAGGGTGGAGGCATCTGCGGATTTTCGGGCCGAGCCGGGCCTGGCCGATGTGGCGTTGTTCTTTACGACGACTGCGCTTACCGATCTGTTGGGTGAGGCGAAACGGTGTCTGCAGGCAGGCATCAACGTTGTCACCATCTCCGAAGACGCCATGTATCCGTGGGACTTCGACGCCGCCGTCGCGGCTGAACTGGACACTGCCGCCAGGACCGGCGGTGCCACGCTGGTCGGCACAGGAATCAATGAGGCGGTGATGGCGCAGGTCCCTGCCATGCTTGGCGGCATAGTGCATGGTGCGACCCGCATTGAAGTTGAGTGCACCGGTGACTTTGGCGCATTCGGGGCCGAGCTGTTGGCGTTCCTGCAGATCGGGGTTGCCCCCGCACAGTTTCAGGCCGCCAACGGCGAAGGGCAGGACGTCATTTCCCGGCAGTGTGCCCACATGATCGCCGGACTCGTCGGCACCGATGTCCTGTCCGAAACGATCAGGCTGGAACCAACATTCTCGGAGAGCAGACTCAGCGTGGCCGCACTGAACCAGGTTCTTCCGCCTGGAGTGGTCAGCGGAACGGCGGAAACGACCTCTCTGACCACGGCAGGCGGACCTGAAATCGAGGTACGCCTCATCGGCAAAATTTTTGAACCGGGGGAGGAGGAATACGCATCTGCGACGGTTTTCGCCCCCGCTTTGACCGACCCCATCTGCCTGCGCATCAGTCCGCTTCCTGGTGTTGTTTGCACAGCCGGCATCGCTCTCAGCCGGGCCGTGGACGTCCTCTCTGCCCCACCGGGCTACCTTCGGGCAGAAACACTGCCACAACTCCGGCACCGGTCCTCGATGAGGCCTGCACGGCACCCCGCCGTGCAGGCCGCAGAAGCCTAGACACCGCGTCAAAAGAAATATTTAAGAATGGCACTGGCTGATACGGCGCCATCCGGTCTGCTTCCGGCGGAACCGGGTGGCGCCTCTACGCAGAATCCACGATCCGCCGCAGTATTGGCTCCACGTCGGAGGCAAAGAACATGGCATCCTCCATGACCGACTGCAGCAGAATGCCTTCAAGCGTGTACCCCAGAAGCGAGGCTGTCTGCTGGTCGCAGTACGGGGCGACCACCTGGTCCATCCGCCATTCCCGGATCTCCGGGCGCAGGGCAGGCCGGTGCAGCGTGCTCAGATACAGCCCGTACTCCAGGACCAGTTGCGGGTGCTGGCGGACGGTGACTTCCTCGATCAGACCTGCCAACCCGAGGGCGAGCCCCTGTGCCTCAACCAAGGGCTTGAGAATCTCGTGGAACGAACTCTCGTTGCGCTGACGGATCACCCGGATCGTGGAGACCAGCAGATCGTCCTTATCCGTGAAGTAGTACGTGGTGGACCCCAAGGGCACTTTGGCGGCATCCGCGACAGCACGGAACGTCAGGGAGTCGACGCCGTGTTCGGCAACCACACGTGCGGCTGCTTCGATGATGCGCTGCCGCCGGGCGGGATCATTGGGCCTGCGTCGGCCTACTGTCGGGGATGCGCTCACCTTCCTACTGTACATAGGTCCTTCGAATGAAGCATCGAGGCGCAGCATGTCAGGGAGTATATGTACAAGCGAATGGCTAGTACTGCCCTCTCTCCGCCCCAAGTTTTCACCTGCTGGGCGGGGAAGTTCGGCCGTTTTTCAAGGCTCCCCAAACAAAAGATCAAAAAGCCTTGTTTTTTGCTCTGTGAGATGCCTAACATGCAGGTATGTACAAAAGTACGCAAACATTGATCAAAGAAACCGCCATTGATCCGATGGAATTCCGCCGGACCTTGGGAAGCTTTGCCAGCGGAGTCGTCGTCGTCACCACAGTCGGTGCGGACGGTGAGGTGCACGCTATGACGGCCAACGGATTCGTCTCCGTCTCCCTCGACCCGCCCCTGGTGCTGGTGTCGATCGGCGAACACACCAAGATGCACGGGCATCTCAACAACCACACGAGCTACGGCATCAGCGTGCTCAGCGAAGACCAGTTGGACATCGCATCCCACTTCGCAGGAAAACCGGGAAACACACTGCCGGAATTCACTTGGCAGGACGACATGGCCATGATTGACGGTGCCGTCGGGTACCTGTCCTGCAGCATCGTGGACCGCCACAAGGCCGGAGACCACACTTTGTTCATCGGCCACGTGCACCGCCACAGCCACACCGGTGGCGCGCCGCTGACCTTCCATGCCGGCCAGTTCGGCGCCCTCCAGAAAGGACCCACCACGTGACCATAGTCAACGAAAATCCCGGTATTGCACCCGAGGCCGCAGCAACCACAGGTCGCATGCAGACGGGCGACGAGTTCCTCGAAAGCCTTCGCGACGGACGCGAAGTGTGGATCTACGGTGAGCGGGTTGACGACGTCACTACCCACCCGGCGTTCCGCAACTCTGCCCGCTCGCTGGCGTCGCTGTACGACGCACTGCATGACCCCGAGACCCGCGACCTGACTACCGCGCCGACAGACACCGGAAACGGCGGCCTGACGCATCCGTTCTTCAAATATGCCCGCACCAAGGATGACCTCCGCGCCAGCCGCGAAGCCATTCGGACGTGGCAGGAACTTGTATTTGGCTGGATGGGCCGCTCCCCGGACTACAAAGCCTCGCTGATCACGGGGCTGGGCGCCAATCCCGAGTATTTCGGCGAGTTCGCGGACAATGCCCGCTACTGGTACAAGGAAACCCAGGAACGCGTGCTGCACATCGGCCACGCCATCGTGAATCCGCCGGTGGACCGCTCCCGCCCCGCCGAGGAAGTCAAGGACGTTTACGTCCATGTGGAACGGGAAACTGACCGGGGCATCATCGTCAGTGGAGCCAAGGTGGTTGCCACCGGTTCCCCGACCACCCAGTACGTCTACGTCTCCCACGCCGGTGCCCCGCTGAAGGACAAGTCCCTCGCCGTTACCTTCATTGCTCCGACCAACGGCAAGGGCGTGAAGATGTTCTCCCGAGCCTCCTACGAATCAACGGCGGCCCGGGCAGCCAGCCCCTTCGATTACCCGCTCTCCTCGCGGCTGGACGAGAACGACGCCGTGCTGATCTTCGATCAGGCGCTGATTCCGTGGGAGAACGTGCTGATCTACGATACGCAACGGATGGCCGAATTCGACACCGTGTCCGGCTGGGAAGGCCGCGCTGTTCTCCAGGCGTCCACCCGCTTCGGCGTCAAGCTTGACTTCTTTGTTGGCGCACTGAGCAAGGCGCTGGAGATCACAGGTGCCGGCCAGTTCCGCGGCGTGCAGGCTGCCTTGGGTGAAGTGATCGGCTACCGCCATGCCGTCAACGCGATGCGTGACGGCATGATCGAGAACGCCACCCAGGGCTGGGGCGATGATCTGGTCCCCAACCGGGCTTATGGCTGGGCCTACGCGTCCATGGCCTCGTCCATGAACCGGCGCATCCGCGAAATCATTGAGACGGTGGTGGCCTCCGGACTGATTTACCTGAACTCGAACGCGGTGGACTTCCAGACTCCTGAAATGCGCCCGTACCTGGATCGCTTCCTGCGCGGCTCCAACGGCAAGACGGCTGTGGACCGGTCCAAGACCATGAAACTGCTGTGGGACTCGATCGGCTCAGAGTTTGGCAGCCGGCACGAACTGTACGAGCACAACTATTGGGGCCAGCCGGAATTGTGTCACCTGTCGCTCAATGAATCGGCACAGCAAGACGGCACCCTCGATCATGCACGGTCCCTCGTGGAAAAGTGCATGGATCAATACGACCTAAATGGCTGGACCAGCGATAGATTCATCTCGCCGGATGACGTGAACTTCATCAGCCAGCGTTGAGCCAATTGGCCAGTAGGCGCCCCGCTTCGGGCGGACACCTGATTAACGGCTAACGACGGCGGTGCCCACTCTTGGTGGATTTCCCACCTGGGGAGGGCACCGCCGTCGTCCTCATGTTTTGAGCAGAACAGGAAACCCGACATGGCCAGAGACTCCATGCTTCCCGACGTGGGACACCCCGCCCGGGACGGCGATCCGATGCTGTCCGGCAGTACCACTGCCGATTCCCCGTCCCTGAAGGTTCCGCCGTCGGCATTCCTTGTGATGGTATTGGCGGCAGTGTCAGCGGTGCCGCAGTTGGCCATCGACATGTACCTTCCCGGGTTCCCCGAGCTGGCCGGCGAGCTTAACGCTCCGCCGTTCGCCGTGCAGCTGACCTTGACGGCCTTTATGATCGGGCTCGCAGGCGGCCAATTGGTCATTGGACCGTTGTCGGACCAGTTCGGCCGCCGTAAATTGTTGCTGGCCGGCTCAGCGCTCTGCGCTCTTGCCACGGCGCTGTGCGCTATGGCCCCAACAGTGGAGGCGCTGATCGCCGCCCGCTTCCTGCAAGGGGCCTCTGGCGCTGCAGGGGTAGTTTTGGCCCGGGCTGTGCTGGCCGATCGTGCGTCGGGACGCCAAGCCGCACGCTTGTTTTCTCTGATGATGGCCATCCAAGGCCTCGCCCCGATCCTTGCTCCCTTGGCTGGGGGAGCGGTGGTGCCGCTCCTTGGGTGGCGTGGAGTGTTCTGGGTCCTGACCATCCTGAGCGTGCTGCTGTGGCTCCTGGCGCTGCTGTTTATCCACGAAAGCCTGCCAAAGGACCAGCGGCGGGCCGGGGGAGTGGCTGAGCTGATCTCTCTGACCCGGACGGTACTGCTGAACCGTGCTTACCTCGGCTATTGCCTCGCAGTGGGTTGCGGGTTGGGAGCGATGTTTTGCTACATTGCGGCTTCCCCATTCATTTTGCAGGAGACCTACGGCTTGGGCACGGGCTGGTTCTCCGTCATTTTTGCCGTCAATTCCGGCGGCCTCGCCGTTGCCAGCCTGATCAGTGCCAAGCTCGTCAACCGCTTCAGGCCGGCGGCCGTGATGATGCTGGGACTGGTGCTGATGTTGGCCGCCTCGGCGCTTTACGCCGTCATGGTGTTCACCGACCTTGCGGGTCTTGCGGCCACGGTGCTGCTGTTCTTCCTGATCGTTAGCAGTTTGGGGTTCGTCCTCGGCAACGGCACCGCACTGGCAGTGGAAGAGGTCTCGGGCGCGGCAGGTACCGCAGTGGCGGTGATCGGTGCCGCGGAATACTTGATCGGCGCCGCTGCTGCGCCGTTGGTCGGGCTGGGCGGCGCGGACCTGCAGATATCGCTGGGCGTCGGCATGCTCGCCTGTGCACTGCTGGCGGCAGCCGGCGGATGGGCCGCCATCCGCCAGCGCCGAGGGGCGGGGGCGGGGGCGGGTCACTGAGCACCGGTAGATAAAAGACCAACGGCGGGGCGGGCTGCTCTCAACCCACCCCGCCATCGAACTGTCCGAACCTACACGCGCCACATGCCCTGGAACCGGATTGCGGGCAAGTCGGAGTGTTTCACCCAACCGGGCGCTGCGGCGACGACGTCGCTCAAGCGATTCACCACTTGGCTGGTCACCTGAGCCGAGCCTTCCGAGAAAGACGTGCGCATGCTCAGCGACGGTATACCCTTAATTTCCCAGCTCTCGCCGCTATTATGGATCCCCGGCGCAAGGATACCTGCGACCCCGAACTCGAGCAGGGGCTCGCCGGGGTTCGCCGGTTCGCGTCGCACAACGTCACGCAGACCGATGACTTGGTCAACTTCAATCTTGCGGTTAAGTGCCCAAGACCATGTCGGGGTATCGGCCAGAATGTACTCTGTCGTCACCGTGCGCGGGGCGTCTGGGAGACCGAGATGGTCTGCGACCGAGTCAAGGGCGGGGAGGGCGAACGGAGGATGTGACATGTTCTCCTCCCAGTCCACAGTTGTTGTACTAGCCGGAGCCTCATTCCCGATCCCCATTGATGCGAGGATCTCGGGACCGCAGGTGTCGGGGTTCCAAATGGATTCCCAGCGAATCGAGTCGATTCGGTGCGCGACACCGGCCAATTGGACACCGAGGCCGACCCAGAAGGCGTCCTCGTGGCCACCTCCGAAAATCGAAACCCCGTGCTCCTTCGCGAGCGCATCGAGCCTTGCAGTCTCGCCGGGAGTGGTGCGCCAGGGGTGAGTGGCCTCCTCCGCGATCGTAATGACGTTGGCACCAGCGCGGACGGCACGCTCCACATAGGGGGCATGATCTGCCAGGAAGCTGTTCAACGTCAGCACGACCACGTCGGGGCGAGTTTGCGCCAGCGCCTCGTCAGCATTGGCAGTCACTACTACGCCGACCTCACGGTCAATACCAATGACCTCGCCCAGATCCCTTCCCACCTTTTGAGGACTCCGGGCAATCGCTGCTACGATCCGGACGTCGCGCTCCAAGAGCATTCTCGCGACCTCCGCGCCCATGGTTCCCACTCCGTACACTGCAACCTTGATCGTCACTTCTGCTCCTTCGCTCGAACGATTTTGCTTTACTTGTCCTGTTTGTTCTGGAGGAGTCCGAAGCACTCCTAGCGTGAGTGCACCCCAGCCGCCGGGATCCGCCGGCGGCTGGGGTGCATCATGGGTTTCAGGCCCTAGCCTCTGCTCTCACCATTCCGGGGTGAAGAGGTTGGCGTTTTCCTTGGTGATGATGCGTGGAAGCTCCGGGAAGATATCGTTGACGTTCAGTGCGGGCTGCTCGATCTCCTTGCCCTCAGCTGCGTCGATAGCCCTGAGTGCAGCCTGATATCCGAGCTCGTTCGGGAACAGCGGAATGGTGCCGAACATGTCGCCTGACTCAATTGCTGCGAGGCCTCGCTTACTCGCCCCGTCACCGATGAGCTTTACCTGATCGGTGAGACCCAGCTCTTCAAGCACCGGAATCATGGCAACGG
This sequence comes from Arthrobacter sp. Soil_C_60, assembly GCF_057656375.1. NCBI lineage: Bacteria > Bacillati > Actinomycetota > Actinomycetes > Micrococcales > Micrococcaceae > Arthrobacter > Arthrobacter sp. Soil_C_60. The sequence goes on along the minus strand of NZ_JBDGKM010000004.1, from coordinate 370,295 downwards.
TCGTTGTGTCGCCTGAGCCCGTGTAAACATCAGCGTCCATGTTCGCCCTCAAGAGGTCCCCACCGTTGGCTACAGCCGTTGCAGCATCGTATGAATCCTCGCCCCATGCCGCGAAATGGATGTTCGAATGTTCCTTGGCACGCTGCTCCCAGGACTCCACACGGATGTTCTCAGGAGTGTAGCCCTTGAAGCCGATGACCGAGACGACCTTGCAGGGGTCGATTCCCTCGCAGGCATCGACGACGACATCGAACATCTGCCCGTAGTACTCTTCGGGGTTCAGCACAACGCCGCCGGCCTGCCCCTCGACCTGAATTTCTGTGCTCTTGGGATCAGGTCCGAGCGCCGTCCAAGCGGAGACGACCTGAATGCCTGCAGCGATGGCGTCCTCAGCACAGACGGTAAGAGTTTGTCCGTTCGAGGCATCAATGACCAGCGAATCATAACGGCCGGCCGCAATAATATCCTGGCAGAGTTTGTCCTGGGTCTCCGCCGACGAGTCTTCGGCATCGAAGATCGTGACGTTCGCACCCCGCTCCTCGGCCGCACGTTCGATGCCAGCTAGCTGTGCCTGCGTGAAGTCGGAGATATGGCCTACGAGGTAGGCGAGTTCAACGTCACCGGCGGAAGTGTTCTGGGCATCGGCATTTCCGGCGGATGAGGACGAGCAACCGACGGCTGCCAGGCCTATGGCTAGTGCACCGGCTGCTAGTACCGCGGGGCGCGTGACGGATCTGTTTCTCACGTTGTTCCTATCTACTTGTTGTGGGACAGCGCGATAGGGAGTTCTCCCTATCGGGTGGGGTGGTGTAGTGAGACGAATCAGCCGCGTCGGTTACGTCGGCCCCATACATCGAGCATCACCGCGAGGATGATGACCGCACCCGTGAAGATCTTTGAGTACAGCGGATCGAATCCGAGCAGATTGAAGCCGTTGTTGATGAGGGCGAAGAGCATTACTCCAACGACAGTGCGCCAAATAGCGCCGGATCCACCCATCAGGGATGTGCCGCCGACAAGCACGGCCGCGATTGCATCGAACTCGAGACCGACTCCTGACTGCGCGTCAACACTGAGGGTACGGCTCATGGTGATGAGCCCGGCAAGGGCGGCGGCGCCACCGCCGATGACGTAGGTGATGGTGCGCACCCTGTTCACTGCCACACCCGAGAGCCGGGCAGCGTGGTCATTACTACCGACGGCGTAGATATGGCGACCGAAAACAGTGAAGTTGAGGATAAATCCGCAGACGAGAGCAAACGTGATGAAAATGAGTATCGGGGCACGAACGTCCAGGAAGACAGGGGTGCGGGCAAGCCCGCTGAACGCCTGGGTCGAGACAACGACGATGAATCCGCCAGTAATGACGTAGGCGAGACCGCGGTAAATGAGCGACATGGCCAGAGTGGCGACAAAGAAGTTGATGCGACCCGCGTTGACAATGAAGCCGTTGACAAGTCCGAATAGGAGCCCGATCCCAATAGCCGCGACCACGCCGAATGCGACGGAACCTGTCGCATTCATGACGAGGCCCGCCGTTATAGCCGCCAATCCGTAAATGGCCCCGAGCGAGAGATCGAACCCTCCTGCGATCAGGGTCAGGGTCATCGCACAGGCGATGATGCCAACGGCGGCATTTTGGTTAAGGATATTGAGCAGATTCCCGGTAGTGAGAAACGCATCAGAGGTCGCTGCCATGGTGATGAAGAGGATGACGGTCGCGAAGACGAGGCCGTATTCGCGTAGCAATTCCAGCAGGCGTTGCCATGCATTGTGCCGTTTCGGCGTGCCACCCGTCGAAGTTGTTGTAGTGGACGTCGCTTCCGCGATTAGCGATGGTGGTGTTGTGGATGTGGATGTGGATGTCACACTTTCTCCTCTATGTGAGCGCCTTCATCGGACGTGTTGCTGGCCTCCGAGACCACTTTGTTGAAGGCCGCGGCCAGAACAGCCTCCTCTTGCGCCTGTAGGTCTCCAGTGAATTCGCGAACGATTCGCCCGCGGCTCATAACGTAGGTGCGGTCGGCGAGGCCCAATATTTCTTCGAGTTCGCTTGAGATCACCAAGATGGCCATCCCCTCGGCAGCGAGGTTCTGAAGGACCTGGTAAATGGATGACTTCGCTCCAATGTCGACGCCCCGAGTGGGCTCGTCGATGATCAGTAGGCGAGGGGAACGCACCAGCCACTTGGCTAATGCAACTTTTTGCTGATTGCCGCCAGACAAAGTGGAAACCGCTTCTGCCGGTGACCCAGCTTTGATGCCTAGCTCCTTCATCAGCATTTCGATCTTTGCTCTCTCGCGCCGTCGGCTGATTACCCCGGCGAGCGAGAACCGCCGTAGCGCGGTTAGGGAAATGTTTTCCCTTACCGACCGCCCCATCAGGAGCCCTTGAGTCTTTCGGCTCTCCGGGACAAGCGCGATGCCACGGCGGATAGCGTCGCGGGGCGAACGTGCGGCAAGTTTTTCTCCGTCGAGCAGTATGGTGCCACTGTCCATCGCGTCGGCGCCGAAGATTGCCCGAGCAGTTTCGGTACGACCGCTGCCCACAAGCCCGGCGAGCCCAACAATCTCTCCGGCACGGATCTCTAATGACACATCCTCAATAACTCCGGCACGCGTGAGTCCGGTTACACTTAGCACCGTTTCTTCCCTAGATCCAGCTTCCTTTTTCTCGGGGAACACTGACTCGATGGACCGGCCGAGCATTCCGAGAACGAGTGTGTCTTTGGTTTCGGTGCTAGCAGGGGTGGTGCGCACCCAGAGCCCGTCCTTCAGGATTGTTGTGGTGTCGGCGAGGCTGAGAACTTCATCCAGGAAATGGGAAACGAATACGACGGTGGTTCCTTGGTTGCGCAGGTCCCGGATGATCGTATGCAGGTTCTCAGCCTCGACTCGGGACAGGGGAGCTGTCGGTTCATCCATCACGATGAGCTTCGCCTGACGAGCGAGCGCACGCATGATTTCGATTCTTTGCTGATCGGCGACACGGAGGTCGCCCGCGCGTGCTTTCGCGTTTAAGTCCTGAAAGCCGTATCGTTCCGTCAACTCCGCGTAGCGGACGAGAGCATCGCGGCGGCTGGTGGTACCGAATCTTGAGCGCTCGGTACCAAGGAAAACGTTGTCGACCACCGAACGGTGAGGGAGGATGGCAAGCTCCTGGTCGATCATGGCGATTCCGTCTTTGATCGCCTCGCTCGGACGCCGGTATCTCACCGCACGACCGTCCACCGTCACGCTGCCGCCGTCAGGGACGATGGAGCCCGCGATGATTTTGCCCAAGGTCGACTTGCCGGCTCCGTTCTCACCCACGAGTGCATGGATCTCACCCCGTTGAATGACGACGTCTACGCCGCCGAGCGCCACCACACCGCCATAGCGTTTCTGCACCCCCCTGATGACGACGTGGTTGTCATCAGGGGAGATCTCCGTCACTTCTTGAGCTTCCATGAAATGCCTCTCTGCATGCTGGAACTCGCCTTGTCTAACATCTGACCCACAAAATGGGATCTAGCTCACACACCCAATGCGTTCATTATGGCATCAGTCACGTCTCTTTTACTAGTATGAAATGAATTCGTGACCTTGAGGAGGGGGGGGCGGTGATGCGGCGGATGGCACCAGCTGTTGCGGCTTCCTGCGTCTTGCGAAGGAGGTACGGCTCCGCAGCCGAACCTCTTGGCGGCTGTAGTCCGGCCAAACGGAGGAAGGAGTTAGACGTCCAGCACGATCGTTTCGTCGCCTCCGCGCGATACGCAGATCATCATCCGGTCGTTCCGGGCCTTCTGGCCTTTGGTCAGATAGACGTCACGGTGCTCCGGCGTCCCGACCAGGATCCGTGTTTCGCACGAACCGCAGTTGCCGGCCTGGCAGGAGTTAAGTACCTGCAAACCTTGTTCCGCCAGGACCTGCAGCGCAGTCTTGTCCGCAGGAACGGTTACAGTCTTCCCGTCCCTGCCCAGCCGGACGGTGAAGGGAGTGTCACCGTCGCGTAGCGCTTCGACGCCGGTGAATCGCTCGCAGAGCACTTCACCGGCGTGCTCCTCGGCGATTCGTTGCGCCTGATCCATCAGCCGGTCCGGTCCGCAGCAGTAGATGGTGGATTCGGCGGAAACCGCCTCGGCCACCGCAGTGGCCAGATTCAGCCGGGTCCCCTCGTCTCCAGCGAAGAGCTGTACGCGCTCTCCGTACTTCTCCAGTTCGGCCAGGAACGGCATCCGCAGCCGGCTCTTCCCGCAATAGAGGACTGTGAATTCGACGCCGTTTCGGTCTGCCTCGGCCATCATCGGCAGGAGGGGCGTAATGCCAATTCCGCCGGCGATAAAAAGATAGGACTTGGCCGGTTGCAGGGTGAAGTTGTTCACCGGCGCACCCACCCTGACCCGCATGCCTGGACGCAGGGACTCATGCACAAGCCTGGACGTTCCGCGGCTGGTTTCCTCGCGGGCAACACCAATCCGCCAGCTGCTGCGCTCCGCCGGGTCAGCGCAGAGCGAGTACTTGGAGAAGTGCTCCGCAGAAGACCAGAGATCTATATGCGCCCCAGGCTCCCAGTCAGGCAGGGACGAGCCGTCGGGGTCGCGCAGTTCGATGGACAGGACGCCCTCGGCCTCCAGTCGCATCGCCGAGACCACCAGTTCGGCGACGCCGTGTTCAGCGAAGCCCGATTGCCTCGGCTCACCGACGTTGATGCTCTCCCGGATGGTGCTCTGCTCCCGACCGGCGGTAGGTGTGAAGACCACCGGAAGTTTCTTCGGTGCCCGGAACACCCATCCGTTGACTTCAGGATCCTCGGTGGGGGAAGCGGAAACGTCGGGCATAACCTTTAGCAGTTCTTCGAACATGATGCGTTCCACCTGGCGGCCAAAGAAGTGGCCGGCGCAGAAGTGCTCGCCTCCGCCAAAGGCTTGGTGGGCACGGTTGGCCCGGTTGATGTCGAAGACGTCAGGGTCCGGAAAGTTGCGTTCGTCCCGGTTGGCTGAAGCCAGCACTACCTGCACCGGCATCCCGGCGGGGAGCGTCTTGCCGTGCAACGTGGTTGTCCGCGTGGTCTGCCGGTCTGTGATGCTGATCGGAGCGATCCAGCGCAGGCCCTCCTGCACGGCCAGCGGAATCCACTCTTCCGGGTCCTCCACGAGCATCCGCCACTGGTCCGGCCTGGTGAACAGACCATGCAGCGAGCTCGCGGCGGCATGGCCGGGTTCCTGCATGCCGCCGAGCAGGATGACCTTCAACGAGGGCAGGATCTGGCTGGCGGGACGCGGGGCCCCGCCCTCGCGCCCGGCCCAGAGCATGTGCGAGATCATGGAGTGGTCCGGGTTGTGTGCCAGTTCTTCGAGCAGCGGGCTGACGGCTGCTTCGAATTCGCTCGAGGCCTGGTCGGCGACCGCGTACAGTTCGGGGACCTGTCCGAAATTGGAGACGCCGATATTGAGTTGTGTGAACCAACGGCGGATTGTCTCCGTGTCGGCGACTGTGTCCAGGCCCATCACCCGCCGGAGCGCTTCCACGCTCACCGGCTCAAAGAACTCTGTCACCAGTTCCGCACGGCCGCGGCCGGAGACCTGTTGCAGATAGTGCCGTGCCACCGGCCGCACGGTGTCATCGATCATCGCCATCACCGGATCGGGTTGCAGCGTCTTGTCTACGCCCTCGCGGATGTCGTCATGTTCTTGGCCCGTGCTGTTGAGAATGCTGGGCTGCCCGAACACCTGGTTCATCGTCGGATGGTTGGTGGCTCCGCCGAACCCGTGGTCTCCCCGCAGTGCGGCAGCGACGTCCTTGAAGCGGGTGATGAACCACGAGTCGGCAGCGGGAATCCATGCCAGTGGTGCTTCATGGCGCAGCCGCTTCCAGACCGGATAGGGATCTTGGTCCAGTTCTTCGATGGTGAGTGATTCTAGATATGAGTCGATACCTGCCATGACGCCCTCCGCTGCCACATACCTATTCCGTTTAAATAGACGTTTCGACTACTCTACTGAACGCGAGTCGCGAGCGAAAGGGCCTTCTGTGATGTTCTAGGTGGCGGCGAACCAGAGAGCTAGCAGCGGGTCAGGAGGGTTGGACCAAGGTGATCCAGACAATAGCGTCGCCCTCCGTGGCTTCCCAGAGATGCGGCCCGTCCGACCTGTAGGTGGCGAAGTCGCCGGCGCGCAGCAGGTGCTGGTCGCCGATGGGTCCCAGACGGACGCTCCCCGCAACAACAACGGCCATTTCTCGCGAGCCGACTCCGTGGCTCGCCGAGACTTCTTTTCGGCCAGACTGGATCGTCAACTGATGTACCTCCAGTTTGGCGGCCGCGGTGCTGGCGGAGTGGACCAGGAGTGCGGCCACCGCGTCGTCGCCAACGTCCGTACCCTCGCCGCTTCGCACCACAACCACGCCATCACCATCAGCGGAGGAAATCAGCCGGTCCACGTCGGTGGACAGGGCCGAGGCGAGATCGCGGAGCGTGCTGAGAGTGGGATTGCCGGCACCGGATTCAATCTGCGACAGCGTGGCCTTGGCAATGCCGGACCGCTCCGACAGCTGGCTCAACGTCAAGGCCCTTCGTTCGCGGAGTTGGCGGGCATTGCGGGCGAGGCTGGCGCTCAAGTCGGGCTTCATAGGTCCTGTCAGATCCCGGGTGCGGAGTGGTCGCTTCGAGTATTGCACTAACGACGGCGCCCGGTGCCGTTCGCGGGGAACGGAACCGGACGCCGTCGTTAGGCATGAACCGACGCTGGAAGGCGCAGGCCGCAAGCGGTGAGATCTGAGACGCTAGATGCGCACCAGCTTCAGGTTGGCGAATTCGTCCATGCCCCACGGCCCGAGCTCCCGGCCGAAGCCGGACTTCTTGACGCCACCGAAGGGCAAATCCGGTTCGGAATCCGGAGCTTGGTTGATGAAGACCATGCCGCAATCCAAGCGCTCCGCTAGGTCCAGCGCACGCTGTTCGTCGATGGTGAAGATGGATGCCCCCAACCCATACGCTGAGTCGTTGGCCAGAGCGACGGCTTCGTCTTCGTCCCGCACCGGGTAGACCACAATGGCCGGGCCGAAGAGTTCCTCACGGAAGGCACGCATGCCGTCGACGACGCCGGTCAGGACCGCAGGGGTCACGAATGCCCCCGGACCGTCCAGCCGCTGGCCGCCGGTGTGTAAGGTGGCTCCTTGCGCAACCGCATCGGCGATCTGTTCGATCAGTTCGTTCGCTGCTGCCGCCGAAGACATCGGCGCAATCGCCGTGGAGGCGTCGGCAGGGTCCCCGGGAACCAGGCCAGCAGCCAGAATTGAGAGCTCGCGGACAAAGTCATCGAAGATTCCTTCCGCGACGATCATCCGCTTGGGGGAGTTGCAGGCCTGGCCCGCGTTGCTCAGCCGTGCCCGGAACGCCTTGCGCGCGGTGGCAGGCACGTCGTCGCTGTCCAGGACGATCAGTGGATCCGATCCGCCGAGTTCCAGCACCACCTTCTTCAGGTGCCGTCCCGCGATTTCGGCGACCGCTGCCCCGGCGCGTTCGCTACCGGTCAGCGAAACACCCTGGATGCGCTCGTCGGCGACGATCAGCTCGGTCTGCGTTGTGGCCGCGTAGAGGTTGATGTAGGCGCCGGAAGGCAGCCCGGCGTCCCGCAATACCTCTTCGATAGCCCGGGCCGAGCGAGGGCAGTTGGAGGCGTGCTTGATCAGGAGGGTATTGCCCAGCATAAGGTTCGGCGCCGCGAAACGCGCCACTTGGTACAGCGGGTAGTTCCAGGGCATGATGCCCAGCAGGGCACCCACCGGCCGCTTCTTGACCAGCGCCCGACCGCCACTGCGGGGGACGAACTCCTGGTCAGCCAGCATCGCCGGCCCTTCGGAACCATAGTAGTCAAAGATCGCCGCGACAATCCCAAGTTCACCCTTGGCCTCGGCCAGCCGCTTGCCCATCTCCTTGGTGATGATGGCCGCCAGTTCGTCGGTTCTCTCGGCGAAGAGTTCACCGGCGCGCTTGACGCGGCGGGCACGTTCGGCTGCGGGCACGGTGCGCCACTGGAGGTAGGCTTCGTGCGCGGCGGCAACGGCCGCCACGACCTCCTCATCCGAGGCGGTGGGTACGGTCTCCAGCACCTGGCCCGTGGCTGGGTCGGTTACTGCGAAACGACTCTTCGCGGCAGGGGTAACTGTCTGGGTCATGGGTGTCCTAAAGTTCGAGAGGCAGGCCAGCGAAACTTCGCTGGTGTTTGTCCTGGTTCGCGGGGCCGCTTAACCGTGAATCGTTACCGCCGGTTGCGGGCTGAGGCGTCGGTAGCGGTCGGTGGCTTCGACGAAGGCGGTCAATAGCTTGAGGCCCTGCGGGTTCAAGCGTTCTTCAGGGTGCCACTGCACGCCCAGGACGAAGTCGTCTCCGGAGGCTTCAATGGCTTCGACCACGCCGTCATCGAAATATGCTGAGGCGATCAGGCCGTCTCCCAGGGACTCAACTGCCTGGTGGTGGTGGGAAGCGATGTCAAAGGCATCGGAGCCCAACGCGCCGGCGAGCAGGGTTCCCGGAACCACCGATACTTGGTGCGACGTGAACTTGCCGACGATGTTTCGATGTGGGGTCATGTCCACTCGGTCATCCAGGTGTTGTTCGAGGGTGCCACCCAAGGCGACGTTGAGGACCTGCATGCCGCGGCAGGCACCCAAAACAGGCATGCCGCGCCGCCGGGCGCCGTGTACCAGCGCAATCTCCAGTTCGTCGCGAACCCGCAGCGGCTGGTCGTTGAAAGGGTGGTTCTCGCGGCCGTACAGATCGGCGTCCAGGTCCCGGCCGCCGGCCAGGAACACCCCGTCGGCCAGATCCAGAAGCCGCTCAGCGTTGTCCCGCAGGACCCAGGTGGGAGGCAGCAATAGCGGCATTCCCCCCGCCTGCTCCACAGCCTGTATGTAAGTGTGCGGGAGTGCATCGTTGGGAATGTCTGACCAGGCCCCGGACGTGACGGACTTGCGGTCCGCCACGACCAGGATCACCGGAGGTGCGCCGTTCACCGTACCCCCAGCGTGGAATGCTCCAGCGGGGAATGCTCGTGCCAGCAGGTGACGCCCCACGTGGTTGCCAGCCAGACCGCGTCGGCGCCTTCGTCCGCCCCGTGCCAGTGGTTCTCATCGACCGGGGTTTCAACCAGGGTGCCCGGCACGATGCCGGTATGTTCGCCGTCGTTGTTTCCCACTCTCCCGGTACCGCTGACCAAGTACAGCAGCTGGCCACCGGGATGGGAATGCCAATTGGTCACTGCACCGTCGTTGAAATGTACGCGGGCAATGTCCGGATCACCATCCTTGGCCGCTTCGAGGATCATCTCCAGCTGCACCGGACCGGTGAACCTACCTCCGTAGACGTAGTCCTTGTTTCCTTCGACGATGAGTTTCATGGCATTAGGCCTCGGTGCGGACAGGGTTGCTGATGGTCCCGACGCCGGCGACGGTGACCTCAACCACGTCGCCGTCCCTGAGGTAGCGCGGAGGCTTGCGCTCATCGCCGACACCGCCCGGGGTGCCGGTGGCGATGATGTCGCCCGGCTCAAGCGTCATGCCGCGCGAGAGGTACTCGATCAGGGTAGGGATGTCGAAGATCAGGTCGCGGGTGTTGCCCTTCTGCATGGTTTCACCGTTAATCACGGTCTGGACGTCGAGGGCATCCTTATCCGCCACCGAATCCACACTGGTCATGACCGGGCCGAGGGGTGTGAAGGTGTCGAAGCTCTTGCCCAGCGTGAACTGCCTCATGGGCGTTTCGAGCTGCGCGCGGCGCCCCGACACGTCGTTGAGGGCCGTAAAGCCGCCAACGTAGTCCCAAGCGTCTTCCTTCGCGACACGGTATCCGCGCCGGGAGATGACGATGCCTACCTCGCCCTCAAAGTCCGGCCGGGTCTCTTCCCGCGGAATTACGATCTCGTCGTAGGGACCGGTGATGGACGAGGGGAACTTCGCGAAGACGACGGGGGCCTCGGGGTGCTTGAGGTTGGTTTCCTCGACGTGTGCTTGGTAGTTGAGGCCAATGGCAATCAGCTTCCCCGGGTTGGTGGGTGCGAGGACCTGCACGTCCTGCAGCGGGTACGTTGCCCCGGACGCTGTATTGACCGTGTTCCAAGCTTCGGCCGAACCGTCGAAGCCGACAGCCGGTGCGGCTCCGGCATCGACAATGGTCTCGCCGTCAAGGCGTCCGAGCCGGATGTCGCCGGCGGCTGTAGTGAATCGGATTGCCTGTGTCATGTGTGACCTCCGGTAAGTGATGATGGTTACTTTAAGAGTATATGTAGACTTGTAAAAAATACAAGGGTCGGAATCGGAATCGTTCCCCGCTTCCGGTGAGGGCCGCTCCTACGGACGTAATCGGCCTCTAAAGACGCGGGCCGTGCTGGTATGCGGGTCCGGCGCTTCGCTCCGCCGGGACGCCGGCAGTTCGATTGAGCCGGGCGGCGATTGGTTTTGCCGTCGATGGTTCTCCGTTCATGCTCAGAAAACCACTGTGGTGTTGCCGTCGCGCATGACGCGGTCTTCACAGTGCCAGGTGACGGCGCGTGAGAGCACGCTTCGTTCGACATCGGCCCCGAAGCGCATGAGCTGGGCAGTGCTGTCCTGGTGGGAAACGCGGATGACGTCCTGTTCAATGATCGGGCCCTCGTCGAGATCCCTGGTGACGTAGTGTGCGGTCGCTCCTATCAGCTTGACGCCCCGGTCCTTGGCCTTCTGATAGGGGCCGGCGCCGATGAAGGCTGGCAGAAAAGAATGATGGATGTTGATGACGGGTACCCCCACCTCATCGAGGAACTCCGCGGAAATGATCTGCATGTAGCGGGCGAGGACCACCAGATCCACGTTGCCCTGCAGGAGCTCCAGGTGCCGGTGTTCGGCTTCTTTCTTGTCGCCGGTAACCGGCACATGGAAGTAGGGGATGTCGAACGGCCGCACCTGGTCGGCGAGGTCCGCGTGGTTGGAAACCACCATGACGATGTCCATCGGAATTTCGCCGCGGCGGTGGCGCCAGAGCAGATCCAGCAGACAATGGTCGGTCTTTGAGGCGAAGACTGCTACCCGCTTGCGTTTGGCAGCGGCGGTTAACTGCCACTCCATGTTCAAGGGGCCGGCCAGCACTGTTTGGATATCGGCTTCAAGGCTTTCCCGGCGGGCGGCCAGGCCAGGCAGGCGGAAGACCGTTCTCTGGTACAGCGTTCCGTCATCCGCCCCGGTGGTGAATTGGCCGAGGGAAAGGATGTTGGCGCCATGCCTGCTCAGCAGATCCGCGACCTTGGCCACGATACCCGGTTCGTCGGGGCAGCTAATGTTCAGCCGGCCGATATCGTTCAAGTCGGCCGAGGGCTGGTGCCTGGCGGGCAGGGTTGCGTTGGAGATTGGCAAAGTGATCACCTTGTTGATGTGTTGACGGGCCGGCAGGGGTCCTTCGGGGCGGGCTCAGACATGGTGACGGTAGAGATTCCATTCCCAGTCGGTGACGCTGGATTCAAAGGCCTGGATCTCGCGACGTTTGAGTGCGGCGTAGATGGAGGTGAACTCGTCGCCAAACCCGCCCCGCATAACGTCATCCTTCTCCAGTGCCTCGATGGACTCGGCCAGGCTCCGCGGCAGAGGGCGGCCGGTAGGATCGGGCACCAGCTGGCGCCGTATTCCATCAGAAGCGGCATGAATCATGGCAGCCATCAGCAGGTGCGGCGACGCGCTGGCATCGCCGGCGCGCAGCTCCAAGCGGGTAGCCCCGGCGCGTTCGGCCGGAACCCTCACAAAGGTGAAGCGGTTGTCCTCGCCCCAGTTGCTCGTGCGGGGGCTGAGGCCTTCCCCCGTCAGGCGCTTGTAGGAGTTGACCGTGGGCGCGGCGAAGGCCATGATCGCCGGTGCGTGCAGCTGGATACCGGCGATGGCGGCCAGCGCCGTTGGACTCAAGGTTCCGTCCGGGGCGGCAAAGACGTTATCGGATTCCTGCCAGAGCGACATGTGTACGTGCAGGCTGCTGCCCTCTTCGCCGCTGAGCGGCTTGGCCATGAAGTTGGCTTCCAGCCCCTCGATGACCGCGAGTTCCTTGACCCCGGTCTTGAGCAGGAACGCGGCGTCGGCCGCGCCCTCCACGTCATTGTGCTTGAGGTTGATTTCGAACTGGCCGGGAGAAAACTCGCGGTTTACTACGGTCACACCGATGTTCATGCCGATCAACTGCCGATGCATCCGTCCCACGGATCCATCGGGATCGGTGATCCTGTCCATGGTGTAGGAGACGCCGTTGAGGGCATAAGGAGTCCGGCCGTCATGGTTGTTCCGGAAGAGGTAGAACTCCGGTTCGCCCGCTGCAATCGCCGACAGGCCAAGCTCTGCCTTAAGGCGATCCGCGGCACCGGAAAGTTGGCTGCGGGGGCAAAGGGCGGAAGGCTGTCCGCTTTCGCTCAGCCGGCTCAGGACCCATAGGGAGTCCGGCTCCCACGGAGGCACGAAGGCCGTTGCCATGTCCAGCTCGGCGTGCTGGTCCGGATGATTGGCCAGCGCGGGAAACTCCTTCTCATCCACCGGCACCCCGAGCAGATCCTCCGCGTTCGCCATCTTCGAATACGCGACCCCTGAGGAAAGCTCAAGCAGCGATTCCACCGGGTATTGCTTGCCGCGCTGGCGGCCAAACAAATCGGAATGGATGACGCGTACAACTTTGATGCCGCGGGCCAGCAGCTGGTCCAGATAATCCGGATCAAAGGCCGGTAGAACCGCTCCGCGGTCCAGTGTGGGACTTGTCATGATTGCCTTCCTCAAGGTCAGTGGCTCTCTGCATGGAAGTCTTGCCGGTAGGCGACTTGGCTATTATAGTAATATACGTGTTCATCAAAAGAAACACCCCGGATGCAAAAGGTGCGGCGGCTGCCGGCCGGCACCGGAACCGATAGTAAGGAGCGACAATGATCAAGCTGCACGACATTGACCATGTGGTCATGGGCGTAGAGGACCTGGATGCTTCCACGCAGCAATGGCAGGATGAGTTTGGCCTGAGCGAGGTGGGCCGCGAAGGCAAGCAGACTTTCCTGGCGTGCAACTACGAGAAGCCGTCGCTGATCCTGCAAAAGACACCCAAGGCCGGGATTCTTCACGCGGCCTACCAGCTGGCGCCGGAGTTCACCCTCGACGATGCCGAAAAGCACCTGAAAGAACACCGGGTCGAATTCACCCGCTCCGACGAGGGGGTCACGTTTGCCGATCTGGAAGGCAACGGTATCCGGTTTGTGGAATACCGTCCGAAGCAGGGGCAGGACCGCTTCCCCCGGGAATGGCGGCAGACCACGCGAAACCACCGCATCGGTGCTCCTCGAAAGCTGGGGCACGTTAACTATCTGACCGCGAATATCGGCGAGCAGGTTGATTTCTACCTGAACGTCGTCGGCATGAAGCTGGCTGACAAGCTTGGTGCCGACGCCGGTGCCTTCCTGCACGTTGGTGCGGACCACCACGTCATGGCCTTCGTGAACACCGGCCAGGCGCATTTCCACCATATTGCTTTCGACATGCTGGACTGGGGGCAAATCCGCCAGTCCTTCGATCACCTCGCCCAATATGGGCGGGTGATGCCGTGGGGGCCCGTCCGCCACGGTATCGGCGGCAACCTGGCCGGTTATGTCCGGCTGCCGGAAGCAGACTGCTTCATCGAGCTGTACTGCGACATCGAGCAGCTGGATGAAACCCACGTACCGCGGGAGTATCCGGACGACCGCCACTCCTCCAACGTCTGGGGCATGCTCCCGCCCCGCTCGTACTTCCGCTTCGATGCCGAATCCATCGCCGCAGAGCGCGAATCCCTGCAGTCGATTTGGGAGAAGGAACCCGCGCTGCTGGGCGACTGAGCGTCGGGTCGGGCCTCCTTCTGCGGGCCCGCCCGATCTTGGAGCGCTGGAAGGCCGCCGCAGCCAGGAACAGCGGTCCCGAGAAAGGTCCGGCGAAGCGTTGCTTCGCCGGACCTTTCTGCCCGTGTATGGCTCCTTGCCCGCCGCCGGGCCAAATGCGGCATACTCAAACTGTGCACATGAAGACAACTACCTGCCGACTGTCCGGAATGGAGCTGATCAGCTCCGAGCCCACAGCGAGTTCAGACTTCTATGCCTGGCTGATAGGAACGCCCGAGGCCGACGCCGGCACGTGGGATACGCAAGCGAGACTTCGCGGACGGGGAATCTTCGCCGTGACACAGCGGCAGTCGGATGGGCCCAAAGCTGGCTGGATTCCCTTCTTTAATCTGACGGACATGCAGGCCGCGGGGAAGAGGGCCGAGGCCTCAGGGGGAACCGTCCGCACCATCGGACATCCCGACGGGGCGGCGCGTACCTACGTGGTGGACGGATTAGGCGCCTGGACCGGCATCGGAGGCCCGTCCGGGGTTGAGTCCGGCGTCGGCCAATCGAACGTGGATTACTCGGCCGTCGACACGCTGTCCGTTGCCGAGTACTACCAGCGGGTACTGGACCTGAGCCGGTTGGACGTGGTCGATGACCCGTACGACTTCCGCCTGCTCTACGAGGACCGGCGGATAATCGCCGGGTTTGTGCAGTTCGGAGGCTACTTCCTGGAAGCCGGAGAATCGGGCTGGCTCGTCTACTTCGACGTCAGCGACGTGGACCTCGCCGTTGCGAGGGCCGTAGAGGCCGGCGCCCGCATCGTGGTACCAGCCAACAACAGCACCATGAACCGGTACGCCGTACTCCGTGACCCCTTCGGCCAGACGTTCGGGTTGAGCCGCTACTACGGGCCGGATGACAGGAGGCCGGTTCCTGTCATCGGAGCAGGAGTCAACGGGCTGCTTGAGGACTTCATCGACCTGGATCCGCTGGACTAGGGAGTCTTCGGCACCTGCGGCGCCGAAGTGGTCTGCAGGGCGAGCCACAGATTGGTGATGTGCTGCGTGGAGGTAACGTCGTATCCGAGCAGATCGTGGATCTGCCGGATCCGGTAGCGAAGCGTGTTCCGGTGAATGAACAAGGCCTCGGCAGTATCTGCGAAAGAGCGGTCCTCAGCCAGGAAAGCACGAAGGGTTTCCACCAGAGCGGTTCCGTGCCCGCTGTCGTAATCCACCAACGGCCGCAGCGCGGCCGCGGCCAGATCCGTCAGCGGCAGAGTGATGTTGGTGAGTATCAGCAGCTGGCCCAGATCCACGATGTCGGGCCGACGGATGCCCGTGCCACGGGAGGCCGCGGAAAGCGCCTCAAAGTATCCAGCCCGGATACCGGCAGCGCCCTTATGCACAGAACTGACACCCACCGCTGCATCGTTCCCCACTTCTTTCATATGCTTCAGCAGCGAAGCGGCGATCCTTTCCACCATAGGGTCTTCCGGCACGAGCATAAAGATGCGGCCGTCAACGACAACACGGACGAAAGGCTCATGCTGGTTGCTCAGTAACGTGTGGATGTTCCATGGCACGGACAGCAGACGTTCACTGCGCATCTTCGCTTGCCCCAGGAGCACCCGGTACCGCGTGTCCGGATCAAACCCGATGCTGCGCAAACGGCTGCGCCCTTCGGCTTCTGCCACGCGGTGCTGAACGAGGTCATCGATGACATGCTGCGTGAGCTCGCGTTTCCCGTCCTGGCGCGCCCGCAACCGGCCAATCTCCAAAGTCAGCAAATCAACGGCAGCTTCCAAAAGACGGCCTTGGGGAGCAGGAGTATTGACCGCGAGAATCGCAACGGCCTCGTTTTCCACGAAGACCCGTGCAGCCGTGACGGAAAAATCGCCGGCTCCACCCAGCCCCGCCTCCAGAATCAGGGAATAGTTCCAGATGGTCCGCGAAGGCGAAGCAGCCAGAGTGTTTCCGTTGAGGTCGAACAGCGCACTGTCCGCATTCAGTTCCTGCCGAAGTGCCGCGACGATGCTTTGGAGCCCGCCGGTGCGGGCGGACCGGATCAGGGCCCAAAGCCCCGAGTCGGAAGGCGGCACGGCAGCTTGCGGAGCTGCCTCTGCTGAACTGGAGCGCTGAGCGGCGTGCTGACCAATACCCGCAGCATCGCCATTGTCGGCGTCGTGCATCAAAAACCCGATCTTCTGTATTTATAGCACCAATAAAGCCCTGATGGAGCAGGTCGATTGTGCCTCAAGCACCGTTAGGAGTCAATCAATCATTGTCAGCCAGTGACATTGTTAGTCACGCCGTGGATTCAAGATGGGGGGATTCGCGGCGACTACTAAGAGTGGCAGCGGGTATTGGGCATGGCAATCTCGTACGTCGACGGAGCGCAGTCGATCCTGGTCAACAGCTCAGGCCTCTACGAAGAATATGCAGCCCGGTCTGCCGCGGGACTGGAAGCGTTCGACGAATCGCGCTCAATGCGGTTGAACGGCGTGTACTTCGTCGTCGAGGAATTGGTCTGGAGGCCGTTGAGCTGATGCTGCGCAATGCCGGCAGCCAAAACAGCGCCGACGGCGCCCGGCTGCAGCGTTACTTCCGCGACATTCTGACCACCCGCACCCGTACCGACACCTTCGAATATTCCGCAATGGCTGGCTGGGTTCCTGGTGGGTGACCAATCTGAGGCCGCCGAAGCTGCGGTGGCTGCGAGCGGGGGCGTGAATGTCCAAGACCAGACCATCGCCTTCGGCTGCTGGGCGGGCCTAACGGACCCCTCCGGCGCAGCCTTCAAGGCACTTCAGTTGGACCGCCCCATCTGACAGGTGAATGCTGCTGTCCTGACGGCATCGCTGCTTGCCCCGTCCTCCGGTTCGGGGCAAGCGGCGTTTAAAGGCTCATCCGTCTTGTCACGTAGGCACAATAGATTTGATTTTCGCTGTCAAGATCTACATCGCTAAGCACAGCTGCCGGCTTCAGACTGGAGATAACAGCAAGCAGGAACCACTTTCGTCAGATAGCAAAAGGAGACAGCCATGACAGCCACCGCCGTTGATCTGGGCCCCATTGTCGAAGAAGCATCCACTGCCACGACGAAGCAGGCCTTTGCGCAGTTCCCGACCGGAGTGGTAGGCGTCTGCGCAGTTCTCGACGGTATCAGGGCCGGATTCGCCGCGTCGTCCTTCCAAACTGTGTCCTGGGAGCCCGCACTCGTATCGATCTGCGTCCAAAACAACAACAACACATGGAACGCCCTGCGCTCCAGCGCACGCATTGGCATCTCCGTCCTGTCTGAGAACCAGGGGCCGCTGGCCCTCCAACTGTCCTCCCGAAGCCGCGACCGCTTCGAAGGCGTACAGACAATCGCCTCAAGAGGCGACGCCCTTTTCATCGGCGGCGCCGCAGCATGGATGGAATGCTCTGTCTACCAAGAGATCCCTGCCGGAGACCACACAATCGTCATCCTGTCCGTCCACGGCTTAGGTACTGCCGAACAGACGCCGATGGTTTATCACCGGCGATCGATTGGACGCATCGTACCGGCATAGCTCGGGATTTGTGTGCCGCATGGCGGTCCCTGGAGCTCCTTGGCCTTCCCACGGTCCCGCCCCGGGGCCGGGGTTTCTGGCACCGCCACCAGCGTGAACAACCGTATGGGTGCACCGTCGGGGGAGGTCCAGAAGATCGGGCGCCATCCCCGAGCGACCGACCAGGCCGCTCGGGGAGCAGCACACCAAACAGCCGGTGCCCCCGGAGCGCACGTTCCCCGCGGGGGCTCCGGGGCACCAGTGAAGCATGCGAGTGCCATGCGGTGGTGTCTGGTTACCTCTTTTGCGCCGGATACGGCCGTTCAGCGCCTATGAGCGGACAGCTCTCCTGGATTGAACAGGTCCGGGACGGTCCATCCGCCTAGATCGTACTCATCCATGCAGGCGCTGGCCAGCAGCCGCATCCGCTCCAGCGAACCGGTCTGCTCGGCGAGCTTAAGGCTTCCGAGGAAATTCGCTTCCGGTTGGCCGAAATAATTGAGTTCGTACAGCTCGTGGCGGGCACCGAACTCGCTGCCTACGGCATCCCACATCAGTTTCATGGTCTTGGACCGGTCCACGGCGGTCTTGCCATTCGACCCGCGCATGAAGCGGTCGAGATACGGGCGCATTTCAGGGGTCTGGAAGTCAACCGCGTTGGAGTTCAGGTAGATCAGTCCGGACGCCACCACCGTTTCGATGATCTCGCGGACCCGGCGGTACAGGGTCGGGGCAGCGGAAGCGTAGGCCAGCCCGTAGCCAAGATTCGGGTTGTAGGAACCGTTCCAGCCAAGCTCGGCTTCCTCGATCATCCCGTCACGCAGGCCATTGACGATCCTGGAGGTCGCGATGACTTCCCCGAGCCCGGCCTTGACGCCCCGGAAATCGCCCGCACCGGTGATTTCCAGCGCCTTACTCAGCAGCCCGGCGAGGAACTCGAGCTTCACGCCGAGCCGGGTCGCGGCTTGGAACAGGGCACGGTTCTGCCGGCCGCTGACGCCATCCACGGAGTTGGACCTGTCGACATCGTAGATCAGCACGTTCTCCCAAGGGATAAGGGCGTTATCGAAGATCAGAATGGCATCGTTCTCGTCGAAACGGCTGGACAGCGGATAGTCGAACGGACCGCCCGTACGTGCTGAAACCTCTTCGTACGAAGCCCGGGAAATCAGTTTCACGCCTGGCCCGTTGATCGGCGCCATGAAGACCACTGCGAAGTCTTTGTCGGCCAACGGCACACCGAAGTGTGACACGTAGACGTACTGAGTTAGTGGGGATCCGGTTGCCACGACCTTGGCGCCGCTCACAACAATTCCGTTGTCGGTCTCCCGCTCAACGTGCACGTACACGTCCCGTACCTCTTCCGGCCCGTGGTTGCGGTCCACTGGAGGGTGGACAATGGCATGACCGATGTGCAGCACATTTTCTTGAGTCGTCTTGTACCATCGGCGGGCATTGTCGGCGTACTCGCCGAAGAACTCCGGGTTGGCGCCGAAGCCCGTCATCAGGGCGGCTTTGTAGTCCGGGGTGCGGCCCAGCCAGCCGAAGCCCATCTCCTGCCAGCAGCGGATGGCCTCGCGCGAGGCGCGCAGGTCGTCCTTGGACCGGGCGTACTTGAAAAACGGGTGGGTGACGCCGCCGCTTCCGGTGTCGGTGGGAGCAGTCAGGACCGGCGCCATGGCGGGGTCGTGCAGGGCGTCAAAAAGCCGTGCGAGGGACCGAGCGGAGTTCCGGAAAGCCGGATGCGTGGTGACGTCCTGGACGCGTTCGCCGTAGATCCAAACCTCTCGTCCATCACGGAGGCTCTCGAGGAAATCGTCGCCGGTCTGGGGGGCTGTCGTGCTGATCCGGACGGGTAGTTGTGTCTCTGAGGTCATGTTATGTCTCTCTTCAATCGTTATCGGCTAGAGCGAGGTACCGACGGGCAATGCACGTGAGTCGAAGTGCTTTTGCGTGGTCTGAATGGCCAGCAGATCCAGCTGGTCAGTCCGATTCCGGGTGGTGGCAATGTCGCGGAAGTAGCGCTGCAACGGCTGGCCCTCGATGCTGGCAGTGGATCCGGCAGTCCGCATCATGCTTTC
The DNA here is from genome assembly GCF_057656375.1 of Arthrobacter sp. Soil_C_60. Classification (NCBI taxonomy): domain Bacteria; kingdom Bacillati; phylum Actinomycetota; class Actinomycetes; order Micrococcales; family Micrococcaceae; genus Arthrobacter; species Arthrobacter sp. Soil_C_60. The sequence goes on along the minus strand of NZ_JBDGKM010000004.1, from coordinate 350,860 downwards.
TACGGCATCCCAGACCAGATGCTCGACGATGAAGTATGTGCCGCTCAGGCGCAGTGTGCGAACTGAGTTGAAATCCTCGATACCGTCGGCGGACCTCCTCGCGAATTCCGCGTAAAGCCTGGCACCTTGCGTTAGCGTCGCCGCTGCCGCGTCGACCTTCGCCAGGGCGACGCCGTAAGTGCGTTGCCATTCTTCATGTTCGGACCGGGTGGAGCCGTCCTTGAGATACGGATGCTTTGAGCGGTGGAGGATATCTTCGTAGGCGTCCAGGGCGGCGTAGCCCAGCCCGACGGACGTCGCAGCAACCTCGCCTTCGGAAAATCCGGTGAAGGTGCCCGCGTACATGGGGTTGCCGTGCAGAGAGGAGCCTACGGTCTCACCGGAAACTTCGAAGCCCCAGTCCTGGCGGGAAAACCTGTGCGAAGGAACAAACGTCCGTTCAATCCGGATGCCATTGGAACCGGAGCCCCGCATGCCCATGATGCGTCCCCAGTCATCAAGGACCGTGTAATCAGAGCGCGGCACTACAGCCCAGTGCTTCACCGGCTTCCCGTCCTCGCCGGGCAGTTCGATGGTGGGCATGAAGTGAGTGGAGTAGGGAGCGCCGGAGCAGTAGCGCCAGCTCCCGGAGATGAAGTATCCTCCCTCGGTTTCCTCGACCGTCAGTTCGGATGCGTTGCCGCTTGCCGGGGCTATCATGTAGCCGTGCAGACCGAAAACCTCCCGCTGCGCCTGCTCGATCCAGTACGAGCCCAGCGTCAGGGAGTGGCCAGTGGAGAGTGATAGGCACCAGGCCGTTGACGGGCAGCCGCGGGCTATCTCGGAAATGACCTGGTAGAAGGCCGAGATGGTCAGTTCCAGCCCTCCATAGCGCTGAGGGGCCAGAGTGCGGTAGAAGTTGTGCTCCAAAAAGAACTCATGCACCTGAAGGGAGTAATGCCCGCGCTTCTCGGTCTCCGCCTGTTGCTCCCTCAACAGCGGACGGATCTCGCGGGCACGTTCGAGCAGCTCTGTTGTGGCTGCCTGAATCCGCGGATCCTTTTCAGTGGGCACGGACATGCTGGAAGGACCTTCGACGCCTGCAGGCGGGAAATGCCTCTTGATCGACTGGCGAGGCTCCTGGTCCTGGCTGACCAAAGCGGCTCTGGACATTGTGGCTCCTTGGAAGTGAGTATGGCGGAGGACGTATGACTAGTTTGACGAGTCGGTTTGCTCTTCCCTATGGTCCGAGGACCAGTTCAAGGGGGCATAACAGGGCCGATGCATAATGCTCGAAGCAGACTGCTAGGTGAGGCTGAAACCGTCGCGGAATTCATCGTCGGGGGAGAAGACAAACCTGTGGAAACCGGTGATGCGGGCGCTGCCCGTAACCGTCGGCACATACGAGGGCGCCTCGGTTCCGGGAGACGGGACGGCGGATGCCGTGAAAAAGCCGCCGCTTGACCCTTCCACTCCAAAGGCCTCTCCGGCTGGTTGCAGGCCCCCGGCGGTAAGGAGGACAGCCAGGTTGCCAGTGGCGAAACCGCACGGCGAGCGGTCAATTGATCCGTCGCCGAACATGACAAACGTGCGCCATAGGCAGCCCGGGCGGTTTGAGGGTCCGTAGAATACGACCGGCGCCCCGGACATATCCGACAGCCCTTCGTCCGTAATCAGTGGGTTGAACCCTTGCCGTTCCTTCAGCTGGGCGATAACCAGGGGACGCAGCTCCAGGGACCGGGCGACCAGCGCTGCCGTCGTGTCCTCCGCGAGCCTGACGCCGGCCTCGCGTTCGTGGATGAGGCTGACCCAGCCGGTGGAGCCGACCACATTGACGTCCATCTTCTGGCCCGCCACAGCGATCGGAAAGCTGTCGACAATGCGTGCGGGGGGCTGCTCGACGGAGACGGCGTCCACCCTGCCCTCCGGAGTGCGGTCCGCCACGGCCCGGATGAGCCCGGCGGCAGTCTCCAGAAGCAGTTCGTCCCGTCCCTCCAGGTTCGGCAACAGGCTCTGCTCCAGTACTGCTGTAATCACGCCGATGCTGCCGTGGATGCACATGCTCGGACAACCATCATGTTCCATGAACACAACGCCAAGATCCGCCTCGTCACTGTTGACGAGGACTGCTCCAAACATGTCCTTATGACCGCGCGGCTCCCACATAAGACCCCGGCGCAGCCAGTCAACTGAACCCTGCAGGCTGCGGCGTTTGTCGGCCACGGTGAGGCCGGTCAGGAAGTCCTCGCCGTTGAGCACGATCCGCGTTGGTTCGCCGGCTGTGTGGGTATCGATCGTGTGGATCTGGGGGCGCAGGGTGCGCACGTCGTCCAATCGGGGCTGCGTCATGGGTCGGGGCCTTCGGGGTCGTGGGAGGTTGGTTGCGGCGGCGGGGACCGGCGTAAAGCTTCCGCCTCCGCCGCCGAATAAAACCGGCTGAAGCTGGAGAGCAGGGTGAGTCAGGCGAGCGTGATACCGCGGTAATCGAAGTTGCCTCCGCCCATGCCAAGTACGTCAATACCGAAGCCGGCGACCTTGGAACCGTAGACGTCAAGGACGTCCAGGAAAGCGGGGATCAGCGTGCCGCTTTCCGCGTGCATGATTTCCTGGGCGGCGGTGAGGCGTTCACGGCGTTCCGCCTCGTCGACGGTGGCGCTGGCGGACTCGAATGCGTTCAGGAAGTCGTCGTTCTTCCAGCTGGTCTCGTTGAAGCTTGACGTGGGCAGCTGCGTCATGACGGCGAACGTGGCGAAGGTCCAGCCGCCCCAGATGTCCTGTGTGAAGGGCCGTTCGCCGAACCCGGGACCGTAGAAGGCTCCGGCGTCGATCTGCTTGATCTTGGCCTTCAGTCCGGCCTCGGTCAGCTGCTGGACGTATACCTCGGCTGCGCTGACCGTGGATGGTGTCAGCGGGGCCGTGACCAGTTCCAGGTCCAGGCCGGTCGCGCCGGCCTCGTCCAGCAGGCTCTTGGCCTTCTCGACGTCGTGCTCCCACTGCGGAAGCTTCGTATTGAAGTATTGGCTGGTCGGCTCGGGAATGTCGTTGCCGACGCGGGCCAGGCCGCCGTAGGCCTGGTCAACGATCTGCTGACGGTTCATCAGCAGGCGCATGGCCCGGCGCACCCGCGGGTCCTTGAACTCCGGGCTCTCGCAATGCAGGACAAAGTTTTCGAAACGGCCGCTGGGGTACTGGTTGATCTGCAGGGACTGGCTGGCCTTGACCACCTGGACGAAGGACGCCGCCAGCAGCGGAGCGTGGTCCAGCTGGCCGCCCTGCAGGGCAGCGACGCGGGCCGACTCGTCGGAGAAGGTCGACACCACAATCTCATCCAGCTTAACCGGGCCATCGAAATAGTCATCGAAGCGGGCGAATTCCACCTGCTGGCCGGGGGTAAAGGACTTCAGCGTAAACGGTCCGGTTCCCACCGGGTTTTTCGGGTCGAAGTCCTGCGGGACGATGCTCGCTGCCGGGAACTGCAGGGACTCCGGAAGGTAGTAGGCCGGGGATGAGAGGTTCAGTTCGACGGTGTGTTCCCCGGTCTTCCTGATGCCGCCGGCCGTCAGCATGTGGATGACGCTGGCGTTGTGGGACTCGGGGGAGAGCAGGCGCTTGAGCGAGTGGACAACGTCGTCCGCAGTGAGCGGCTGGCCATTGTGGAACTTGACGTCCTCGCGCAGCTTCAATGTCCACTGGGTTGGCGTGACCTGTTTGATGTCCTCGGCCAGCCATGGGACGATCTTGCCGTCCTCGGTGATCTTGGTCAGTGTGTCGTACATTTGGCGGATCCGGATGGTGTCCGGGGTTCCTGAGACCAGGATGGGATCGATTACGTCAGCGCCCGAGCCGCCCACATAGCCGATGCGGAACCTTCCTCCGGCCCGGCCAGTTGACGTGGCAGCGCCGGAGGACATGTTTTGGGCTCCTCCGCATGCGCTTAGCAGGCCGACGGCTCCGAGCCCCAGTACTCCGCCGAGCACAGCCCGGCGTCCTAGGGTCAGCGGGCGAGTCTTGTCATGGTGTGTCATTGGTCGGTGTCCTTTGCTGAAGAACCGCTTCATTGCGGTGCGGATAATAGCTGAATGTGTGTGGGAGTGGGGGGCGGATCAGTGTGCGGCTGAGCCGCGCTTGCCCAAGGCACGCCCGAACCCGTCGGCAACCAGATGGGTGCCGAGCGTGAGCACGAGGATGGCAAACATGGGCATTAGGACTCCCCATGGCTGAAGCGAGAAGAAGCCTTTGTTTTCGTAGACCATGCGGCCCCAGTCGGCGTCCGGCGGCTGGGCCCCGAAACCGATGAAGCTCAACGACGCCACCAACGCGATGGAATAGGTGAACCGGAAAGCTCCTTCGACGAAAATCGGGGCCAGAATGTTCGGGAGCACTTCCCGGCACATGATGCGGCGCCGCGGCAGGCCGATGGCCTGGGCAACCTTGATGAAATCTCGTTCATAGACCTCGGCCGTGACTGACTTGATGATGCGGGTGGTCTGCGGGAACTGGTTCAGGGCGACGATGAGGACCAGCAGCCACGGTTCGGGCCCGAAGCGGGCGATGAACAGCAGCGGCAGGACGATTTGCGGGAAGGAAAGGATCAGGTCGGTGACCCAGGAGACGCCGCCGCCGATGCGCGTGCTTCCGGCCCCAGCCAGCATGCCAGTGGCGATGCCTACCGCCAGTGCAAGCAGCGTGGCGAGGGCCGAGATCGCCAGGATGTTCGCCCCGCCGTTCAGGAAGCGGCTGAAGACGTCCCGGCCCAGGATGTCCGCCCCGAACAGCATGCCGTTGCCCGGCGAGGAGCCCGGGGTGCCGATCATCTTGTTGGGGTCGTAGGGTGCCAGGAACGGGCCGATGACGACCAGAAGAATGACGCTGCCGGACAGCACTAGGCCTAGCCGGGTGCGGGCAAGGCCGAGCGCTCGGCGAAGCATCTTGGAGGCATTGGAAGTGCCGGCGGTTCGTGCCGGGGCCGACGTGGAGCTTGCGACGGTTGTCATCGGAGCGCTGTCCTCAGTTTCGGTGTTGCGAGGATGGACATCAGATCGGCTAGTACATTGGTCAGAACGATGATCGCGGCGAGGGCGAGGGCGACGAACTGTACAGTGGGCAGATCGCGGAGCTGCACCGCATTGATCAGGGCCAGGCCCATGCCCGGGTACGAAAACACGACCTCAACCATGACGACGCCTGCGGTTAGATAGCGGATCGTCAAGGCCGTGCTCTGGATCAACGGGGCGAATGCGTTGGGAAGGGCTTGGCGGACGACCAGCGTGAACGTCGGCAGACCGTTGAGTCTTGCGGCCACGACGTACTCGCTGTCGAGTTGTTCGCTGACCGTGGTGCGGACCATTCGCGCAAGCAGCGGGGTGGCGGTCAGCACGAGTGTGGCCAAGGGCAGTGCGAGGAGGTGGAGTTGCTGCCAGACCGATACCTGCGGATCAAGGTTGGAGACCGGCGGAAACATGTTCAGGCCGCCTAGGGTGACCACGGCGACAAGCAGGATGCCGAGGACGAACTCCGGGATGCCGCTCACGATGGTGGTGACGGCCAGCAACGACTTGTCGAGCCAGCCGTCGCGGTGGAGCGCTGCAAAGGTGCCTAGGATGAAGCAGAGTGGGACCGCGACGACGAGGGACAGCAATGCCAGGACGGCCGTGTTGAGAAGTCTCGGGCCCATAAGCTCCGCGACGGGCATGTTGTTGGCCAACGAGAGTCCGAAATCACCGGCGAAAATACCCCGGAGCCAGTCCCAATACTGGTGGGCAAGGGGCCGGTCGAGGCCGAGGAGTTCCCGAACCTGGGCAAGTTTTTCCGGTGTCGCGTTAACGCCCAGCAGCTGGTTGGCGACGTCCCCCGGGAGGGCCTGTGTTACCCCGAAGACCGTCATCGAGATGGCCAGGAGCGTCAGCAGTCCCAGGGAGGTGTGTCTGACAAACTTTTTGATCAAGGGAGTCTCCTGAATCAGGTTGGATCAGGTCAGAACGGTTTCGCGTTCGCGGTGACGCGCAGGGCCGAGGAGGGTCGGCAAGGCGTCCAACAAGGGTGATCTGCCCGTCAGCGCGAACGATAGGAAAGAGTCTGCGGGCTGAACGAAGGCCGGCGCATTGGTCCTGTGCACAAGATCCGGCTTGCAGACTGGTCTGCGGAACATCCGTGCTGCATCAGAGGTCGGGAATACTGGTAACCATGACTTCCACTGTCACCGGCCCTGCAGCTTTAACCCCGGAGTGGCTTACCAGTAGCTACCAAACTCTGGCCCATACCTTGCAATCTGGACTGGGGCTGACCGCGATAGTCTCTGCCCTTGGCCGGGTCCTGTCCACGCGGGTGTGCCTCGTGGATACACGCGGCAGCATTCTCGCAGCGGTGCCGAGCCGTGCTGTCTGGGACGTCCCCGGGATCCTTGCGTGGGAACAGGCGTCGTCCGGTCTTGACCTGGGCAAGGTGATTGTTCCGCTGAAGCTGGGAGGCGAGACCGTTGCGCTGCTCTGTGCCGAAACCCCGTCGGACCCGGGCGGGATCTGCTCATTTGCTGCCGACCTCATCGTTGCCGAGCTCAGCCGGGAACAGGCGCGGCTGGAAGGTCGGCGTGAGCTCGCGGGCCAGATCCTCGAGGATTTCCTGCACGCCAGGTTGACGGACCATGATGCGGCCGACCGGCTTAGGGGAATCGGCGTGGACACGGCAAAGGACCACCGGGTCCTGGTGGGACAAGTCCGCGCCTCGGAACAGCGCCTGCGTTCAATTCCCTGGAACCTGCACACCCTGGTGGAGGCCGGACAAGACCCCTACGTCCGGGCTATCGTTGCCGGCCAAGTGGTCCTGGTGGTGCCGGCGTCCACACCGGCCCGGGCCTTGGCCAACGTGACGTTCGCACACCTGTCCCGGCTCGGGACCGAGGCACGCCTTGGTATCGGGGCAACATACCCCGGGATCGCCGGTTTGCGCCTGAGCTACTTCCACGCCCGCGCGGCCGCCACAAGCAGAGCCGGCATTACTTCTGACATGGCAATGAACCTGGGTTCGATACTGATGCTCGCGAACCTCGATTTGCCGCTGGAGTCGTTGAGTACGGAGGCCCTGCGGCCCCTTCTGGACTATGACAGGAACAACAGCGGAGATCTGGTGCTCACCTTGGCGACCTATCTGCGGCTGGATTGCGCCAACCTCAGGACCGCGACCGAACTGTTCATCCACCGAAACACTCTTCGCTATCGGCTGGACCAAATTGAATCGCTGACAAAACGTTCGCTGTCGTCCTTCCAGAACAGAATGCATTTTTGGATTGCCATCATTGGTCTGGGTGCGGGCGGAGGGACGACGCTCGTAGAAGAAGCTACGGAATTGTCAAACGGCGGACCGTCCTCTGCCTGGCCCGGAGACCAAAGTAGAGAGGAGAACGGACGATGATTCGCTGGGAGATGAACGGCAGGTCCGGCGACAGGCTTGCGGTGCAGGAGCCTTTCGAGACCGAAACCGGTGCGCTGTCACGCTCTTTAGTTTTGTCTACGACGGGTGCCGCCGAGATGAAGGAGTTTTACGAGTCCTTGGTGTTCTCCCGCGTTTCGGGGGGATCGAACCGTAAGGACGCTACTGCGGCCTGTTTCCGCGGCCCCTTGCTGACGGACGCTAATTCCCGATGGCTCATACGCATCGTAGTGGAGGATCTGCCTGCCGCGCTGCAGCGCGCAGAATTGCTCGGGGGCCGTCTGGTGATGCTGGATGACCCGGACACCTTCGTGGTGCAGGCCCCGGACGGCTCGGAAATTATCCTCTCCAACATCCCAGGGCATACGCAGGCCGCACAGGAAGTGCTCGAGTTGTGCACCTCGGATCTTGCGGGGTCCAGCGCCTTCTACTGCTCTCTGCTGGGGCTCGCTACCGTCTCCGTTCCGGATGACCCGCACAGCTATGTGGTTTTCACTGACGACGGTGGTCCGGTTGCAGGGGCCGTGGATATGGGGACGTTCTTAGCCACCGCTGCCCCGGCCCATTGGATCCCCTATTTCCATGTCGACGAGCTTTACAGCACGATCGCCATGGCCGTCGACTACGGTGCACTGGTGAAGGTTCCCCTCACCATGTCGAATTTCTCCGTCCGGTACGCGGTTCTCACCGATCCCGCGGGCGCGACGTTCGGGCTGCGTGAGATGCCTGCAGGCGGTGTCTATGGATCATGGCACCGGTACGAGGACAGCGCATCATGACCGAGGGGGCGATCGAGGCGCCGGCCGTCGTCTCGGCAACGGGATGCATCCCTGCGGGATGCATCATCGTGGGAGCCGGGCAGGCTAATCTGGCTATCGCACGCCTGCTCCGTTCCCGGGGCATCCCCATTGTCGCCGCCGTCGGCCGCGGAACGGGGCGGTTGGGCCAAGACCTTGGGGTGCTGGCCGGCGAGAAACCGTGGGGCGTCGTGGTAGGGGAGACCCTGCCGGTAGGGCTGGAGAACATCGGCCCGCTGGTGGCATTCATTGCGACCGGCAGCCGGCTTTCCGACCAGGAGGAACACCTGGCCATGTGCGCCAGAGCCGGCGCCGACGTCATAACCCTGGCGGAAGAGGCTATGGCTCCCTGGTCCTGCGATCCGGAAGCCGCCGAACGGATCGACTCGCTGGCCCGCAGCGCGGGCATCAGCATCCTTGGCAGTGGCCATACCGACGCCTTATGGATTCAACTGCCTCTCCTGCTAGCCGGTGTCACCGGCAGCCTGGCGTCCGTTCACGGCATCGGTCGCCGGCCACTGTTCCTTCGAGCGCCGGGGACAGCACGCCTGCTGGGAATCGGAGAACATCCGGAATCCACGGCACCGGCCGCCCGCCAGCCTGGCCGCCCCAGCGGTGCGGCTTGGTGCGCCCTGCACGCCATTGCGGAAGGGCTGGGCCTCGACGTGGTAGAGGAAGAGGCGTGGAGCGCCCCCGTGACCGTAACCGAGGCCCAAACGCTCGTAGACTTCGACCAGCGGGTAATACACGTGGCGGCCGGCACCATCGGCGGCATCAGCCGCCGGGTTCTCCTCAGGACGCGCCAGGAAGTCACCCTGCGGTTTGACGACATCTCGCTGGCCAATTCTCCCTCGGGGGAGGAATGGACGCTGACCGGAGAACCCGGCGTTGAGGCAACAGTGCGTGGTGGCCAAGGCCTGGCTACCACGGCTAGCCAGGCCGTAAACCGAATCCCGACGGTCGTCTCTGCACCGCCCGGCCTGATGGCGCCGGGTCCGAGGCTTGGTCCGGTTCCAGCCTGGTTCGCCAAACCGGTACATACCCGCTAACGTCTCACGGTTGCCCTGATCTTCTCGGGCTGCGGACGGGACCCCGGCGCGAAGCGCGGCCGCGACGGCCGCAGGTCCGTCCAGCTCATCCACGCAACGGCCGCCAAGATCAGGGCGCCGCCAAACAGCTGTTGCGGTTCCAGCCGTTCACGCAGCATGATGCCCGCGGTAAAGGCGGTGAGTACAGGCTGTCCCAGCGATATCAGGGCAGCCAGGACGGGCGAAACGCTGAGCAGTCCCCGGTTGTAAAGTGCCCAGGCCAGGACCTGGCTTGACAAGGCCAGAGCAAGGAGGATCAGGTGGCTTTCGGCGGACAGGATCATGGATTCCGGGCCGGTGGTCAGCGTCAAGCACAGACTAAGAACGGCTGTGGTGGCGGTCATGTCACGTACAGTGGCCACCTGCCCGCGCCGGCCTTCCGGTAGCCGGGACAGGACCAGCAGGCACGCGGCGCCGAAGACCGAAGATCCGACGCACAGCAGTGTCCCCAGCGGGCGGCTGCCGATGTTGGGATCCAACGGGTCGTGTCCCAGTCCTGCAACAAGTGCGGCGCCGCTCAAGATGATCGGCAGCGTTACCCAGAAGGCCAACCGTGGGCGCTTTCCATCGATGATCCACACCGCCAGGGCCACGACGATAACCTGAATATTGCCCATCACTGCAGCCAGGGAGGCGCCAATCATGGCGATGGCGGCATTCCAACACAGCAGGTTTCCGGAGAAAAAGACTCCGGCCAACACGCCGGTGGGGGAGATCCGTGGGTCGGCACCCGCGCGCCGGCCAGCCAGATGGGCCCATGCGATGAGTACTGGGACTGCATAGGCGCATCGGTAGAAGGTGGCCGCGGCGAACTCAGCGCCGCTCGCCTTGGTAAGGACCGCCGACTGGGCAAAGAGCATGGCACCGGCCACGGCCATCCAAAAGTGTCGTGGGGACGCTGTCACCCGAACATCTCTGCCCGCCCGAATCTGCCGTTCACGAGAACCAGGTGGTCCCCGTCGCGCCGGGTCTGCACGTCCTCAATCCGGACAATGAACAATTCATGGTCACCGCCGTCGTGCACGGCAGTGATGCGGCAGACGAGTTCGGCAACAGTCCCGCCCAGGAACGGCAGTCCCTGCGAACCGACATGCCAGGGAACGCTGTCAAAGCGTTCGGCGCCTCCGGCGGCGAACCGCTGGCAGACCTCGTGCTGGTCGCTGGCCAGAACTGAGACGCCAAGAACGCCCGTGTGGCGGATCTGGGAGAAGGTCCAGGCGTCGCGCCTGATACTGAAGGCGCACAAACGCGGGTTGAGTGAAAGCGGGACGAAGGAACTGACGACCACCCCCAACGGCTTGGAATCCGCATCCCACCCCGTTAGAACGCTGACGCCGGCAGGAACGTTGCGGACCAGTGTCCTAAACTCGTCCCGGGCCTTCACCGTCTGGGCGTGCATTTGTCCTGCCATTAGCCGCGCACCGCGAAGGCAGTCATTTCGACCTTTAATCCGGCCGGTGTCAGGCCCGAGACGCCCACCGTAGTCCGGCCCGGCCCGCGTCCCGGGTAGTACTCCTGCCAGACCTCGGCCATCGCTGTGAACTCGTCAATGTCCGTCAGATAAACGGTGATGCTCAGGACGCTATCCAGGCCGCTGCCGATTTTTGCCAGTTCTTCCTGGAAGTTGCGCATCACTTCGCGCGTCTGTGCACGCACGTCGCCCAACTCCATGGTTCCGTCTGTGCGTTGGGGTACTTGGGTCATGATCACCAGATTGTTGTGGACAGCCCCTTGGGACAGCGGGAGGTTGAGATCCTCCTTGCCGGGAATGGGAAGCCAGGTGATGATGTCATTCGGCATGGTGTTCCTCCGCATTGTTGTAGTGCTGTTTCAGCTGGCATTTGCCCAGCGGCGGTCAGTTACCGCCGAAATGGAAAGGGAGTTTTCCACCAGCTGTCGGGTATAGGCGTGTTGGGGCCGGCTGAGGACCCGATGCGCCGGGCCGGTCTCGACAATCCGGCCCTGGTTCAACACAATGATGCGGTCGGCCAGACTGCTGACCACCGCCAGGTTGTGAGTCACGAAGATCATCGACAGGTTCTCGCTGTCCTGCAGATTCCGCAGCAGTTCCAGAATGGATTCCTGGACGACCACATCAAGCGCGGACGTCACTTCATCGCAGATCAGCAGCTTTGGTTTTCCGACCAGGGCCCGGGCGATGGAGACTCGCTGGCGTTCACCTCCGGAGAGCTGGTTCGGGTACATCGCCGCGCACTCGGCGCGCAAGCGAACCTTTTCCAGCGACTCCATGACGGCCTGCTGGCGACCGCGGGCGCTGCCGCCCACTACCACTTTGTGGACCAGAGCAATGCTTTCGGCCACTGTCCGCCGGGGATTAAGGGAGGTATGCGGGCTTTGGAAAATGTATTGCATGTTGCGCAGCATCGTGCGGGGGCGCCGGTCCGCTCTCGCTGGAACATCCTCACCCAAGAGCCGGACCGTTCCCTCGAAAGCCCCGTGCAAGCCGATGAGGGCCTTGGACAAGGTGCTTTTACCGGATCCGGATTCGCCCACCAGAGCCAGGCACTCCCCCCGCCTGACCTCGAAGGTAATCGACTCGAGCACGGTCCTGTCTCCATAGCCGGCGGAGACGTTGCTCAGCTCGAGCACGGCACCGTCATCGGATTCCGTGTCATCGGATGAAGGTGCGTAGTCCGTGCAGATGTCCGGTACCGCGGACAGGAGCTGGCGTGTGTAGTCTTCGCGCGGGCTGCGGAAGACGGATTGGACTGAGCCGCTTTCGACAATGCGGCCGGACTGCATGACCATGACGTTGTCAGCGATCTCGGCGATCACCGCCAAGTCGTGAGTGACATAAAGCGCCGCGATGCCGTGACGGGTGCACAGGTTGCGCACGAGGGCCAGAACGCGGCTCTGTGTGGTTACGTCCAGGCCTGTAGTGGGTTCATCCAGGACGATGACCGGCGGCTTGAGGAGGATAGCCATGGCTATCCCAACGCGCTGGAGCTGGCCGCCGGAAAGCTGGTGCGGGAAACGTTCGAGGAACTCCGGTCCCGCAGGCAGTCCGACCTCATCCATCACCTCCGCGATCCGGGTTCGCAATACAGCCTGATCCGTGCCCAACCCATGCGCACTGGCCAGCTGGTGCAGCTGGCTGCGAAGCCGCAGGGCCGGATTGAACGCGGCAGAGGGATCCTGTGACACATAGGCCACGGTGCGGCCGCGCAATGCGGCTGCGGTTCGTGCATCCGCCCCGATCACGTTCTTTCCTGCCACATCAACGACGCCGTCCGCGATGCGGGAACCGTCACGGGCATAATCGAGAAGTGCCATGCTGACTGTTGTCTTACCGGAGCCGGATTCTCCAACGACACCGAGAATTTCTCCCTCCCGGATCGCGAACGAGATGTTCTCGACGATTGCCTCGCCAGAAGAGAGCACCACCCGAAGGCCCGTGACCTCTACGACGACGTTGTTTTCCGGCATCTCGAATTCTCCTTGCAGTAGATGATCCCGGCCTAAAATCTGTTCTGGGGATCAGATTACGAGGCAGGCAATTGGTCACGGGAACAATCTCCGATGCCAGAACTGGTCCGGCGCCCATGGTGGCGTCCAAAGCCCACCATCGACATGGATCCGGTACGTATTTCACCTCCCTGCCCCGCATCCACTCGGAGTGGCCGGCCCTTGGAACCGGCAGCGAAAGACACAGCCAAACGACCAGCACCTGCACAACAGATCCTCGGCCCAGGAAGAGCCCACTCTTGTTCTATTAAAAAACATCGTATATGCCCCTATAGTGAACGATAGTGATGAGCTGCACATAAAGCAGAGATCCATCCAAGCGACCCAGCGCCACGAAGGGATCGAGATGGACCAGCAAGCCGCGATTTTCTCCGGACGTTCTGGAAACACTGGAATGAACCGCAGCGGGTGGAGCTGCAAGGCATCGACCGACTGTCGCCGGCATGGTCGGCGCGAGACGCTGGTCCACCTGCACGGTGTAGGCAACGGCGCTGGTTGGGTCATTCCGTGAGTGACTACCGGCATTAAGGCCTGTCCGCTGCTGGAAAAGACGCTGGCGCTTTCTCCGAACAGGTTCTGCCTCAGTTTCGAACCAACGGCAGCCTGACGTCGATTCCCAACTCGAGCCATATCCCACAGCACACTAACGAAAGGGCCACCATGAACCAGTGGATTGCCAACCGCGCCCCAGAGCCGCCCCACCCCTTCTCCCACACCCTGAGCAACGACCAGTGGGTGATCGTCAGCGGCATAGGTGGGCACGAGGCGGACGGAAGCATCTCCGACGAATTGGAAATCCAGGTGCGGACCGCGATCGGAACCATGGCCGCCCTGCTCGAGCAGGCCGGGAGCTCGATGTCGGAGGTGGTGTACTTCCGGCCGTACGTGTCAAAGCGCGAGTATGCCTTCGCCATGGACGAAGTCCTCCGCGAACTGTTGCCCAGTCCCAGGCCCGCCGCGGGAGCCTTGACCGTCGTCGGGCTGGTGTTTCCAGAGATGAAGATAGAGTTCGAAGCCTGGGCCCACCGCGGAGCAAAGATCAAGGAGCGCAGCTCTTAGGCTCGGGCACCCGGGCCAGCCGATTCGCGTTGCGACAGGTCTCCCGGCCGACACACAAGAAGTCACTGACGCTAAGAGTCGTTAAGCGCTCACGCACTGTGAAGATGCGGGACTGTCCGATAGACGGTGTGTGGGGTCCGGCGGTTTCATCAGTGGGAAGTTCCCTCGAACCGGCCGGCGAAGGTGATCGCGAACGCGTTGAGCGCAGGATTCCATCTCATCACCCAGCGTGCCCGGCCTCCGCCGGTAGGGTCAAGAGACCTGGTGACCAGGTAGAGGCATTTCAGTGCAGCGGCCTCGCTGGGGAAGTGCCCGCGCGCCCTCACTGCCCGCCGGTAGCGGGCATTGATCGACTCGATCGCGTTCGTCGTGCAGATCACCCACCGGATCTCCACGTCGTACTCCCGGAACGGCGCAAAGTCCGCCCAGGAGGATTCCCAGAGCTGCACGATGACGTAAGCGCCAAATACGCAAGCGCTCAGCATCCGACGAAGAGTAGGCGGGAGGTCCTGGGCCGTGTCGGGAGCCACCCTTCCTGCCGCTGAAGCAAAGAACCCCGTACCACACGCTGATGGTACGGGGTTGCATGCACACCTCCTGGTCGTCGTTACGGGCCGGATAGCGCAAACGCATGATGCCGTAGGACGTACCGCTTGGCTGTGTCCTACATCCCCAAGACCCGCCGACATACGGCACTACCTGACTACGTGCCGGTAGGCAGAGCCCTCCTCGTCGGGTCTAGATCTTCCGGTCCAGTTGCAGCGCTTTGAATGTTCCCCCCGAGGGGTCGGTGACTACGGCCCAGCGGCCAAAGGCGATCGGTTGGTCCTGGACGTTCACTCCGCCTCCGGCGGCAAGCGCGGTGTCGGCCGCCTTGGCCTGGTCTGCGACGACAAACCACATTAACCAGTGCGGGGGCAGCACTGCCTTCACGTCATCATGGATGGCGTTGATACCGCGCAGCGGGGCCCCTTCGGCGTCCCGAAAGACACTGAGTTCTTCCTCCACGTGTTCAAGAACGTTCTCCGGGAACAGTGACCGCTGGAAGCAGGTGGCGGCAGCCGAATCGTGGCTCATTACGTCCACCAGTGCCGGCCGTCCAATCGCAGCCGAAGGCAATGATGCTTTTTCCGGGGCCACGGACGCGATGCCGAACAGCGGCCCTTCCGGATCGCGCAGGACCACTGCGGCGTCATTCGAAATGGGAATGTTGACGTGTTCCTTCGCGACGGTGGCCCCAGCCGCCACCGCACGTTCGACTGTTTGTGAGATTTTCTCGGCGCCGAGATAAACCATCCACCCTGTCTCCTCTGGCTTGGCCTTGGGGTCGATACGCAAACTCGAGACGGGCAAGCCGTCAAGGCTGAATATCCCTTCCGTGCCGTCGACTTTCAGTTCCCATCCAAGGACTTCACGGTAGAAGTCCTCCAGTCCGTCGGCTGAGGTTGCGGTCAATTCCTGCCACACGCTAGTACCAGCGGTGTAGGTTTTCCGGCGGGTTTCGGCGGTCATACGGTTGTTCCTTTCGTCGGCCAAATTCGTTTCAAGCCTGCAGGTGGCTGGTGCCGGTGTTGACCGAGAACAGCTCGAAGGTGTCAGTCCTGGTGCGCGTGGTGAGAATGTCGCGGAAGTACCGCTGAAGGGGCGCGCCGTCGGCACTGTTCTGGCTGCCGGCGTTGTGCAGCATCAGATCTACGGCCTTCCAGACCAATTCCTCAACGACGAAGTACACCCCGTTTAGACGCATGGAGCGGGATTCATCAAACGCTTCCAGCCCGTCGACGGAACGGGCTGCGTACTCTTCGTAGAGGCGTGAGCTGTTGACCAGGACGGACTGTGCGGCGTCCACGTAGGAGATGGCCATCCCCAACACCCGCTGCCACTCTTCGTAGTCGGCGCGTACACCACCGTCCTTGATCCACGGGTGGCGCGTATTGCGGACAATCTTTTCAAATTCGTCAATAGCGGCGTAGCCGAGCCCCACGGACGTTGCGGCCACTTCGCCTTCGGCGAAACCGAAAAAGGTGCCGGCGAAAACCGAATTGTTGTGCAGCTTAGAGCCAACCGTGTCACCCGAGTTATTGGCCGTCCACGTCTCCGGAGAGATGCAGTAATCGGGCACAAAGGCCTTCTCGGCGTTGATGCTGTTGGAACCGGAACCGCGCATGCCGATAACCCGCCCCCAGTCGTCCTGAACGTCATACTCCTCGCGGCGCAGGATCATCCAGACGCGCTGTTCGGGATCCCCTTCCTGCTCGCCGGGGAGGTTGGCGGTGGCCATGAAGTGGGTGGAATACGGGGCTCCGGAGCAGTAGCGCCAGAATCCGCTCACTTCCCATCCGCCATTTACGCGCTCTACTGTGGTGTTTTTCCCGTTGCCGCTGGCCGGGCAGATCATGTAACCGTTGGCACCGAAGACCTCGCGTTGGGCGCGTTCTTCAAAGAAGGAACTCAAAGTCAGCGAGTGGCCCACTGACAACGACAGGCACCAAGCGGTGGAAGGGCACCCACGGGCCACTTCAGCGATGACCTGGTAAAAAGCCGAGACCCCGAGTTCAAGCCCGCCAAACATCTTTGGCTGCAGCATCCGGTAGAACCCGTGCTTGAGAAAATACTCGTGCACTTCCTGCGAGTACTGACCGTCGATTTCTGTCTGTGCCTGGGCTTCGCGCAACCGCGGGCGGATCTCCCGTGCCCGGGCCAGCAGGCGTTCAAGCTCGAATCTGATGCCCGGGTCTTTTTCCGTCGGGACCTGCAGGCTGAACGGCCCCGCCAGTCCTGGTTCCTGGATAGTTGCGGAGGCAGGTTTGGGGGCCGAAGCCACCGGAGCCTGAGTCGTCATGGATACTCTGGTCATGCTGTTGTCTCCCTCGTTACTGGAATGATTGGGTTTATAAGCGCTGGTTCAACCTTGGAAGACCGGGACGGCGGCAACAATGTTCCTTGCAACAAGAACCGCTCGCCAACTTGTGCAGCAGAAACAACCAAAGCCCGTTGCCGGCCCCGCTTCTAGTGCTGGTATTACACCCTTGAAAGGTGGGCCGGCACTTACACGGTCAGGATGCGACCGATTGATTGCCTGTGGTAGATCATCGGCGCTTGATCAGCCGTCCCGAGGTGGTGGACTGCAAAGATCACAATTGTATGGTCCCCGGCAGGAACTTCTTGATGCACTGAACACTCCATCCACGCTGCCGCACCACCGATGAGGAGCGCATTTCCTGCTGACGCATGTGTCTGCACCCCTTCAAAGCGGTCGCGGCGCCGGGACGAGAGCTGAAACGCCAATGCGGCCTGATCCTCGGCCAAAATCGAGATACCAATCCGCTCACTGACGCGCAACGCATTCCACGTGTTGTTGTCATTCTGCACGCAGATGGAGACCAGGGCAGGATCCCATGACACAGTCTGGAAAGACGATGCAGCGAATCCCGCGTCCTTGCCGTCCAATAACGCACAAACTCCAACAACGCCGGTCGGGAACTGCGCGAAGACCTGTTTTGTATTGGCATTCGACGCGTCCTCAAAGACCGGGCTTCCTTCAACTGCGGTTACTGACATGGCATGGCTCCTGCTCTGGTTCACATGTTCGGCTGGCTACTCCCAGTGTGGGCAACGGCACTTGTACGGTCGATGTGAGTTGCGACATCCATTGGCCCGACTGTTGTGCATGGGGCACACAACAGCTGCCGCAGACCAACGAATACCCGTTCGCCGGCGCGACCACTCACGTCTGGCCCAACGCATCGGGTACGAGACCGAGAACCGCACGTCTCTTGAGTGCAGGTACCGCAGGAACTTCCACGACGCGCGGGCGCTGTCCGGCGGGAACTAGGATCTTCCGGTCGGTCGGTTCCCCGATCGCAGCGAAGAAGGCATCTGGAAGCTGGGAGAGTGCGGACTCGAAGACACGGATGAACGGGGCAAAGTCGTAGCCGCCCTTATAGGTACCGGCGACCCGCTCCTTGTCTGAGTGGGACGTCACCAACGTTGCTTCCAGATCGATGACCAGCGGATCCGCGGCCGTCACCCGCGTTAACCGGCAAAACACCAACATTCTGGACTGTTAGCCGGGTAATGCTGGGACAACGCCTTCGCCAGACCCAGTTCTACCACCACCACAGCTTCGGAAGCCGCCTCGCTGCCCACACAAAACTCATGGAGTACATCGAGGCCTGGTAAAACCGTCAACGGCTCAACACTAGGGCCGGTAGCAACAAGCATCAGGAAGGTCGTGGGCGGAGGGGACGTGGAGCGCGGCGTCGCGTCCACGTCGGCCGTTGCCGCATAGTTCCCCTTCTCCCGGCGCCGGTTTCAGGCACCAGGACGAGCGCCTTCATCGGTCATGCCGTGTTCCTTTGCCAGTTTGGCACCGGGACGACTGCGGTGCCCGCCTTTGTGGCACAAAAAGCCCGGCAGGCCCCGCCGTCGTCGGCGCCATAGTCGTTCCAAATGCACGCCGGGACACATGGTCTGTTAGTGGTATGTGGTGGTTCAGCGTTGGCGGATGAAGTTCACATCGTCAGGGGAGAACAAACGACCCTTGGTCCATCCGTTGAGGTCGTATTGGTTCATGCACCCTTCTACGAGTGATCGGGCGTGGTCGAGCGTCCCGTCCTTCTGCGCCGACTCGTTAAGCTTCAAGTGGAGAAGTTCGGGCTGACCGAAGTAGTTGTGCTCGTAGAGTTCGTGGCGCGCCCCGAACTCAGAACCGATCGAATCCCAGAGCAGCTTCATGGTTTTGGAGCGGTCGAGTGCCGTCTTGCCGTTGGATCCGCGCAGGTAACGATCCAGGTAAGGCCGCATCTCGGGGGTGTCGAAGTCCACCGCGTTCGAATTCAGGTAGATCAGCCCTGAGGCGACGACCGTTTCGATGATCTCCCGAACGCGGCGATTCATGGAGGAAGCCATCGATGCGTACGCCCACCCGTAGCCTTTATTGGGAGTCAATGTTCCATTCCAGCCGGGCGTAGCGTCCTCGATCATGCCGTCCCGCAGAGCGTTTACGGCGTGGCGGTAACCGATAACTTCTCCGAGGCCCGCCTGGACGCCGCGGAACTGCCCGGCCCCGGTGATTTCCAGTGCCTTGCTGAGGGCGCCGACGAAAAAGTCCAGTTTCACACCAAACCGGGTTGCCGCTTGGAACACAGCTCGGGGCGACCAATCCGATTCGTTGTCAAACGCGGTCAGCTTTTCCGTGTCGTAGATCAGGACGTTTTCCCACGGAATCAGTGCCTGGTCGAATATGAGCACTGCATCGTTCTCATCAAGCCGGGAAGACAGCGGGTAATCGAAAGGGCTGGCAGTCCGCGCGGCCGTGGACTCATAGGAGGCGCGGGCAAACATCTTGATGCCCTTGCCATGGGTGGGGGCCAGGAAGGTAATGGCAAAAGCCTTGTCCTTCAGCGGTGCGCCGTTGTGGGAAACGTAGACGTACTGCGTGGTCGGTGACCCTGTGGCCACCACCTTGGCGCCGCTGACGATCACGCCCTTGTCGGTTTCTTTCTCCACATTGACATATACGTCCTTCACCTCTTCTGCGGCACGGGACCGGTCAACCGGCGGATGCACAATCGCGTGTCCCATATGCAGTACCCGCTCCTGGTTCTCCTTGTACCAGTAACGGGCGTTGTCGGCGAACTCGCCGAAGAACTCCGGGTTGGCACCAAGTCCCGTGATCAGCGCCGCCTTGTAATCAGGCGACCGCCCCATCCAGCCAAAGACCAACTCCTGCCACGTCCGGATAGCTTCCCTGCTAGCCCGCAGATCATCTTTACTGCGCGCAACCTTGAAGAACGGATGGGTCAGCCCGCCGCTGCCGGTATCCGTCGGCGCAGTAGTACGGTCCCGGGTGGCTGGGTCGTGCAGGGCGTCATAAAGGTCCGCGAGCGACCGGGCGGAATTGCGGAACGCCGGATGGGTGGTGACATCGTCCACCCGCTCGCCATAAATCCAGACCTCCCGCCCGTCGCGCAGGCTTTCCAAGAACTCGTCTCCGGTTTGCATGCGGCCGGCCGAGGTGGTTCCGGCTTGGTTATTCGTTGCGGTTTCGCTGACCGTGGTCATGAAATGTGTCCTTTCGTAAGGGTGCCGAACTGGCCGGCGTGGAAGGCGAGGGATGCACCGCCGGTATGGCTATGCTGTTGCACCTGTCCGATGAACAGGGTTTGGTCTCCGGCCAGGTGCCGGTCGACGACGCCGCAGGAGAGGTAGCCGATGGCTTCACCGACGAGGGCCATCCCGTCCTGCCACACGAATTGCGGCAAGGCCTTTGCGGGCTTGCCGGGAAAGTGCGATGCAACGTCGGGCTGGCCGTCGGCCAGCACTGCCGCGTGCCGGGAGCCGCGCTTCAAATGACCGTGAATCTTGGCATGGTCTCCGACTGAAACCAGCACGACCGTGGACTTTATAGTCAGGCTGGTAATGCAGCTCAATCCGGCAATGCAAGTGTTTCTCCTAAAAGCTTCCCTCAAACGGGTTACCGCTCTGGGTGACAAAAGGGTTATTAACTATTCGTCAAGGCCTAGGGCAGTCGTTTCGAAAAACAGGGCAATGTACGCCATTCCCGGCGTACGCGAAACTCCGACCTCGCCGGACCTCTACGCCGCAAGGCCGACGACCTGCATTTTCAGCCAGGTCCTCACCCACGTGACTGGACCTAGCATAAGCACCGGTAGTTGCATGGCGGTGTGTGCACAGTGCACATCACTTAGGCGGGCGGGTGTAGGCAGCGCACATTGTTTCAGGTCACATTTATCCGCAGGATAGGTAATCGGTTCACAGTTATTTTTGAACCAAAGAAGTACGTCGGCAAACAAATTGGGGTTTCAGTAGGAACACAGCGCACCCATTTCGCAAGGTCTATAAATGCGATATTAGGCGCTGTTACGCAACTAGCGGGAGATATGCATGGACCAGAGAATCATTGGGAATCCGGGCCTTATGGCTGTTGTCCAGCGGAACATGGACAGACGCAACTTTATGCGCATGCTGGGGATTGGGGGACTCGCTGCTGGAGGAGCCGTCGTTCTTGCCGGCTGCAGCAGTGACAGCGTTGCAGGTCAAGGCAGCGGCGCGGCCGGTGCCGATACCGCCGGAAGCACCCTCCGGTATGGGATACAGGGAGGCAGCTCGGCCAGCACATTGGAACCGCACCAGATTCAAGGCCAGTTCACCTCCAAGTTCGCTGACATTTTTTACGAGCAACTGACAGACTTCGATGAGAACGGCGACCTTCAGTACACGCTAGCGGAGAGCGTCACCCCGGAAGACTCCGGCCAGGTCTGGACTCTGAAACTCCGCGACGGGATAAGATTCCACAACGGAAAGACTCTGGATGCCGACGACGTCATCTTCTCGATCAACCGGGTACTGGATCCAAAGATCGGCGCTCTCGGTGCCGGGCAACTGTCCGTGATTAAGAAGATGTCCAAGGTGAATGATTCGACGGTTCAGTTTGATCTCACCTCCCCGTCGGGCGTCTTCGATATTCTCCTGGGCGACGGAGGAGGCAAGGGAATTGTGCCTGTCGACTTTGACTTGAACAGCCCCGTAGCGACCGGACCGTTTGTCTTGGACTCCTATCAGCCCGGAGTTGAGGCCAACCTCACCGCTTTTGAGGACTATCACGGCAGCCGGCCCTCTTACGCCGGCCTCCGCCTGCTAGCTCTACCGGACGATGACGCCAGGGTTAATGCCCTGGTTTCGGGTCAAGTCGATTTTATCGAAGCGCTTCCCAGTGCGCAGACGGCCCGGATTGAGTCCGAGCCGAACCTCGAGGTCCTCAACATCGACTCTGGCTCCTGGGACCTCATCTTTATGCGTACCGATACCGGCGTTACGGCGGACAACCGGGTTCGCCAGGCAATCCGACTCGCCTGCGACCGGGATCAGGTCGTCCAAGTTATCTACGGGGGGCATGCCAGGACCGCCCACGACCTCTACGGGGTTTCAGACCCGCACTTTGACACCTCACTTACCCGCACGCGGGATGTCGCCAAAGCCAAACAGCTCATTGCCGACGCGGGTGCCGAGGGCAAGAAGTTGGTCCTCTCTACCTATCCCCGGCTGGAATCGCTGTGCCAGATCGTGGCGCAGAATGCCAACGAAATCGGCTTGGATGCCAGCGTCAACGTTCTGGACGAAGCCACTTACTTCGCCGGCTACTTCGATCACCAGGTCGGTGTTGACTGGTACCCCCCCATGATGATTCTGACCACTGCGGCTATGTCTGACACGGCCGATGCCACCCTAAATCAGACCAAGTTTAAGCATAAGGAATACAACAACCTCTTCGATCAGGCGATAACGTCTCTGGATCCGAATAAGACAGAAGAGCTGGTCAAGAAAATGCAGCAGATTCTCTTTGATGAGGGCGGCTACCTCATTCCCGCCTTCCCTAATACCTTGGCTGCATATCGAAGCAATACCACTGGTTGGCCGGCCAAGGATATGAACGGTCGCGTCCTGACAGTCGAGAACGTAAAGTTCACGGCCTAGCCCACCCCACCCCACCAAGGAAAGCGGACTGGAGATGCCGATGGCCAATTTTCACTTCACCCTGATCGCAGGGCCTTCATGAACAGCGCACCTGCAGCGGGAGCGATCCCGACCGCTCCGAATCGGGCCGGCGGGCTCTGGTTTCGGCGCAACGGCTGGATCGTAAGGCGTCTGGGGTTGGCGGTCTTTTCGATGTTCGCTGTTTCCATGCTGATCTTCAGTGTCACAGTCGTGTTGCCCGGCGACGCCGCCAGCGCCGTGTTGGGCAACACCGCCACCCCGGAACGGATTGAGGCGCTGCGTGAACGCATGGGACTGGACCGGCCACCGTTGGAACAGTATCTAAGCTGGCTGGGCGGTTTTGTTCAAGGTGATTTGGGGACCTCCTTGGTCTCGGCAAAACCGGTGGCCGGCATATTGGCCCCGGCCATCGTTAACAGCGCCACACTGGTGCTCCTGACGGTAGTGATCGCCATTCCGCTGGCTGCCCTGTTCGGAATACTTGCCGCCGTCAAGCCGGGCAAAACCGTTGACGGGACAGTCAACATACTTTCCGTGGTCATCGCGGCGCTGCCCGAATTCGTCGTCGGCATCGTCCTGATCGTTGTCTTTGCGACCGGGCTCCAGCTACTGCCGGCTGTCTCGCTCATACCCATGGGGGTCAGCCCTCTGGCTATGCCGCAGGCACTCGTCTTACCGGTAGGGACACTCGTCATCGTCTCCCTGCCTTACCTCACCCGCCAGATCCGTGCTTCCTTGCTTGACGCCTTGGACTCCGAGTATGTCGTCATGGCGGAGTTGAAGGGCCTGCCGCGAAAAGTCGTCCTTATTCGGCATGCCCTGCGGAATGCTCTGGCGCCGGGGATCCAGGCGGCCGCGCTGTCCTTTGCCTGGCTACTGGCCGGAACCATTGTCGTCGAGTACCTGTTCCAGTTCCCCGGTATCGGGCTTGCCCTGAGCACAGCTGTCACGACCCGTGACGTCCCCGTACTCCAAGCTTCGATCATGCTGGTTGCAGCAGGCCACATCTTTGCAAACTTACTCAGCGACATCTTGACCGTTGCCGTTACTCCGAAATTGAGGACCAAATGAGCACAATGTCTTCCGTTCAGCAAAAGTCACCGGAGGACTCAGGCAAGGCTTCACAGCACATCTGGGGTCGCCTTATACGGGATCCCCGCTCGGGCCCAGGCCTCGCGATCGTAGCCTTGGTCGTCCTCGCCGCATTACTCGGTCCGGTCATCGCTCCGCACTCGATCACTGCCAACGTTGCTCCACCATTTACCCCGTCTGGCCCCGGCATGCCGCTTGGCACCGATTTCATGGGTCAGGATGTGCTTTCGCGCGTCCTCCACGGCGGGCGGACGGTCGTATGGATGTCGGTTGTGTCGGCCCTCCTCGGAGTCGTGGTCGGCGGCCTGGTCGGCATGCTAGCCGGATACTCCCGAGGCTGGCTGGACGAAGTGCTGATGCGCTGCGTCGACATCGGCATGGCAATTCCCACTCTGATATTTGTCCTGCTGTTCGTCTCCATGTTCGGACGTGACTACTGGATGCTGGTCCTCCTGATCGGGTTGTCCCATGCGGCACCCGTCTCGCGCGTGGTTCGTGGCGTATCCCTGGAGATTGCTGAGCGCGAATTCGTAGAGTTCGCCCAAGCTCTCGGGGCGTCCAAACTAAAAATCACGGTTACCCAGATCCTACCCAACGTCATGACGACCCTGATGGTGGAGCTCGGACTTCGCATAGTTTGGTCAGTGATCATCCTGGCCTCGCTGAGCTTGCTCGGCCACGGCGTAGCCGCCCCCGCTGCCGACTGGGGCCTGATGATCAACGAAAATCGTTCTGCCTTGACCTGGCAGCCCTGGGGTGTTCTAGTCCCCCTCGGCTTGATCTCCCTGTTCTCCGTAGGAGTGAACTTACTCACCGAAGGCATCGGTCGAATGGTCGGGCGACCCACAGGAGGAAAGTAATGAACCACGACAGCAACGCAGTTGTCCGCGTCAGGAATCTTCGGGTCACGCTGACCACCGGTCGTTGCATCGTCGACGACGTCAACTTCGATGTAGCGCGAGGCGAAATCCTCTGCATCGTCGGCCAAAGCGGGTCCGGAAAGACCACTGTCGGTACCGCCCTGCTCGGCTATACCCGCCGGGGTGCTTCAGTCGTCGCGGGAACAATCGAGGTGGACGGCTACCAAGTAAAGGGCAATGAAGGCGACGCCGGTTCTCGCCTGAGGGGGCGTTTGATCTCTTATGTGCCGCAGGATCCGAAAGCATCGTTGAACCCTGCGCTCCCGATCGGACTGCAGATAAGAGAAGTCCTGGACTACTGCACGGAAGGAAAATCCGACCGCGACAAAGAACATCTGGTCCGCACCGCCCTTGAGGACGTCGGACTACCGTCTGACTCACGCTTCATGGCCCGTTTTCCGCATCAGTTGTCAGGCGGGCAGTTGCAGCGAGTGGGCATCGCCGTCGCGATCGTCGCCCGGCCGCAGGTGGTGGTCTGGGATGAACCAACCACCGGGCTGGACGTCACCACCCAGTCTAAGATCCTGGAACTGGTCAAACGCCTGTGCTCCGAGCTGGGCATCTCATGTGTCTATGTGACCCACGACCTGGCAGTCGTTGCTGAGATCGCCGATCGGGCCCTGGTCATGAACGAAGGCAGGATCGTTGAAACCGCCCCGGTGGCTTCGCTCTTCCAGAAGCCACAGCACGAATACACACGCCGGCTGCTGGCGGCAGCACCCGACATTGACGTTGCCAATCCCGGCAGCCAAGATCCTCTGCCGGCACCAGAGGACGGCGGGGATGCCGTCCTGCGGGTACGCAATCTCGCCGCCGGCTATCACAAACTTACTGTCCTCTCCGATGTCAGCTTCGATGTCGATCCCGGCGAATGCCTGGCGATAGTCGGCGAATCAGGGTCAGGCAAGAGCACCTTGTCCCGGGCTCTGATCGGGCTGCACCCGGAACATACCGGCGAGGTTACCTGGCGGGGCAATGCACTTCCGCGCCATGCTCGGGCTCGCTCCCAAGGCGTGGTCAAAGACATCCAGTACGTATTCCAGAGCCCCTTCACAGCCTTGAACCCGAAGGTAACAGTCGGCAAGAGTCTGGAATTTGCCCACCGCCAAGCCTTGAAAGGCTCCCACAAGCAAGCTCGGGCCGCCTCCAGAGCCGCTTTGGAACGGGTGGGTTTGCCCGCCGACTACGCCTCGTTGTTGCCAAAACGGCTCTCCGGAGGTGAGCGTCAGAGGGTGGCCATCGCACGCGCCCTGATAACCGAACCGCAACTCATGATCTGTGACGAGATCACATCCGCCCTGGACGTGCTCGTACAGGAAGCTGTGATTCAGCTCCTCAAAGACCTCCGCGAACAGCGCCAACTGGCCCTGATATTCGTCACTCATAACCTTGCCCTCGTTCGCTCCTTCGCGGACAGAATTCTGGTCCTGGACCACGGCGTCGTGGTCGAAGTCGGTCAGACAGAGCAGGTACTGGGCAACCCGCAACATCCGTATACGCAGGAACTGGTTCGGAACACCCCCTCCATCACCACCGCACTCGACCAACGGCGCGACGCTACGGATGCCCAAGTCGCCGTACCGTAAGACGTTCCTTCTTCCCGGCACCCTAACAACGGCGCACTGTACGCGGTGAACTGACTTGGACTTGATGGGGTAACCGGGCGGAATGATCTAACAACATTCGGGGATAATCAGATGAATCCTGCAGTATCAGGACCGTAGGGCCGGGGGCGGGCTATCCCAATTGGAGTGACTACGTGGACAAGAACCAAGACCATCAGCCTTCGGAGCTAGTCCGCAACCTTGTGCAATCTGCCCGGATCGACGGGCTGCGTGGTATCACCGCGTCACTCAACAAGGCGCTTAATTGCGACGTGGGCCTATTTGATCTCAACGGCAGTGCTATTTCCGCCTTCCCTGCCCGGACGCTATGGGACTATTCAGCCGTCCTCAGAGCCAGCTTGGAATCGAACGCGGACCGTCGCGTTGTCGCACACCGCGTTTATGCCGATGATGAAGCAGTGGCGATCATTGCTGCGAACACAGCAGCAGACCCTGGCGGCTATTTGTCTATCGCAGTTGATTTGCTCACGTTGGAGATCGGTCGCTTGCGTGCAAGGCAAGAGGGGAAAAGGGAACTGGCGACACATGTAATCGACGATCTACTAAACGCACGAATATCGGAAGATGAGGGGCTTACCCGCCTCCTCAACGTCGGCTTTGACCCCCGTTCCCGCTACAGGGTCCTGCTTGGCACATCCCAAGCCCGGCGGGAGCGCTTGGTCTCGGTACCCTGGAACGTCCACACGCTCCTAACCGGACGAAACGAGCCGTTCCTCCGAGTCGTGGTAAACAATTGCATTCTCATGCTGGTTCCAGATGACCCCATGACCGAACAAGTTGCAGAAGTGCTGTTCAGTCATATGCAGTCCTCCGACCCGAATGCCAGCGTCGGTCTAAGCTCTGCATACACAGGGATAGTTGGACTGCGAGCCGGTTACTTCGAAGCTCTAGCTGCTACCCGGCAAGGCCTGGGCGTTCAGTCGGCGTCGAAAGTCGACCTTGCCGAAATGCTTCTCCTGACGAATTCGGCCCTGCCTCTTCATAAACTAGCTCTACGCACACTTGGTCCGTTGGTCGAATACGACGCGGAGTACAAGAGCGACCTGCTCCATACACTGCGCGCATACTTGGCGGCCGACCGCATGGCTAACCAAGCTGCCGAGCATCTCTTCATTCACCGGAACACCCTGCGGTACCGGCTCCGACAGATTGAGGAACTACTGGAGCAAGACATAGATTCGATACGAAACAGCATGAATCTCTGTTTAGCGCTTCAGGTCTTGGACACATTTGAGGCCGGCAGCAGCACATCGCCGTCGTAATTGAAACTCCTGCCGGAACTGCTCGTCACCAATGCCGCTTTCCTGTTTTCCGGAGAATGCATGCGGCTAATAGCAAACACCTGATGATAGGGATCTTCAAGCACTGCATAGCGCAGGAACGGCGAGTCGGCGGGGGCGACCAGGATGCGCGCCCCGGCTTCCAGGGCCCTCAGAGCTACGACATCTACGTCCTCCACATCGAAGTAGATCAGCCAAGTCGAATGCCATGTGTCGTTGAAGGAGCCGCCGAACTCTACGACTCCGTGGGCTTTGAACTGTCCGTCGATAAGGACCCCGGAATTGTAGGGGTCATTCGGAATGGCTGCATATTCAAGGTCAAAAGCCTGGGCAAGAGCGATCGCCGCCGCCGAGGTGTCTTTTGCAGCATAATCGCAGCTTGTCTCGCCCAGCGCGGGCAACAGATCGGCGGGATACTCGCCATCAGTTAGACCAAACCACGTTCCGGCAGGTTCTGCGCCGTAGTGCCGGACGGGGCGGTCCGGAGCATTACTGGCGGCTCCTCCCAGCTTCACCAAATGACCCTGCACTGCAGCGGCGTCGTCCACGTGGAAGATCGGCAGCCAGCCGCCTTGCGGTCCGTCGGAATCAGGGCGCCGCACGGATACCACGCAGCGCTCCGCTAAGACCTGGCGGATATCCCAGCGGACTTCCTTGTGGTGCTTCCTGTCGCCTAACAACCAACCGTAGAATCGAACAGACGCTTCGACGTCATCACTAACCAACTCAATACCGACAAATCGGCGTCGGGGGTTCTTTGCCACCATAGTCGGGGTCGCCTCTCATCTCCGGTTGGCCTTGAGCAGAGAACTCATCCGCCGGGCCTGTTGGCAGACCATTGAAATCGCTCCTACGGATATTCCGTGTTCGCATCCTTATGGCTAATACTAGTCAGTACAAATTTAACGTCCACTGGTGCGAGTCTTGTTTGTCGCACTCAACAAATATCAGGGCGGAGCAAGGGCAGCATGCACTGCGCATAGCGGCTCTTGTACCGGTAAGGGGTCGGCACCAAAGTCTGTGTTGCCGGCGCGATGGTGGTGCTCGCCCAGACTCTAATTCCCTTGGTGGAGGGAGCAAAGGGGTTCCTTGTCACCCACCACCTACTACTTCGAGGAAAAAGATGACCTCCTGCACATCCAAGTGAAAGCGAGCGGGCGGGCTGATCTGGTGGAAGGGATAACAGGCCGCCAGCATTCACGCATGGTGGCGAACTACGATTTTGACCTGTGCACGCTCGCACAGAGCCTCAACTCCGGCAGGGAACATCCGGCCGAACCTGTTTCCGGAATTGGGTGGCCGGCTGCCTCCTTCGCTGCGCTTCCCCGGCAGCCGGCCAACACGCTGGCGCGGGCGCGGCCCCTAACCACCGGCGGGGAAGACGGGTGTCAGACCGGGGTGGAACCACTGTGAAAGGCCTCATCCTGGGATCCATTTACCAGCGGCCTGCCGCTGTCGTCGAGTATCGCCAGGACAGCAGAGCGGACAGTGCCGCGGAAGAGCTGCTGGAAGCATTTAGCTTTGACGGTGCCGGGAGTCCTGGCCCGGTTGATGCGGTGTGGATCGGCAGGTCGAACCTTCCCTAAACCAGACCACAGAGAACACGGTGCCACCTCAGGAGAGTCTGCACACCGTTAGCGTGGCCGTTAGGGTTCCGCAGGGAAGAGCGCCCCCCGGGCAGCCACAACCCGGTGCAGCGATGACGCTGCACCACAATTTTCCTTTTGCTGAGGGACACGCAGGAAGAACCAGTTCAGAACGCGCTGGTCCTTCCTGCGTTTAAATCGTCCGGAACAAGGCGGCGGTCTGCACTTGCCGTTACATTCGCCGCTTACATCTGTGACGGTCAGGCGGGTAACGATGTCTCTGCCGGTCCGTCGGTTGCGGGTGCCTCTGTTGCCGGGGTTGCGGGCTGGTTTTTGCGGGCGGCGTTGCGTTTGGTTGCGGTAGGGTTTTCGAGTCCGAGTTTTTTGAGTTCCTCGGGTGTCCAGCCGTCCTTCGTCGCCCGGAGGTAGGCTTTCTTGCTGTCGCGTTCGGCGTCGGCGAGCTGGTCTTTGAGGTCGGCGACGCGCTGCCTGGCGGTGACGAGTCCGGTGACGGAAGCGATGCGGGAATCGAGCAGGCGCCGGGCCTGCTCCTGCGTTTGTTCGATGCTGAGGTTAGCCATGTCTTCGAGCTTAACCGTTCCACCTTATCGGCGCATTGTTGCCCCCGGTGTTGCCGGCCGGGACGTCCTGGTCCACGTGCATTCTCGCCTTTTCCTTGTGCCTGTCCGGGTGTGGGTTTTGGTGGGTGAGCCAGTCGTCGATGTCGGCGGGGCAGTAGCGGATACTGCGGTGCCCCAGAGTGAAGTATTCGGGCCCAATGCCCTGCCGCCGCCACTGGGAGAGCATGTGTGTGGGGATGCTGTACTGCTGCTGCACAACGGCCGGCGGGATGAGTGCCATGGTGAGTTGCTCCTGACTGCTTATGTTTGAATGCCCGTTCCTTGCGGCACGTTTGTGTCGACTTGACCGTCGAAGTGAATTGGCAGGTCGGAGTCCGGGGGTCCGTGGAATACCGCAGGGAGCGCCAGCGAGTGAGGATATGCCGCGAAAGCCGCCGGCGCAGACTTGCCAAGAGAAGGGCGGGCAGTAAACTCAGCAGCCGAAACGGAACGGCTTCAGCCGTTCAAAGTACCCCGGGCCGCGCCAGCGATCCGCATGGGTACAATCAGGTCCCGCGACCACAGCACCTGAGGAGCGTCCCGGAAGTCGGCGGAGCAAGCTGTACACTTACGTACCCGTAAGTGGTGAAACCTTTCGACATTTCGTCTCGGGTCGGGCACACTGGGGGTGTGGTCCCCGGTTCCCAGGGTCGCTGCGCTGGGCATTGAAGGGCGTCGGGAAGGGCGGTGAAAGCGCGTTGGTTGAGGAACCGGTCGAACGGGGCCGTTTGGGGAAGCGGCGGCGGGAGAACGCGCCGGCGGGGTCGAAGAAGCGCCGCACCGTGTGGGTGACGGCGGAGGAGGAAGCCCGGCTGGTTGCGCGGGCGGCGCGTGAGCGGGTGACGGTGCCGAACCTGCTAATGTCCGCGGCCCTGTCCGAGTCATCCGAGACGCCGACCCAGCGCAAGGCCGCGATGGCCGAGCTGATGGCCCTGCACACCCTGCTGGCAAGGGTGTCGAATAACGTGAACCAGATCGCGAGGCACGCCAACGCGGGGGAGGACTTCCCGCAGGATGCCGCCGCGGTGCTGGGGTATGTGCGGCAGGTGGCCGGGCGGATCGACCAGACCATTGAGGGGCTGATGTAGCCGGTGATTCCGAACATTACCCGCGGTTCAAGGCTGGCCGGGCTCATGGTGTATCTGGCGTCGACGGATGCGGATAAGACGAAGAACGCGCACACCGATCCGCACCTGGTCGCCGGCGATCCCGCGGTCATGGCGTGGTACGACGACGGGGTCCTGGACCACGCCGACGCGCTGGCGATCGCGAAGCATCTGGACCAGCCGCGCAAGGCCTACGGAGTCGAGATCTGGCAGAAAGACTTCCGCTGGGACCAGGCAACAAAGCGGCGGGTGGAGAACGGATACAAGCAGGCCGACGTGTGGCACTGCTCCCTAAGCCTGCGCGCCGAAGAAGGCGCCCTGACGGACCAGCAGTGGGGCGACATCGCCAACGATTTCGTGGACGCGATGGGCTTCACCGAGACCAGCGGCAAGGCCCAGTGCCGGTGGGCCGCGATCAACCACGGCACCAGCGAAAACGGGAACCACCACATCCACATCGCGGTGTCCCTGGTCCGCGAAGACGGCACCAAAGCCTCCACTCACGGCGATTACAAACGCGCACAGAAAACCTGCCGCGAACTCGAGGTGAAGTACGGCCTCGAGCAGCTCTCTACGGTGCACGCCACCCGCGGATACGAGCGCGCTGAGAAAGCCACGGCGATCAGGGATAACCGGGAGATGCACCGTGTGTCGCTGGCCCGCAAGGTCCGTGCCAGCGCCGGCGCCTCGGTGACGGAGGCGGAGTTCGTCCGCCGCGCCCGGGACACCGGACTCTTGGTCCGCCCGCGCTACGCGAAGAACACGACGGATGTCATTGTCGGGTACTCGGTTGCCGAGCGTCCGAAACCGGGGGAGCGGCCTATCTGGTTCGGCGGCGGCAGCCTTGCCTCGGACCTGAAGCTCGGTGCCCTGCGTGAAGGATGGCCGGACTCCCCGCAGCTGGCGACGGAAGCGGCGGCCGAGTGGAACGCCGCAGCTAGGAACAAGCGCAAGGTGTCCAGGACCGGCCCGGAGAAAGCGGCACCGCCGGCGGAACTGTGGGTGGAGTACACGCGCAACGCGACCGCTTTGGCGGACCGGCTCCGCGCTATCCCGCGTGATGATCACGCCACCTGGGCGAAAGCCGCACGGGAAGTATCCGGTGCCTTCGCGGCATGGTCGTATCGGCTCGAACCGACGCCCGGGCCGCTGGCGGCTACAGCTGCTGAACTGTCCCGCACAGCACAGCTGCGGGCTCCCCGGCAGCACGGCAAGCCCGTCGCTCTGCCGTCCATCGCCGGCACCGCCATGTTGTTTATGGCAGCGTCCAGCAAGAACAAGACGGCAGCGCAGACGGCACTCATGGTGCAGCTGATCAACACCGCCTTCGCCGTGTACGAAATGCACGCCCAATCCGGGCGAACCCGGGAAGCCCAGCGCATCCGTTCAGTGGTCGAGAACCAGCTGGCCCCCTTCACCGCAACGATGCCCAAGGCAGTAGCTGTACCGGTAGGAGCCGAACAACCGCCGGTCGCAGAAGCAGCAGTGCCGAGGGCTGTGGATATCGCGCGCCGCGGTATGGCACCTATTCGTCCCGGCTCGGTGGTGCCCGTGACGCCCACTCCGGCGACACCTGCGAAGACCTATCTGCCCAGCCGGCGTGACACCGGACCGGGCCTCGACCGGTAAGAATCACACCACTAGTGCAAGGTGAACACCATGAGTGAAGCAGACGGCATCGATGATTTTCTGGACAACGGCATGCGGCAATCACTGCTGATCGCCTCGCGCATCGCCGAGACACTGGCACGCCGCCGGCAAGAGGCCCAGAGACAGCAGGAACACCAGGACTCCCAGGCAGCACACGAAACCCGGGCCCGGCTCGCGGCCGAGCGCAGCGCAGCACACGCGGCACTCGCCTCCGTCCACAAGGATCAGTGGTGGGAGAAGGCGCAGCCGGCCGACATCGCCGCCGTCCACGCTGTCGCTGAGGGCTGGAAAGACCACGACCCCACCGCCCTGGAAGCGGCGGAGAAGATCCGTCATGAAGTCCTGACCCGGTACGGCATCGACACACACGACGTCGGCTCGGACACCGCCTACCTCGAATCCGGGATCCAAACCATCGCGACCGAAAAGGCCCGGCAGGATGAGCTGGCGCGCAGCCAGGAACAGACCCGAAAAGCTGCCGCTGAACACGAAAAAGCCATGCAGCTGCTCGCAGCCGCCCGTGCCGAAGAACTCCGCGCACAGGCCGAGAAACTCGCCCCCGAAATGGAACGCCACCAGGTGCCCGTTGAATACCTGGCCAACCCCGAACTGGCCCAGGCCCTGCAGCGAGCCCACAACGCGAAAACTCCCACAGCCGTAGCTGCTGCAGACGCCGAAGTGAAGGAACGCATGTTCCTCATTGGCAAGGACGGGATCCACGGTCCCGACATCGACCAGCTCCGCAAAGAAACCACCGCCAACGTCAACGGCGCCGACGACTCGCACTTCACGGATCCCCAGTTCGTGAAAGCCGCCAAGGACATGCACGAAACCAAACTCCTGGCCGAGGGCGGATTCACAGGCTCCCAGCGGGAGTCAATGGAACAACGGTACGAACGGGCCGAGAAAGAACTCTTCGGCCGCCTCGAAGGCGTCGGCCGCGAAATCGAAAACCGCGTCACCGGCAACGACAGCAGCCAGCTCCAAGACCAGGGACTAAAAGCAGAAACCGCGTCGGCCGCCGGCTACGGCTCAGCCATACACCACGAGAAGTTTGCTGAGTCACTGGAGAGCAGCGGTGCCAACGAAACCCAGATCCGTGGCCGCCTGGCCGCAGCCCGCAGCGAGGGCACACACCCCAGCACAGCAGTGACCACGACGGGTGGGGGTGCGGCCAAGGCCCGAAAATCCCGGGCAGGGGCAGCAATGGGTGCTGAGCGCGGCAAGTGCGGACTGTCCCGCTAGACCATCCTCCACTGCAACACTCGCTCGTCACTCACCCGTCGAGGAGAAGTCCTTACCGGTGTGTTTTGGGGAAACGGCGCTTTGGCTCTAGGGAAAGGCGCATTTTGCCGAAAGGTTTTCCTGTGACTTCAGATGTTGCCTCCGGGACTCCTGCCTCAGTCTCTTGATTCCAGGACAGTGTTGATTTGGCTGCTGCGGTACAGTTCGAGCCATGTCGCGGTGTCCTCGCCGAGGCTCTTGAACTCCGCCGTTATGGCGCGCTCGTGAGGAATGCTCTCGTCTGGCGTCGGCTGGAAGTTCATCGCCTTGAGCTGTTCCGCATATCCGCGGAAGCGTTCGTAGGTTGCCAGCGGAACGACCCTGTCCGGGCATCCAACCAGGGCGTCCTGGATCTCGACGTCTTTGGCCATGCGGCCGGCAAGTACGGCCAGCGCACCCAGGGCCAGGTCGCGGGCGGCGAAGAAGGCATTATCCAGGTACGACAGCGCCGTGATGTAGGACCCGGCCAGATAGTACGCGGCGTCCGCCTTAGCGTACGGGGAGTCAAGCGAGTGGTAGAGGCGGCGGATGAATAGGTCGAATTTGTCTGGTGCCTGCTCCAGCGCGTCGTAGCCTATCAGCGAACCTATGTGGCTGGCGTTCATCTCCGAGACGTAGCTGAGGGCTTCATCGATTCTGTCGCTGAGAACCAGTTCTTCAAGCCTGTTGAGCGAAGGCCCGTGCGTTTCGGGGACGTTGCCGCGTACAAGGGCGAGCTGGCTGACGCGGTACAGCTCCAGCCAAGTGGCCAGGCGATCTCCGCTGCTGCCAAGCTCCTCGGCCACGGCATACTCATGCGATGCGTTTTCCTTGTTTGTGGGCCGGAAATCCATTGCCTTGAGCTGTTCTGCATATCCGAGGAGGCGTTCATGGGTCGCCTGTGGAATGACTTTGTCCGGGCACCCGACCAGGGTGTCCAGGATGTCGATATCTTCGCTCATGCGGCCCGCGAGTTCATTGAGCATGTCTAGCGAGAGATCACGGAGTGCGAAGAAGGCGTTGTCGAGATGTGAAAGCTCGTCGAGGTAGGCCGCGCGGAGATGGTGGACCAGGTCGGCCTTGGCATAGGTAGAGTCGAGCGATGCGTAGAGCAGGCGGATGAATCTGTCGAAATTCTCGGGTGCCTGCTCCATTGTGTCCGGGAGAATCAGCGAGGCGACGTGCCCTGCGTTCATTTCCGACACGTAGCCGACGGCCTCGTCGATCCTGTCACCCAGCACCAGCTCTTCAAGCCTGTTGATCAATTTCCCAGCCCTCCTGTACGGAAGCCGCCAGACGGGCAGCAGTAAAGGAAAATATATCGGCTGGACAGAGTCAGGTTGCTCGTCCTTCGGGCCGTTTCATAGCCCATCCCCAATCGACAGTCTCGGCTTCGGTTCAGGCTAAGCGCAAGCTTGTAGGCAGAGCATTGATCAATTCGAGTTACGACGGCGTCTCCTACGCTCCGTCAGCAACAGGGCGATGACTGCGACAAAGAAGACGACAGGTATGAGCCATCCCGTTAGTTGGCTGATGTCGGTCACGAATGCGTCGATGAGCGCCAAGGACACGATGATTAGTAGGGCCGGCAACATGAAAGCAGCCCGTAGCTTGAAGCTAATTCCACTTGGCGCAGCCATCGTTTCCCCTACTTCAGATGTGTGAGCATTCCCGAAAGGAAAAACTACAAGTTCTAGGGCTCTCCGCGATGGCGACGTTCATGATCGATGAGGAACAGGGCCACACCAGCAAGGCCGAGAGTCGCTAGGGCCAATACAAACCACTGTCCTTCCGTAACAGCGAGGATGATGCCCCAGATTAATCCACCAAGGAGCGGTGTAGCCATCCATAGGCTGAAAGCTCTCCCTCGTTCCCTATATGTCCAAACTTGCCCCTTTTTCGGGAACATTGGCCTCTCATTTCTACATGAGCTTCACTGCCTTGCCTTCATCAAGTCTCATTCCAACGCCTTGACGAAACCCTAGAGCTTCAAGAATCGACAGTCGATCGCCATGCGGGCCGCTCATTGCATCTTCGTGATCCGACGCAGCAGTCCGGCGTTGTCCATGCTGCCATTTTCAAGTACGCGACCAGCGCTGGATGATCGAAACCTTAGTAAGCGGAGGATGGGGATCGTCATACCAAGATACTTCGACGCCTGTGGCTCGACCGTTCTCGTGCCAAATGAGGATGTTACAAGGCTCTATCTCGGCTTCGAGATCCGCGGCGAATCCGATGGGGCATTCTGTGCCTTGCGGCAGTGGCGGCACGTCGGGTGCGATCATGATGTCAAAGCATTGGTCGCAGTGATCCTCAGGGGCCGTCTGGCAGGTAGCGAACTGCGCCTCTAGGACATCAGCCAGTTCCCCCGCATGCTGCACGACCTGTCGGAAGATTTCCCTTTGGGAATCGGAAGGCTGCTCCATCAGCTCATCCTAACTGGGCTCGCGGAGGGGGCGCTGACCTGTAAGACCCGGCCTGTTGAGTGTCTTGCCGTTCCTGCATGGACTTACGGGCCCTCCGGAGTTCCACTCCGCTTTCGTGCCTGTCCTCTGGCTCTCACTCCTCTTATTAGATGACTTCCGCTGCTGGCCCTACGGTCGGATTCTTCCCCTTGAGTGCGACCATCACTGCTTCGGGGAAGGGGACCGGCACGAGAGCATAAACAGCAGTGTCCACCAACGGCCCCTCCTTGTCCTGGGCCCACCGCAGGACCTCCTCAAGGGGTGTGTCGTCAAACTGCACTTCTTCAAGGAAAGGCGCGGACGTTTCTCTGCCCGTTTCTTCGCTGCCCCGGTAGGACCACACCTGCACTCGGAACGACGGATTATGCAATTCGACAACGTCGCTCTGGACGCTATAGGGCTGTCCCATTATCTGTGGCCCTTCCAAGGACTTTGGTCTTTTAGAATTATAGATTTTTCCTCGAAGGTCGGTCATTTCGCTGCATGTATTCACTGCCTAAACCGGCCGTGTGCATTCAACGGCAACACTTCAGTGGAAGCCCCCCACGTCGTCCCAAGTGTCTAGTTTTCTAAGCAGAAGGTTTGGCGACTTGTCGCGCTAGAGTCGCCAGGAAAGTGACCGCGGAAGGATCCTTTACTGACGTCGAGGCTGTACAAGCGGCCTTATTTGAGCCATGTCTGATCTTGTAGACAGGGAACCGCCGTTGCAGGACAGTTAGAGCACAGCCAACAGTGATTCTTTGTCCTTGGGGGATGACCAGATGATTGATGATGATGCCAAGAGGGCAGAGCGCTGGGCCAAGACTGAAAGGTTGGCGACCGGCATTACGGATCATGGTGTAGGTAGGGCTGTTAAGGTCTATTTCCTGGTCTACCTGCCTATCGGCTTTGTCCTCGTTCTCGGTGTTTCCCTTCTTGTATTTGCTCTTTTCGATGGGAATGCGCAAGAGGAATGGGAAACTTACCTCACCTATGCTCTGATGCTTGCCGGAGTGGCGGCATTGGTCGGCGGATTCATCTACGGTGTCAAGAGGGTCAACCCTCTGGTGCGTCCGCAGCGGGCCGCAGCCCTCGTCTGGCTGGACAAAGCAGAAAAGAAGCGAATCACTAAGCAGATCTATGGCCGGATTCCTCCGATTCCCGAAGAGATAAGGATCGCTCGCGGTGCAGCAGCCCAAATGCGGCAAGGCCTGACGCAGTCACTGCTAACCATGCCAGGATTCGTGATCCTCTTTATCATGCAGGGATTACAAGCCCGCAATGGGTTCGTCGGAACCGTTTTCATCCTGCTCGTGGCTGTACTCATCGCGCTATCCATCATGATTATCTGGCAGTTTCGGGCGGCCGGCCGGTTCTTAGAAAACACAGCGGCTATCGCTACTGCCTAACATCAGTCCGATGGCCCATCGTTCAACGGTTTATAGCGATCTATTCCGTCGTGCGAGGATCTAGCCATGCCAGTTTCTCCTGCTGTTGTCTTGATCGGTCCTGCTGCCGCGGGAAAGTCGACGCTGGGTCTACTTGTTGCCGAAGAGCTCGGGCTGAAATTCGTAGATATGGACGAAATTGGCGAGGCCTACTATTTGGAGGTCGGCTGGAGCGTCCAGCGTTTGATCAGTCGCAGCGCTGAGGTTGGTCGAGTTGCAGCAGAACGGGAATGGGAGCCGGCACGTGCTCACGCGGTACGACGAGCAGTTGCGGAACATCCTGGAACTGTCTTGGCGCTCGGCGCCGGGCACACCTCGTTCATCGATGCCGCGTGCTTCGCGCGTGTAAGTGCAGCTCTCGCGGCCGTGGACCACGTTGTACTGGTCCTTCCTGAAGCAGGCCGGGATGCAGGGCTGGCCGAACTACGTGAAAGATCGGTCGCGACGAAAGGGACCGATTGGATCAGCTCGGGACACGATTTTCTCGCTGAATGGTTCGATGATGTAGGAACACGTTCCTTAGCGACTCACGTCGTCTACACCGAAGGCGAATCACCGCAGGCAACAGCTGTCCGCTTGGTTTCGGACCTGTTCGCCTCAAACAACACAACGGGGACTACGGGCACCTCTTCCCGCGAAAGCTGACTGTCTGACGCGGCCAGTACGCTGAATTCATGGAAACCATTTTGGCGCTCCCTGCACGAAAAGTATCCCGATCCATCACGCTTTTTGCCGAGGCTCAAAAACTCATTAGGACTTGGTCCGATGAGAATCCTATAAAGGGCAAGTTTGAAGCTACGGAGGATAGAAAACAGGTCAACCTCGTTCTGGACGTGGACGAAGATGCTCCGCTGGATAATATTGCGCTGATAGTTGGAGATGCAATCCACAACCTGCGTTCGGCATTGGACGGTCTTGCGTGGCAACTCGCCCATATGCGTGAAAAGCCGGCCAAACCCCGACAGATTTACTTCCCCGTGGCTGAGACGAAGTCGCAATGGAAAAACGCTCTTAGCGGACTTGCAACAGTCCCGGAACCGGCTTTGGAAAGAATCAAGTCGTTCCAGCCATTTAACTTCCCTAACCCCGCCGAGAGCTTCCTTGGGATACTTCACCACCTCGACATCAAGGACAAACATCATGATTTTCTCGTTGCCAAGGCGCAGATCTTTGGGGCAGGATTTGAGAATTTGCTTGTAGGGCTGGACGCCGGAACTGAAGTTACGCAACCGAAATTTGCGCCCCAACTGAATGGCTTCAAGAACTCCATCCTGGCTTCAATGTCCTTCACACGACCCATTTGGCCGGGAATTGACCCGGGTGGCAATGTCCAGGTGGCCGGGACGTTCGTATTGAAAGTCGATCCGCTCGACGTCTACTTTTCAGTTGACGAAATAGCAGAAAAATTTCCTCCGTATGTGATGCAGATGCTCGAAGACATTTGCGACGTGCGTCGCGTCAGCCGCGACCCTGCAGGAGAAACAGAGCAGCACATGCAGTGTGATGCCCAACGAAGCTAACTTCGCGACGAATCTCGTCTTCGGGCAATTACCTGCTGCACAAACTCGCTCAATCCAAACATAAGGGCTCCGCCGAAAGCCCAGACAGGAACCCTCTCCCATCCCCACGCTAGAAGTGCGAGCAAGCCAAAGACTATGGACGCACTCAGGGCAATGAGAAGCACTCGAAGCCATCCGAATCCCGCTCGTTGCGCCATGTTCAAAGAGTATGGGCAGCGCTGACTGATTCACAGCCCAAGTCCGTGTCGGATAAGTTCCGAGCGAAGACCGCATCAATCCGAGCAGCGATGCGCGGCGGCAACTAGGACAAGCCATCCAGCTTGTCCCGTTAGAGCGTCCACCTGTGTGGCTGCCTTTGCCGTGCAGCCGATTCTCAAGCGGATCGGCTTACAGGATCCACGAGCTGGTGGCTCCGGGGCCACGTCTTTCAGCTAGCCACCATGACGCCAGCTGCAGCTTTCTGCTTGCCCGAGGTCGTTCAAGTCTGTGGCCGCCCAGTGCCGAAGCAGCTAGTCTGGTTTTCCACGCTAGCTCAACGGAAGCGGCCGGAATGTTCAACAATGATCACGTCCCGCCGGGTTTTGTTCCGGATCAATCCCGAGGCGGAGACGGCCGGGCGGGCCTTGGCCGAGCAGTTTGGTACCTATTGGTAACCGGCTTTGGTGCGCTGGTCTTCTACCTCATTCAAGATGCCTTCACTCTCGGTATTGCAATACTCGCTCTGCTCGGCTCCTTTGTTCTTGGTGCCGCCATCATGGCGCCCGTCCTCACCCGTCGTAATAAGAAGCGAAGCCAGAATTCCGAAAAGCATCCCGGCTAACCGACACCGCTCGGATCGTTCCTAGTCCAACTTTGGATTACTGCGGGTTTCCGTTTCGAGGAAAGCATCAACGAACTCCGCTAAATCCTTACCGCTCTGTCCGTAGTCGATCTGCGTTGTCTTGAGCCAGGGCTGGCAACGGGCTTGGATTCTCGTTCCCCTGTCGTGCGGTGCAAGATCGAGGGTCACCACTCCGCCCCAACTCCAGAAGTTACCCTTCACGCGGAACCGTAAGCTGTCGTCTCCTTCGAAGAGATGACTGTAACGGCGGGACCGGGCAATCAAATCCCGCACTCGTCCCATCACGGCCAGGGGGCTATCGCCCGAATCGATCACGGTCGAGGCCGAGGCACCTGTTACGTTGATTCCTTTCATCGAGCTCTGGGCATTCGTGCCCTTACTCCGCCGCGCCATGAGCACGAGCAGAACGATGAACAGCACTATAAGGGCTGCGAAACCCACTGCTACAGCAACGATTCGTCCGTCGATTGCTTCCACGTATTCGACCTCCTGTTCGTTCCCGAACGTAAGTAGCTCGTAGAGGTCTCACCGGGCACCTCAGCCGTCAAGCGAGCCTTCATTACACCGCTGCAACCTTAGATAATTCATGCTGCCAGGAAGGTCGTGCTGTTACTCAGAGATGGGCAATAAAAGTGGCCGTTGGAGGATCGGCTCTCGGCACTGCGGCTAATGGCCGTCTCATAAGCCGCTCCCTGAAAGCGGCTGCTAACGAATTCCCAAGATCTGGGAAGCACCGACCAGCCAAGAGTCGTTTTCAGGACACGAAGACAGGCTGCAACGCGAAGTACAGGACGACAGCCGCAATGTAACTTATAAAGCTGCTCACCAGGAGGGCATGTGGTCGCGTCAACCAAGCTCTGCCACGCGGTGACATACCGTGAGTCTTCGTCATCATATTGAGCGCGAGGCGCACTCGCACTTCCAGAATGGATATGACGGCTGCCAAAGGGAGGAACATTAAGGCAACCGCCAGGAGAGGAATTAGATCCTTGGCGAATTGCGCCACGAGCCAAGTCAGTGGCAACACGAGAATGCCTGCAGCTATGGCACTCGTTGCCAGCCAACCACCAATTGGGTATTCGTAGTCCCGGGCTACGGGCGGGTTCAGGTCGTCAAGCTTCAGAAGCTCTACTTTGTAATCCTTGCCGAGGTCTCGGCGTAGGTACAGGTTGGTCAGCGCGCCGCAAAAGTTCAACATGCTGATGAATTGGGTATTGATGCCTGACCTCCCGTGCGAAACCCGCTTTCTTTCGTGGGTGCCATACCTAACCGTTCCGATACCAGAACCCACGGAATTACTGTAAGCCGTAGATCCGTCGGGGCCTCACTTGGCAATGTCCCGCAAGTTGAATGCCAATTGGAACGGCAAAGGCGCAATTCTTCATCACGTCTGGTGGTTCTCCAGATGAGGCTGGTTCGAGGATTGGATCGGGCGGCGTCCTGCCCAGCCTGCCATCAATAGCCCTACCAAGACCCCTGCGCTTGCGAAGCCCTCCGGCGAGGTCCAACCTAGCTCCGGCAACGTCAGAGCCACGACTACGACTGCGCAGGACAGCAGGAACTCCGTGGCGGCCTGCAGGGGCCGGCGCCTGTAGCCGGGCGATGCGATGAAGTGAGCCAATGGTACCGCTGGCACCAGGGCGAGTAGGGCGAGGCCCAAGATGGGATAGAGCGCGTAGAAGACGAAGAACAGCGACGATGCGATCAGAAGCAGCAGGAAAAGCGCCAGCTTTCCGGCCTGCCGTCCTCTGCCGTAGCTGCGCCAGCGCCGGCAGATGATGGCCCATGCCGGCAGACCCAGCAGCCAGAGCCCGCCCCAGTAGCCGGTGCCCAGCGCCCACAGCGCCACCATCACAAGACCGGGCACGACGAAGGTCAGCAGCTGGCCCCAGGAAACCTCCCGAATCCCAGGGCCGAACATGAACAGCCCGATCACGGCGTAGACAACCACATATCCGGGCAGCAGCTCAGGGTCGGGCCGGGTCCCGAGCCCCAGCAGGAGCAACAGGATGCCAATAATCGACACAGCCACAGCAGCCACAGTCCAGGGTCGGCCTGGCCCTGATGCCTCGCTAAGCCGATCTTTCAAGGTCTCCACCTCGGCAGTATTGCATAGCAAGTGCGTCCCGATCGCCATACAAGGCGGCGTTAGACGCACCCTAGAAAGCGTGTGCCCCGCTGAAGGATCGTCCTAGGGCACGCGCGGGCACCGAATTGCTGGCGCCCAGTAGAGCATTGAATCATGGTCGGAGAAGAATCTAACGCGTACCTTTAAGTCATGGACGAGCGGACGCCAGAACGAGCCATTGTGCCCAACGTGGTTGGAATGCCGTTCCATGTCGGCCGGGACGTGGCCTCCGAAGCAGGTGTCACCCTCGCCAATCCTGATCCCGACGGTCCGCCGATCAGCGCACTCGCTTGGCCAGGTCTCTTCTATATCACTTGGCAGCATCCATCGGCGGGCACCGAGGTTGACCGATGGGACTCGGTTGTGATCGAAGTCGTCGAGCACGGCGACGCACATTCAAATGCAATTCGAGAGGGTCCTTCGACGTTGCCAACCGACTCCGCGCACGCGACACCCGATCGGAACGTTTCATAGCCGCGACGAAGTCGCGATGACAGTGCGGTAAAGGATCGGTTGCGGGCCATGGGCAGACGGGGTCTAGGGCAGCACTGCGTCTGCAGACGGCCGGCGCGACTGAAGGGCGACGCAGGTCCCAGCCCCGCTCAACGTCATGCCCAAGAGCATCAGCCATGTCGGCTGCCAGCCACCTGAGTGATACACGAAGGTCCGGTCCGAGACCGTCGAGTGCCACGTGCATTCCCGTCCCATCGGCCACACGGTCCAGCGACCCTCAACACGGGAACCCTCATTGAACTCATCGAGCGGTTTATTCACCCCTTGAGGCACGGAGCCGACGATGCAAAGGTACTCCGCTGTGTCCCCGAGGCGATGGATGTACGCGTTCCACAGGGCCCCGAGACAAAGAACGGCGCCGACGGCCAGCAGCACGAACGCCGTTGTCGTCAGGGAGAGAGTCGGCAGCCGCATTCCTCCAGCATAGGCGTGACGTGCTTCAGCTGGCTCCGGGAGTTGCGGAACAGCCCCTTCTCCCCGTACTGGTGCCGGGAGAGTCGCGCTGAAGGATCGGCTTAGTGGAATCATCATTGAGCTGATGCCTTGCTGTGATTCCAAGAGCCGTCGCTAGGAAAATGATCCAGGCAAAGCCTTATGGGAAGATTCGATTCGAACTCTTGCGACACACACATCCCAATGGCGGACAGGTACAGGGTATGAGTCACGTTCCGCGCCCGCCCGACCGGGAGCACACCTTCAGAGCCCTATACGAGGCAGTTCACCCGGACCTGCTTCGATTCGTCCAGCGCCGTGCCCGTCCCGAGCATACAGAGGACATCGTCGCGGACGCATTCCTTGTCGTCTGGCGCCGCCAGGAGGAAGTACCAAAAACCCATGACGATGCGCGAGCGTGGATTTACGGCATCGCCCGGAACATATTGCTCAACGCACAGCGGGGCGATCAACGCCGGCTGGCGCTAGGGGTGCGCCTCGCCGACACGGCAGCAGTCTCCCACAACGACTCGAGTGCTGATCTGGTTATCAGCCGCGTTGACCTCGGCAGGGCATGGCGCCTGCTCTCCGAGATTCATCAAGAGGCGTTAGGCCTGGCCGTCTTCGAAGAACTCACGGCGACCCAGGCAGGTGCCGTCATCGGCATCTCGCCGGTCGCCTACAGGCTACGTCTCAGCCGCGCCCGCCGAGCTCTTCGGCTTCACCTCAATCACCTGCCGGCCGGAACACCGGCTGCGCTCTCCGGAAGGACCACAATCTCATGACTGGCGTTCACGACACCGATCCCGTGCTCCGAACACTCGACGCTGCGACGCACCAACTCAGCCCCACCCAATCCCACCGGGCACGCACGGACCTCCAACGGATCCTGGCTACCGATCCCGCGATGCCTGTCAGCCCACGTCCGCAACGGTCGAGGAAAACCCGAAGGGTTGCGCTGATAGGGGGAATGGTTGCCGCGGTGACCGCCGCCGTCGTTATCCTGCCGTCGGCCACCGGCGGTGACCAGGCATTCGCAAGCTGGACGGCCACCCCTATTGGTGTTAGCGGGCAGGAAGAAGTGGCCGCGGTCGAAGATTGCCGCGCTTCGAAAGAAGGCGTAGGAGGCGGCCAATATATAGAGGACCTCAGCGAGGCAGAAACAGCTATCGCTGAGCGTCGAGGCGTCTGGACCACCGTCATACTGACGGGACCTGATGGCTTCTCCGCACTTTGCATCACCGACGACACCTTCAACCTATTCGGCAAAGGCATGATCGGCTCCCTCGGGAAACCCACCGGCTACACCGCTCCCGGCCCCCGCGAACTCGAAGCCACTAGCCTCGGCACGGGCACCACGAGCGCAGGCGACATCTCCCTCGCAGCGGGCAAAGCAGGAACTGACGTTGTAGGCGTCGCATACGCCAGCCCGACGCTTGGGGAGGTCACAGCCACCGTCGCCAAAGGCCATTTCGCGCTTTGGCTCCCCGGCGACGACCTGAGGAACGCCAGCGACGGGTTAGACGTCACCGTGACCTACCGCGACGGCACAACAGGGACCAGCACATTAAGTCTTTGAATGGAGCGTCCGAACAGTCAGTATCAGGATCGCCATGGGGGGCTCATCATGAGCTGATGCCTTGGACGACACTGGAAAAGCCAGCCGTCACGTAGACGATGACAACGTCGGTCGCCACGACATACTGCTCTAGCATGGGAGCAACCGGAACCGGTTGCGACAGATGGGGTGGGAATTGTGGTGACCGATTGGGACCTGCAGCTGGTCGTGCCGTTGTGGCAGGGGAGCGGAGCGCCGGGCATTGCGGAAGGCGCCGCTCGTCTGGCTGAGATTGTCCGGCCCACATCCACGCGGCATGTTGTGGATCCAGCCCTTGGGACA
This sequence comes from Arthrobacter sp. Soil_C_60, assembly GCF_057656375.1. NCBI lineage: Bacteria > Bacillati > Actinomycetota > Actinomycetes > Micrococcales > Micrococcaceae > Arthrobacter > Arthrobacter sp. Soil_C_60. The sequence continues at coordinate 306,138 of NZ_JBDGKM010000004.1, read as the reverse complement.
CGTGAAGAGAACCCCCGAGTAGGGGGTGACTCGTTGATTGAGAATCACGATGCCGTGGAAGCGCATTTGGTCGCCGCGCAGGACCTGTTGCAGGACCTTGGTCCGCGCAGCCTGTTGACCTTGGGCGGGGACTGCACCGTGGACGTGGCCTCGGTGTCGTACATGGCCTCGATCCATCAGGACCTCCATGTGGTGTGGATCGATGCTCACGCTGATCTGAACACGCCGGACTCCAGCCCGAGCGGACACGCCCACGGCATGCCGTTGCGCACACTGTTCGGCGAGGGCCACCAGCGCCTGGTGCCGTCCACTACGGTGTCACCGCAACGATGCGCGCTTCTGGGCACCCGTTCCATGGATCCACCCGAGCTTGCGTTCATCGACGCGCACGAGCTGCCGCTGCTAACCCCCGGCCAGTTGCAAAACGAACCGCATCGCCTGGGGCAGCTGCTGGACCGGTGGTTGCCCGGGGGTGCCCCGCTGTACGTGCATCTGGACCTGGACGTACTGGACCCGAAGGTATGGCCGGCGGTGGCCGTTCCCGAACCCGGCGGGCTGGACATCGCCACCTTGGTCGATGTGATCAAGACGCTTCGGGGCCGGGCTAACCTGGTCGGGGTCAGCATCACCGAATACGTGCCCGGCGAGGACCATGATGCTTCGCCGCTTTGGCCGGTGTTGGACGCCTTGGGCATCCCCACACATGACCGTCCAGACGAAGAAACCTGGCAGGAATGAAAGTGCCACAGGCGGAACCCGTGGAAACCAAGGACCCGCCGGACCCCGATGTAAGGGTGTGCTTCTTGGGGGATTCGTTCGTGGCCGGCGTCGGCGACCCATGGCACCTGGGCTGGGCCGGGCGGCTGGCAGCGCAAAGCCATGCACGAGGGCAGGTATTGACCTCCTACAACCTGGGCATACGCCGCGACACCAGCGCCGACATCCTTCGCCGTTTCCAGGCCGAGTGCACACCAAGATTGCCTTCCGGAAGCCACGCGGGGGTCGTGTTGTCCTTCGGGTCAACGACACCATGGTCGAATCCGGGGTGTCCCATGTTGCGGCCGATGCCTCGGTCTCCAATCTGCGCACCATCCTGCGGCAGCTCAATGCTGCGGGGTGGCCGGTCATGGTGGCCGGCCCGCCGGCCGTCGACGACGAACAGCACAATGAGCGCATCATGGCCCTCGACGCCTCCCTGGCGGCTGAATGCAACCGATAATGCAGCGCCGTACGTCAGTGCTGTCCGGCAGCTGAGGAACGATGACGTGTGGCGGCGAGAGGTGCGCGAGGGCGACGGCGCCCACCCCGGAGCCCTCGGATACGAAGCCTTGGCCGCGCTGCTGCGCCCGACCTGGGATGGTTGGCTTGCTGCCGTGCGGGCGGCCGGTCCAGTATCTAGAAGTACCTGGCCGGCAGCGACGTACTTCACGCAGCCGTCCATAAAGCGGCGCTATCCGGCCGACTCTGGTCCAAGGAAAGCGAGCCCACATAGCAGCAAGGATGCCATCATCGCTGATGATGGCAGGTGTCCCGCCATCACGTGGGCAGCCCACCCGGCTGCTGGAGCCGGGTGGGCTGTGAAGGTTGGCCAAGTGGCAACGCAAGGGCCAGCGAAAGCTGTTCCCACGGGTATTACGACCCGAGGAGCTTCCGGGGTCTATCCGTTTACTGCGGTGCTTGTCATGGACACGTTTACCGTTTTCGTGATCTTCGGGCTGTCGGCGAGTTTCAGCCAGATAACTCCGGCGATGATCACGGCCAGCCAGAACGCGCGGGCCGGGGTGAGTGTTTCGTCGAAGAAGACCGGGCCGAGGACAGCGGCGCCGACCGAGCCGATGCCGGCCCATACGGCGTAGCCGATCCCCACGTCGATCTTCTTGAGTGCGACGCTGAGGCAGAACAATGTCAAGAGGAAGAACACCAGGGCAGAGATCGACCAGCCCGGGACGCTGAATCCCTGGCTGCCTCCGACGCTCAGGGCGTAGCCGACTTCGAAGACTCCGGCCAGGAGCAGGACGAGCCATGGCCCGGTGTTCCTCTGGTGGGTGACGGGTGTTGTGCTCATGGGTTAGTCCTTTCGGGCAGGGTGGAAGGAAAAACGGAAGGTCTGGTGCGCCGGCAGAGTGGGCGCCGCATGTGGCGTCACGCCGCGCCGCCGAGTTGGAGGCCGACGACACCGACGATGACGATTCCGATGCCGGCTCCCTGGCGCCAGTTCAGTCGCTGGCCGAAGAGCATAGCACCCAGGATGGTGATCCCGACCCCTGCCACCGAGACCCAAAGCGCATAGCCGACAGCGACATCGAATGTCAGCAGTGCCAGGCTGAGGAAGAAGGTGGCGATTGCCCCGCTGACGAGTGTGGTGATGGTCCACCACAAGCGGGTGAAGCCTTGTGCCTTGCTCGCTGCGAGGGCAACCGCAATCTCGAAGATGACGGCGATTCCCAAATAGATCCAACTCATGTTTGTTTCCTTTTCGTAGGTGTGGCTGGGTTTGACGGCGTGTTGACGCTGCCCTGTCTCAGGCGCGTAAATCGTTGGAACGGTTCCAGACCGTGTTCGACCGGAAGCTGCTGCACTGTGTCGCCCAGCAGGATGCGGTCGATGCCGTAGGCCGGGTAGCTGCGGCGGTAGTCGAACCCCTGGCTGGCTACTGTGTCGCTGTCCACGGCAACGTAGATGCGGCTGACCCCGTGGTCGATGGCGAAGCGGTAGCACAGTCCGCACGGTTCTCCGCTGGCCAACAGCCAGGTGCCGTTCAGGTCGCTGAGCCCCGTATCTCCCATGGCCGCGCGCATGGCGACGATCTCCGCGTGTGCGCTCGGGTCCCCGGTCTCGTGAACGAGGTTGACGCCTGGTTCCGAGACGTAGCCGCCGGCGCCGAGAAGAACCCCGACGAAGGGCAGGCCGCCGGATTCGACATGGCGGACGCCGAACTCCACCGCCTCCTCCATGAGGTCGAGAAGTTCCTGGTGGGTACGGCTCACGGTTGCGGCACCAGTGTGGTCGCATCATCTCTGGCGTGCTTTAGCCGACCGGCATCCAGTACTCCCGGGTAGAGTCTTCCGTTCACGCGGAAGCTGGGAACAGCCGTCACTCCGACCGAGACGGCCGCGTACTCCTGGTCGGCAAGCTGCCGGGACGTCCGCTCCTCGCTCGTCAATGCCCGGATCACCTCCGCGCGGTCGAGTCCGACCGAAGTTGCGACGTCGATGATGACCTCATCCCGGCCGATGTCGCGGTCCTGTTGGAAGAACGCCCGGAACATTGCCGTCGAATATTCCTGTCCGATCCCGTGCTCGTTCGCCAGTTGCAGCACCATGAAGGCCTTGGCCGTGCGTGGCTGCGGGGACACCGAGGGCAGGAGGATGTCCATGCCCACCCGGCGGGCCATGGGGTAGACGGCCCCATCCCAGGTCTGCGGCAGGTAGTCGTCCTCCGGCCTAAGGGTCGGCACCGGATCGGGGCGCAACTCAAACGGCCGGATCTCGACCTCCACGTCGCGGACCCGTTTCAGTTCGGCTACTGCGTCCTCGACCAGGAAACAGAAAGGACAGACGTAGTCCAAAAATATCTCGACCTTGGTACTCATTCGAATCAACCTTTTTCTAGAAAATGACTGCATGTACATACATATAGTTGGGGACCTGGTTCGGCTTCGATGGCGGCTCCAATCGAAGTCAGCTTGTTGCGTGCGCTAATTGCATGTACATACATGTAATAAGGTCCAGTGCGACCTTATCGACGCTTGTGCGCCCCTTAAGGGGAGATGAGGTTGCTGATTTCGCGCAGTGCGCCGGCCAGCTGGTGTGCATCGAGCAGCGGAAAGTGCGCCCCCATGCTGCCCAGGAGCTCGCGCACTCGCTCCTCGGAGGTTTCGCGCACCTCCCTGAGCAGGGTTTCCCCATGCTCGGTGATGACAGCATAGACGCCGCGCCCGTCGTCAGGGCAGGTGTCGCGGTATGTCAGGTTCTTTGCTTCCAGGCGGCTCACCAGGCGTGTGGCGGAGCTCTGATTCAGGCCTATCCGCTGGGCGAGTTCATTGACACGCAGCTCCTTGTCGGAGGCCTGGCTGAGATGGGCAAGCGCGCGGTAGTCCGTGAGACCAATCCCGCGGGTGTCCGTTAGCCATTTGCCGAGACTCGCATCCATTGCCGAGGCGAACACGGCGACCTGGGACCAGGCGGCGCTGATGTCCCCGACCGGTGACGGGTCCTTCTGGTCAGGTAACTGCATGTGCATGCAACTAACCTATAGTTCTTTCGGCGAGTCAGGCAAATTCCTCCGCTGGAACTACTCATGTGTCTCAATGGGTCGAATGCCAAGCAGACCGAGACCGGACTATGCTCTGCCGACACAAGGGCCTGCGCGCTGCCCATAAGGCATGCCCCAAACGGGTGCATCCCAGTGACACAAAGCCCCGGTGTGAGGACTTGCAGATTCATAACAATCCAAGGCACTTGATAGGTTGACCAAAACACCGCCAAGTCCGAAAGATATCCGATGCCGCGCCCTCCATCTATCGCCCTGCAACCATTTCAAGAGGCAGACGCGGTATTTTTCGCTGGTATGGCATCTGATGAACGGGTGACCCGCTTTGTTGGCGACGGACGGCCGTGGGACCACCAGACTATCGAGGACCGTATCCGCGCAGCCCTCCGGGAAGACCCGCTCGACAGTGTTGGAGCCTCTCGCTGGTACCTGGCCACGGAGACAGACAGTCCTGTCGGCATCGTGGTCTCCTCCCGCAAGGATGAGGGCGTCGAGATCGGATACTGGGTGTCACCGGAGCACTGGGGCCGCGGCATCGCCGGGGCCATGGTCGATAGTGCACTGACCACCATTCCTGAGGTCTATGAAACCCGGGAACTCTTCGCCCGAGTGGACCCCGCCAACACCGTCTCTGCCAAGCTGCTCACCCGCCGCGGATTCCAACTTGAGACCAACAAAGACGGGCTTGACCACTACACCCTGGTGTAGCTGCCCATCCCCACAGAGCTGGCTCTGCCCCTGCGGGCCGGCTTTGTGCAACACCCCTGCCACAGGACAACGGGCCGTGGCTGTCACACTTTCCGGACTGTACAAAAACCGGGGCCGAAAGGAACAAACCATGCAGAGCCAGCCAGTAACATCCGGAGACATGAGAGATCCAGGGAGCAATTTCATGAAAGTCCCCCTGGTGCAGATTGACGCGTTTGCCGATGCCCTGTTCGAGGGCAATCCCGCCGCTGTCATGTCTTTGCCCCAGTGGTTGCCGGCCGAGGTGCTCCAGCAGGCGGCAACGGAGAACAATCTCTCCGAGACGGCATTCCTGGTGAAGAATCTGCCCGCCGGGATCCAGGCCCCGGATCCTGCCCACCCGGCATACCATTTGCGTTGGTTCACTCCTGCCGTTGAAGTAGATCTGTGCGGGCACGCGACCATGGCCGCGGCCTCCTACCTGTTCGACGACGCGCATCCTGATGCCGAGAAGCTGCAGTTATACACCCGCAGCGGATGGCTCTCGGTGACCCGCTCGGCCGACGGCCAGTACTCCATGGATTTCCCCTCCGAAATTCCCGTACCCGTGGCTATCGACCCCGACATCGCCAAAGCAATCGGCGTCCCAGTGACCGAGGCCCTGCAAGCCACCGACCTGATCTACATGGTCGAAGACGCCCAGTCCGTCATCGACCTTTCACCGGATCTCGCGGTCTTGGCCTCACTGCCCGTTCGCGGGACGATTGTCACTGCTCCCGGCACCGGGACCGACTACCATTTCGTCTCCCGGTGGTTCGGTGCCGAAGCCGGTGTGTCCGAGGACCCCGTCACCGGTTCCGCCCACTGCCAGCTCGCTCCACTATGGGCCGAACGACTCGGCAAGGAAGAACTGCTGGCTCGGCAGGTATCAGTACGCGGGGGAACCGTTCGCATCAACTTCACCGGTGAGCGCACCCTGCTGACAGGTCGATGCGTCCGCTTCATGGAAGGCACCGCGATCCTTCCCAGCTAAGGCCCACCGTGCGGCACGGCCATATGTCTCAGCCTCGCCCGTACGACGGCTCTTAACGCTGTCGAAGCATTGCTGCCGCAACCGGGACCGGGTCCGTCAGGAGCCGTGCAAGAAGCTTCTCCAGGAAGGATCTTTTGACCTGTCTCAGTCGCCGGTACCACTACGCGACAGCGATACCCGAGAACGCGACTGAGTAGCCAAATCCGCGCCGAGATGAAGGCGAGGATGTGTCCGACGGCCTCACGGTTGCGGATCCCGAGGTTATCCAAGGCGGGTGCGATTAGTATCCCGGTATGGCCGCTTCTCCTTTACCGCCCCGCACACCTAAAGGTAAATGGGAGAAGGCGTTCGACTGGTCGTACTGGTGGTTTCTGTTGGCCGGGCCTGTCATCCCCAACCTCATCCCGGGACTCACATTCTGGCAGCGCATAGTGGTGGGAATAGCAGTCATGGCCGCAGTGACAGTCTTCCTCTTCAGCCGCAGGCAGCGCGACAGGAAAGCCCGGCTTGCCAGGGATGCCCACGAGCTCGGCCTCATCGAATGCTGCCTCCGCTACCCGCGGGCGGCACCAGGCTCCCTGCGGGGGCGCTGGATGCTCGGAATGGCGCAACTGGAGAAGCGAAAAATTATCTTCCACCCTGTACTCGAAGAAGACGGCGTGCAAACAGGGTCTGCGCACAACCTGTCAGTGCACGAGTTCCTCGGCAGCAGAAATCATCCCCGTCGCGATCGGCCGGCGTTGCGAAAAAACGACCCCATCATCGCTCTGGCAACCGACAAGGGCGAAGTAGAGCTCGCAGCATCCAGAGAGAGCCTCAAGATCCTCACCGACAGGGCGCTTTGGCCAGATGTGGAATGAAGGCTGACGGCCACTCTGAACTGACCTTCGCATGCACAGCACCGAGTTCCGCAATTCGCGTATACCCCGCCCGCAATAAAACCCGGTGAAGGTGGGAGGATGTCAGTCGTCGACGCCACACTGGGGTGAATCCGGCCGGTCAGCCAGATCTTTCGAGTCTATGGGCTGAAGGTTTGAGACCACTGCCCTCACGGATAAAAGCTAGAAACCGGCACCGGTAGGCGAATCGAACTGCTGATACATGCAAGCAACTCCCTGGAACAGGTGTTGCTTCGACCAACAGAATCCGGGGGCCGTATATGGGACACTGCTTCATATGTCGAACTACTGGACGGCTACGCCAGAGTCTCCACCGACGAACCAGATCTCACCGCACAACGGGACGCGCATCAGATTGCTGACGAGCTTGCCGGCCGTGGAATAAGACTCAGCATCGGCGGCTCGGTCCATGATCCAACGGACCCGATGGGCAAGCTGTTATTCAATGTCCTGGCGATGGTCGCAGAGTTCGAAGGCGACCTCATTCGGGCCCGTAGCCGCGAAGGTATGAAGGTCGCCAAGGCAAAGGGCCGATTGCGCGGAAAGCAGCCTAAACTCTCACCCAGCCAGGAGGCGCACCTGGTCAAACTGCACGCCGCAGGCGAGCACACCATGTACGAGCTCGCAGAGCTGTTCTCCGTTGGCCGTTCCACCGTCTATCGCGCCGTGGAACGGGCGCGTCAGAAAACGGCCACCGCAATCGAACCCTGACCACTGCCGCAGCCACCGCCACCAGTTCGAAAACCGCCAAACCAAGCTGCAGTTCAACCGCCAAACGAAGTTAACAGTCACAGCAACTACATGGCATTCTTCGTGGCGGGGGAGCGGTGATCGAGTGTCGCGGTGGAGGACCGACTTACGGGCGGCCTTCTGAGGCTCCCGGGAGGGATCGGCTTCCTCAGACCGGGATACCGTGAAGGCGACGTCCTCCCGTGGTTAGCTTTACCCCTACCCCGCGAAAGAAGCCTGATGAAAACGGACACTGAAGTACTGGCAGCCGACATGATGCGATTTGCGTCCCTGCTAAGACACATGAATCTGTCCGTCGTGGCGCTCAAATACGAATCGCTTGCCAGAGCGCTTCAGAGCGAACCATCGGAAGAGTCTGTGGAGCAGGTTCGACTGTGGCTCCGCTCGTCAATGAAGGGCGGCAGCGGAAGCCTCAGTGACCGGTACGTGCAGAAGGACGGCGCAGTGGATGAAGTCCTCAACGCCGAGTACGAAGAACTTCTCCAGAAGTTCACGGATTTCGTCAATGCTGAGCCGGAATCGAAAGAGAGCGCGGCTGCTGCCAGGTTCGCCAATGGAGGCACTTACTTCCGTCTGATAGAAACTCCCGTCCGCAATAGATGGTTCTCCCTCAAAGGAACCTTCACTTACGAAGTAGCGACCGCGCCGGGAGCCACACGGCTGGTGACGTTGGATCAACTCGGTCAAGCTGTCGGCTATGGGCCGCAGGACTCCCGGAAGGACTGGCAGGAGTGCCAGATGGTTGCAGACCGCCTTTTCAGGGAGGGACGTAGGGACGATTGGGTTCACTACTCCAGCTCCTATGTCGTTCCGGACGAGACACTCCGAAAGGATTGGTAGCGATATGTTCGCAAAAGGAAGCGTCTAACTGAGGCAGATGACAATGAGGAGGCACAAAGGACTGTTCGTCCGTAGAGTCACCATTCATAGCCGTCCAAATAGCGCTTCCAGACAGACGAAGGGACTGGCCCGGCTCTTGATTCCCACCTAAGCCGCCACATGAAGGGAGGTGTCCCAGCAAAGGATCGACTCACGGACGGCGAAACTGCCTTTGATCACGCTGCCTGACGTGACAAGCTGACAGGGTGATTGACGCGGCATGGGACCAGAAGATCGATGACTTTTACGAGCAAGAGTTTGACGAAGCCGATCCGCATGGCTCCATAGCGAGGGTGCGTGCCCTTGTTTCGGAGCGGCCGGACGGCGACGCGGAAGCTCTCTTCGAATTAGGTGGCGTTCACGACGCTCTCGGGCTCGAGGATGAAGCAATCCCGCTCTACCGACAAGCCATTGAGGCAGGCCTCAGCGGCGAACGTGCTGTACGCGTGTTCATCCAGCTCTCAAGCACTCTGCGCAACGTCGGCGCATATGCCGAGGCAGTATCAATCCTCGAATCGATGCCAGCGGCGGGCGATGACGAAGCAGCACGCCAAGCTTTCCTGGCGCTGGCGCTGTACGACGAGGGGCGCTACGGGGACTCTCTGCGAACCGCGCTCCTAGCCCTCATCCCCACGCTTGAGGGCTATAAAAGAGCCCTTACAGAGTACACAGCGGAGCTTCCAAGCACAGTTCCAGAACCATGCCCAAATGGGGAGAGCAGCGGTCGCGTGAGCCTGACCTAGACATCATTTTCATCTTTCAATGTCGTCCATAAGTTCCTCGCTCAGAACCGTCATAAGTCCGCAGCGAACGGCTATTGTTTGTGGATGGCTCGCATTGCTCGGCGGTGGCAGGACAATTCCTTGGCAATTGCTGCGCTATTTCTGGCCAGTCTCATCGCAATACTCAACTCGTTGTTTGGCTTTGAACTGCCGTGGGGCTGGTTTCTTCTCGCTTTTCAGATCGGGCTACTGATAATCGGCATCTTCTACCTTGGGCGCTACATCCTTCGCCAGCGCGATGATTATTGGATGGAGCGAGGGAAAGATCCTAAACACCCAGAGCGCTAGGTGTTGACCGGGCCATAAAAGTAGTGCCCGTTTAGGATTCGCACCGCTGCTATCAGCCTTGAACCGTCACTCTTGCAGTCGGTAGGCCGTATCTCTTTAGTTTCGCGGCACGGACCGAGGTTAGTCGTCCCCCGCCCGGCGGTTCCATCCCCTGAGGTGAACCAGCAAAGCAAAGACAAGGAACACGACACTGATGGGAACCAATACGAGGACCCATGTGATTCCTTGACGTGAGGCTTGGGCTAGGGCGACAGCTGCTGCAATTCCTGCTATCCCCACTATTAAGCAGACCGTGATGACGCGTTGCCATATTCGCCTTTGTGATTGCTTAGGCACGATTGGCAGACCTTTCGGTTGGAGACAAAGCCAGTAAGCAACCAGAGCAGTAAAGGCAAGAGCGAATAGCCGGTCAGAAGCTTGACAGCACCTTAGATGCTAATGGTGGCTCAAACCGCTTAATGAAACCCTAGAGCCGAGAAAGTGTGTTCATTGGACGATCGTCCAACGGACCCTGTTCCTCGGCCACCCCGGACAAGGACCGACCACGAGCTTATGCCGTCTGGCTAAAGTTCCCCGTGCTAATAGGGCCTAGTCATCCTTTGTATGCACGCGGCAGTCCTCGGATTCGTGCTGAAGTGCTCAGGGCAGGCCTCGAACTTCTTGCTATCTCCGCCCCGTTTTGTGCCGGGAAGCGGGAGTGGAGTGCGGCAAGGCCGCAGTTGTAGGTGTCAGAGATGAAGGCCGAGGTGGTACGGATGCCGGCAATGTCACGAATGTAATCGTCAGGTCCGGGGCGGTGCAGCTTCCTTCTTATCCTTGGGGGCCGGGCAGCGGCGGGAACTTCCCGGCGTCCGGACCGGTTGTAAAGGTAGGTTCCGGTGACTCCGCCGGTGAGCCCGAGAAGCAAGGAGCGCAACGTGGGAATGTTCGACAAGCTGGTCCAAAAGGGCAAGAAAATGGCCGTTGATTATGCAAAGGAACAACTGTCCGGGCGTAGCAGCCAGCAGGGCAGAGACGATGGAAACCGCAGTACTGCCGGCTACGGCCAGGACAACGGGTACCCCCGGCACGGGTCTTCCACCGGCGGCCCGCAGCCCGGCCAGCACCACGGCCCTCAGCCAGGCGCGGGCATGCAGCTGCAGGGCAGCGGTCAGGGCACGAAAGCGGACCGGGACGCGATCGCCAAGTACAAGTACATGCTGCGCACGGCACCGCCGGAAGACATGGAAAGGGCACATGCCGAGGCTTTCGCCCGGCTGAGCCCGCAGCAGCGGGTGATGATGCAAGACGAGCTGAACACCCAGCTGCCCGCGTCCGAGCGTCCCCGTTCGGACGCGCCGGAAGAGTTGGCCAGATCAGCGACACGGGCCGAAGTGTCGAGGCCTGGATTCATGGAGAAGACCCTTGGTTCCGGAACCAAGGGCGGCCCCGGGCGCGGCGCAGGCGCAGGACTGGCCGCGGGAGCGGCAGGGGGTCTGGGCCTCGGGCTGCTGGCAGGTGTCGCCGGCGGGTTCGCCGCCTCTGCCATCGCCGGTCCCTTGCTGGACGGTTTCTCCGGACTTGAAGAGGGCATCGCCGGTGCCGCGGAAGGGCTCGGCGATGGTGTCACCGGCGCGACCGAAGGACTGAGCGACGGTGTCACTACCGCCGGAGAAGGTCTCACCGATCAAGCCGGCGGGCTCTTCGACGGTCTGCTCGGCGGCGGTGAAGGCCCATCCGACTGGCAACTCTGAAACCCGCGCCAGGCTGAACAGCCGATATCCGGCGGTCGCCGTTTTAGACTCTTTTAGAGTTTTTAGATCTGTTTAGACCCGCGGGCAGCATTCCGGGGCGATAGAGCATTCCGCTTCGCGATCCCAGCAGGGGCTGTTCATTTCGGGCAGCGCTGCTGTTCGTGGGTGGGTGGAGAAACCACAAAGACCAATAAGGCCCTCCCTCACTGCTGCTGACGCTATTCACCGGCACTGGCGTGTCGTAGCGGCCCTAGGCTGGATGAGGTTGTCCCAGCGTATGCCAGCACGCTCTTTCCAAGGCACGGGACGACGCGGGATGGGAGCAACCTGTCAGTTCGGCGGCACCCCGCAATGACTTGGTCAGGTCATAAGCAGCAAGTATTTTGCACGGTTTCTAACGCATCTTCATTAAGGGCCTCTTCCTGTTCGCGGAATCGATTCGACACGATATCCAACCGGGAAGAGGCCCCCGCCGTCTCACGACGCGGCGTGAAGTGAACAATGCAAGCAAACCAACGGCCACGACTGGGCAGTTTCGTGGCCATACGCGGGCAGCCCCAGTGGCCGTCAGCGGGTAATTCCGTGGCCACCTATGGGCAGTTTTTCATGGCCGCCTACAGATCGGCGGCCATCACACAAGTACTATCCTCCAGAGACATCGAACATGTCATTCTTCCGCTTCTAGTTCGCATAATTTGTTGCAGTGCTCCCTAAATGGCACCAGGCGCAATGATTGCAATACCGGGCTTTGCTGGGATAACAGCATGGCGGAAAGTTGCTTCTCAGCCCTGAAAAACGAGCGCGTCCACCGCACGAGGAACCGAGTGACGCCACTATATGGCGTCACTCGGCTGCATTGGAGGCGGTTTTTCTAGTTCCCCTGGGTCACTTCGGTCGCCGCCGCAAGGGGTGTAGGTGGCACCTGAGATGTGGCACTCTCCTGAAGGAATTCTGTGATTTTCTTGGCTATGGCCTTCGATTGGGTCCACTGCAGGTTGTGCGGGCCCTCGACTTCGACGTTTTCGTGGTGACTGACGTTCTTGAGCTGGTTCTCGTGCGCCTCGAGCCAGTTGGGAATGGTGGCGATGCTGTCGCTGGCGAGCAAGTTCAGAACAGGGAGGTCGTTGGGGTAGGTGACACCGTGAAGTGCTGCGGCATTGCTGCCCACCCGGGCGGATTCGTCGGCGACCGCCGCATTGCCGTAGTTCCAGATTGTCATTTGGCGCACGCGTTCTAATTCTGCCCGGGTGAAGTCGTCGCTTGACGGGTCCACCAAGTTGGGCGCGATGGAGACTACGGCTCGGATCAGGCCAATAGTGGAGAGTATTCGCTCGACGTTGATGCCCCCGCCAGGGGAGGATTCCGTATCCGCAATGGCGGCGGGCACTGAGGGATCGATGCCCACTACCGCGGATACTTCGCTCGGGTACCGGTTCGCGTAGTCGAGTGTGTAGAAGCCGGCGATCGAGTGTCCTGCCAGAACGTATGGCTTCTCGAGGTCGAGTGAGGACAGGGCCTCGTGGATCTCGGTGCTGATGTTCTTTACGGTCCGTTCGGGTGCGCTCATATCGCTGTAGCCGTATCCGAAGCCCTCGACGACGATGACGTCGTAAGCATCGAGTTCCCTGATCAAAGGGGCGAAGTCCAGCGCCGGAGCGATCGTGCCCAGGCCGCTGAGCAGGACCAGGGGCTGTGCACCCTCGGTGCCAGCCCGAACGACGTTAACCTCGCCGCCGGCGACTTCCACGAGGTCACCGTACCGAGCAGTACTCGACTTCTCCTGCTGTTCCAGAATCGCGTTGGCCGTTGTGGATGCAAGTGTCATTCCCAGTGCGGTGAGAGCGATGACGCCGGTGGTTTTGAGTGAGCGCCGGAATGGCCGGCGGCGTTTTTCGGGTGCTCCTTGGGTTGCGTGGCCCGCGGTGTTCGGGAGCTGACGACTGACCTGTGACATGGGGACGTTCCAGACGTGGGATGTTCGAATGAAGTGAGAGCCCGTTCAAAGGCGGGCCATTCGTCCGGATGACATCGCCCCCGAAGAGTGAAGGGAAGTCCTACAGACGTGCTGTGTTTTCGCTAAGTTGCACTTCGTGTTTGTGTGAACCGAGAGTGGGCGGGTTTGCCAACACCATCAAAGTATACCCCCGGGGGGTATGTGTCAATGGTGCTGGCGGAATTGACGGATCGGTTATGTGACCCTCGTAGCAGCCGCCACAGCTAGTGGCTTCTCGAAAGCAAAAGCATCATCGGTCGGGGTGCAGATGCCGTACTGTTCCGGTGTTTGATAAGCAGATCAAGATGCGGAACCTCCACTGGACGGGGCGTTCAAATGTTCGCCACGCTGAGCCCGAGCACGAGGACTACCTGAGAGCCGCGATCGCGCACCGATGAGTTTCCCTCGCCGCTCCCGGTCTCTACACTGGAGACCGACTGACGGAAGGCTGGCACCGTGCGGAAACTGATTTACGGCATGAACCTGACTCTGGACGGCTACATCGCTGCGGCCGGCGACGACATCGGCTGGAGCGGGCCAAGTGATGAACTGTTCCAGTGGTGGCTCGACCAGGAGCGGGCGATCGGCCTGTTGCTGTATGGACGCAAGCTGTGGGAGACAATGAGCTCCTACTGGCCGACCGGCGACCAGCAGCCCAATGCCACCCCGGCGCAGATCGAGTTCGCGCGGAACTGGCGGGACACGCCGAAGGTAGTGTTCTCCTCGACGATGGAGAAGGTCGACTGGAACACCCGCCTGGTCACCGGCGACGCGGTCGCAGAGATCACCCGGCTCAAGGCCGACGACGGCGAGCCGATGAGGGTTGGTGGCGCAACGCTCGCCGGGGCGGCCATGCGAGCCGGGCTGATCGACGAGTACACGATCGTGACCCATCCGGTCCTGGTGGGCGGCGGCACGCCGTTCTTCACCGCGCTGGATAGCTGGGTGAACCTGAACTTGGTGGAGACACGGACGTTTCCCGGCGGAGTGGTCCTGACCAGCTACGAGACGAGGCGCTGAGCGCGCCGGCTCCAGCCGGGACTCGTGGACCACCAGATCCCGCAATTACACTTAAGCTTGTTCGCGTCACGTCTTAGGAGGTTCCGCGACCGCCAGGAGGATTCATGTCTCGTGTCACCAGCGACGTGCAAGCATTTGAAGCCCACGCAACTGACGCTGATCTTGATGATCTGCGCAGACGATTGGCTGGGGCGCGGCTGCCGGAGGCCGAGACGGTCTATCGCGCCGCGCCCGACCCTCGTCGATGGGAGCAGGGCGTTCCTCTCGCCGATCTGGTCGATGTCGTGAACTACTGGCGCACCGGGTACAACTGGCGGTGGTTCGAAGAGCGGCTTAACCGCATCGGCCAGTTCCGCACGACCATTGATGATCTGGGAATCCACTTCCTGCACCGCCGATCCGCGCGCGCAGATGCTACTCCTTTGATCCTGACGCACGGCTGGCCAGGCAGCATTGCTGAGTTTATCGATGTCGTGGACGAGCTGGCAGATCCGAAAGATCCAGGTGCGCCGGCGTTCCACGTCGTCGTTCCGTCAATGCCGGGCTTTGGGTACAGCGACAAGCCGACCACCACCGGGTGGGGGACCGGAAAGATCGCCGCCGCGTGGGTGGAACTGATGGGACGGCTCGGCTACGGCAAGTTCGCCGCCCACGGTGGCGACTGGGGAGGTGTGATCACCACGGTTCTCGGCGGCAGGTACCAAGAGCATGTCCTCGGCATTCATACAACGTTGGCTCAGGCCCCGCCGGGATTGGCCACGGACGGGCTGACGGCGGCCGAGCGCAGGTGGACCGAGGAAACCCGCGATTTCTGGGACCACCGTGCGGCGTACGCGAAGCAGCAGGCGACCCGACCGCAGACCATCGGCTACTCGCTCGTTGATTCACCGGTCGGGCTCCTTGCCTGGATTCTTGACAAGTTCGCTGAGTGGACGGATACCGAAGACAGCCCGTTCGAATCGATTTCCATTGACAGGATTCTTGACGACGTCACGCTGTATTGGCTGACGCGGACCGGCGCGTCGGCGGCCCGCATCTACTACGAAAGTCACGGCGGTATCAACGCGCTGGACCCCGAGCTTCGGGTCGACGTACCCGCAGCAATCAGCATGTATCCCCGCGACATCGAGAAGTGTCCGCGCGCCTGGGCACAGGAGCGGTACCGACAGATCGTCCGATGGAAGACGCCCGAAATCGGGGGACACTTCCCGTCGCTGGAGATTCCCGAGTATTTCGTCAAGGATCTCCAAGAGGGTCTCGCGGCGGTGCTGGCCGCTAAACGGTGAACGCGGCTCAGCGCGTGGTGCGGTGCGCCGAGGCGACTGACTCAAACCCTGTCTGAAGGCAGCTGCTGTAGCCGCCACGCGATTATCTCGCGGATGAGCTCGGTCGGGAGCGGGGCATCATGGCGCAGCTGGATAGCGTGCTCGGTGGTTCCATATGCGGCCAGCTCTGTCGAGAAATGCGCGATCGCGTCCGGAGTCGGATAGAACCCGATGTGGCGTTTTGTTCCGGTGAAGAAGAACAACGGCTCGGTGCCGAGTTTGAAGGTCGGCATACGCCAACTGATCGATTCCACCGCTTCATCGGGCACGGCCGACCGGATCAGTTCGTAGACGGTCAGCAGTCGATCCCGTACATCGCCCTCGTACCGGTCGATGTACTCGATGATGGAACTCGCTGTCATGGTGGTCTCCCTCTTCGCCGACGTCATTTGTCAGCCTTTCTTCAGTTCCTCGGCGAGCATCACGAGGATTCCACTGGGGCCGCGGAGGTACGTGAGTTTGTAGACGTCCTCGTAGGTCGCCACACCGCGTAGCGGATGGCATCCGTGCTTTGCCGCTATCTCGAGGGCCTCATCGATGTTGTCAACCGAGAAGGCCACGCGGTGCATACCGATGTCGTTGGGACGGGTCGGATGCGACTCGATTGCTTCAGGATGGATGTATTCGAAGAGCTCGAGTCGACCATTACCGTCCGGGGTTTGTAGCATCGCGATCTTGGCGTGGTTTCCATCAAGACCAACGGCAGTATCGGTCCACTCGCCGCTGACCGTGTCGCGGCCGATGAGTGCAAGACCGAGATCGGTGAAAAAGGCGATTGCTGCTTCGATGTCGCGAACAGCGATACCCACATTCTCAAATTTGATGGCCATGCGTTGAAAGCTACCAAGACGGAGCGATTAGCTCCAGTGGCGGATCCAGCGCTTGAACGGCTCGACCGGTGGGCATTGACGGGACTACCGTTGAGATGGAGGCCCGGATGGACGAGTTCGAGGAGTTACTGTCCACGGCGCGGACGGCGTACGCCCGCGGGGACTGCTACGCCGCCCACCGGGATTTTACGCATGCCCGGGCATTCTCGGAGCTGCCGACCGAGGATCTGAGCCTGCTGGGCAGCTCCGCCTGGTGGGTAGGACAGGTCAGGGAATCGCTGGAGATTTCCGAAGAGGTATACCACCGGTTCAACGACGACGGCGATGACTTGGCTGCTGCTACGAAGGCCTTGAACCTCGCGCTGCTGTGGTTCATCCGAGGCGACCTAGTCATAGCCTCCGGCTGGGTCAACCGGGCCAGAAGAATCCTGTCCCAGCTAACCGAAGGCGTTGAGCACGGCTACCTTGTCTACTTGGATGCGACGGTGGCGTTGGACTTCGGGAACCTCCAACCGGCGCGGGCTGCGGCGGCGACGCTCCAGGAGATGGGACGCCGCCTGCGGGCTCCAGCCCTGACATCGTTCGGTCTGGTACTCGCAGGGCTGGCGGACGTGCACACTGGCAGTACGGCCGAGGGCTTTGCCCAGCTGGATGAAGCCATGTTGCCGGTGCTGGCAGGCCAGCTGCCGCCGGAATGGGCCGGAGATATTTACTGCACCGTGATCCACACCTGCCATGCGCTGGCCGATTTGTCCCGGATGCGGGCCTGGACCCAGGCGACGGAGCAGTGGTGCGAGCAATTCCACGGCGAGGCGATTTACTCCGGCATCTGCCGGATCCACCGGCTTCAGCTGGAGAGCGCGGAAGGCGGATGGGAGGCTGCTGAACAGGCCATCGAACGGACCGGGTCGGAGCTTGTGGGCCGGAACAACTGGGTAGCGGGGGAGGCCTACTACCAGTTGGGCGAGATCCGTCGTCTGCGCGGTGACCTAAGTGGCGCCCGTGGAGCCTACGCGCGGGCACAAGAGCTTGGCTGTGAGCCGCAGCCCGGGGAGTCCCTTCTGCACCACGCTGTCGGGAAGCAGGACGCCGCGTGGGCGGGCCTTTGCGCTGCATTGGCCGGCCGTGATCGGCTGGCCTGCGCCAGGCTGCTGGAATCCGCCGTCGAAATAGCCCTCGCTCTCGGCCTCCTGGATGAAGCGGAGCGGTTGTGCGGGCAGCTGGAAGAAACTGCAGCCGTGTACGCTACAGCAGGTTTCCGCGCCTGGGCCGGGCAGGCCAGGGCTGCCGTCCTGATCGCGCAGTCGCGGCACGAAGAGGCTCTGCCGGTGCTGCAGAGCGCCGCGCGTGAGTACCGCGGACTGCACGCGCGGTACGAAACGGCCAGAGTCTACGAGCTGCTGGGGCGGGCCCACCGCGGGCTGGGACAAACCGGCACAGCTGCCGCGGACACCGCTACCGCACTGGCCATTTACCGGGAACTTGGCGCGCTGCCGGATGTCCAGCGGCTTGATGGCCGGCGCTTGCCCGGCGGGTTAACGGAACGGGAGGCCGATGTGCTTTCTTTCATCGCCGCCGGGGCCAGCAACAAGGATGCGGCGGATGCTTTGTTCATCAGCCAGAAGACGGTCGGCCGCCACCTGGCCAATATCTTCGCCAAGATCGGCGTGTCCACGCGGACGGCTGCCGCGGCATGGGCACACGAACATGGGTTGCCTTCGCGCCGGTAAAGCAACGGCGCGAACCAACAACCCGGTCTGCATGACCTGCACCAGTGCACTCGGGAACAAGATGGGTAATTCGCCCGACGCGCAGCCCTCGTCCGCTTCGTAGCGTTGATAGTGAACTATTCGAACGGACGTCAAAGGAGAATCGGTCATGGAAATCGACCTGATGGTTCTGGCCGGCGGCGTTTCCACCATCATCTTTGCCGGCAGCGTCATGCCCATGATCGTGAAAGCTGTGCAGACCAGGGACCTGGCCTCATACAGTTTGGGGAGCCTCTTGCTGAGCAACATGGGCAACCTGGTCCATTCCGTTTACATCTACAGCCTGCCGGCAGGCCCCATCTGGGCCTTGCACGCCTTCTACCTGGTCACGACCGGATTCATGCTGGCAATGTACCTCCGGCACGAAGCGCTGGGCAGGAAGCGCTCGCAGGGTTCGACGCATGCAACGGCGGGCACAATGCAGGATTCGCCCGAGGCCGGGCTCTCATCCGAATTCCAACAGTCACCTCAATTGGGTAGTACCAGCCCTTAGCAGCAGGAGAAAGAACAATGACTATTGAGCAAGGCACATCACTGCAGGCTTCCGCCAATCAGGAACCTGATGCCGAAGCCGTGCAGGCGTTTGTCGGTCGTTTCGTGGGTATCCTCAACGATGCTGCGATCGCGGTGCTGACCAGCGTTGGCCACCAGACGGGGCTGTTCGAGACCATGGCAGGAATGCCGGCCGCCACCAGCGAGCAGATTGCCGATGCGGCAGGTCTCAACGAGCGCTATGTACGCGAGTGGCTGGGCGGCATGACCACGGCGCGCGTTGTCAGCTACGACCCTGCAGCCAAGACGTACCGGCTGCCGCGCGAGCATGCGGCCGTGCTGACCAGCGCGGCGGGTCCGGACAACATGGCCATCCTGATGCAGGACATCTCGATGATGGGCGAGGTGGAACAGAAGATTATCGAGCGGTTCCGGACCGGCGGAGGCCTGTCGTACGCGGACTACCCGCGGTTTCATCAAAACATGGCAGAGACCAGTGCCGCGGTGAACGATGCGGCTCTGTTGGATGTGATCCTGCCGCTGGTTCCTGGACTGCCAGAAAGGTTGCGGGCGGGTCTTGACCTTGCCGATGTTGGCTGCGGCTCCGGGCACGCGGTCAACCTCATGGCACAGGCTTTCCCAGCCAGCCGCTTCACCGGCTATGACTTTTCGGAGGAAGCCATCCAGAGCGCGCGGAGCGAGGCCAAGGACCTGGGGCTGGCCAATGCGGCCTTTGAGGTGCTGGATGTGGCCAAGTTCGACGTCGAGGCAGGCTTCGACGTCGTGACAGCTTTTGACGCCATCCACGACCAGGCCCATCCCGCCACGGTGCTCCGCAACATCCGCCGTGCCCTGCGTCCGGACGGAGTCTTCCTCATGGTGGATATCAAGGCATCCAGCAAGGTGGAGGAGAACATGGACATGCCCTGGGCCAGCTATCTCTATGCCATTTCGACGTTCCACTGCATGAGCGTATCGCTGGGGCTGGACGGCGACGGGCTGGGGACCGCCTGGGGCCAGCAGCTTGCGCTGTCCATGCTCGGCGAGGCCGGCTTTGGCACCGTTGAAGCCAAAGACGTCGAATCGGATCCGTTCAACACCTACTTCGTCGCCCGGACTTAAAGCCCGGCCAGCAGTCGCTTCACCTGCCGCTTGGGTACGGGGCGGAAGCCTGCGTCCAGATAGCGCTGCCGGACGTGCCGTTCGGCCCGGAAGAGCGCCCAGCCGCGCTTGAGCAGGAAAGGAACGGGTTTGCGGTGCTCCCGCAGGTCGCGCACGAGGCGGCGCACCGCCGTCGTAATCGGGGAAACCTGGATGAAGATGGGCTCCACCGAGACGCCGAGGTCCAACAGCCTGGCCAGAACGGCGTCGGCGAAGATCCCTTCGGCAATCACGGGGCCTTCGGCCAGCCGGAGGGAGCGGTGGCCGGTGTAGCTGGAGGTGGCAATGGAGTACTTGGGCACCTGCGTGCGGCCGGTCTGCAGCAGTTCCAGCATGGCGCGGGCGGCTGCACCGCTATTCCAGGTGTCCGGATGGTCCCAGTCGATCTCCTCGTACGCCGTCTGGGGCAGCGGCGACTGCGGGGTGTGCTCGCTGATCTCCCGGTAGAAGCTGTCCAGCTCCACGTGCGGGCGGCCGAAGCGCGCGGCGAGGTAGGACTTGCCGGAGCCGGAGGCGCCGCCGAGCAGGACGAGCGGGATGTGGGGAGAAGGCACAGGCCCATTATTGCGTGCGTGAGCCGTACAGGTCCGATACCTGCCAAATCCGCGGCACCAGGGGAGTTCTTGGAGCGGCGGAATGATCAGGGGCACCGCTACTGTTGGATAGTGTGTCTGGGGCGCCGGAGAGCGCCGCGCAGCCCGAAGGAAAGCAGGAGTGGACATGGTCAAGGCGACCTGGAACGGAGCCGTCATCGCCGAATCCGGCGAGACGGTCATGGTAGAGGGCAACCATTACTTTCCCCGCGGAAGCGTGAACGAGGAGTTCCTGCTTCCCAGCGACCGGACTACCGAATGCGTCTGGAAAGGCACGGCGCACTACTACAGCCTTGAGGTCGCGGGGGAGCGCAATGCTGACGCCGCCTGGTACTACCCGAATCCAACTCACGACGCCGGAAACATCCGTGGCCACGTGGCCTTCTGGAACGGAGTCACTGTTGGCGACTGAGCTGGCCGGAGAACCTCAATTGGAAGCGGCATTTGCGCCTGTGCCTGATGCCGCCCGGCGGCTGGACTGGACGCGGCAGGAATCTTCCTTCGGTGCGAGGGAGGACCTGCTGTACGGGCTGAGCATACTGGATGCCGCCAAGAAGGGCCGGCTGGGGCCTGCCCTGCGGCTGTACCGTCCTGTGCCGACCGTCGCCTTCGGCCAGCGGGATGCGCACCTGCCCGGGTTCGAAGAAGCCGCCACGCGCTGCCGTGCCTTGGGTTTTGAGCCATTGGTCCGTAAAGCCGGCGGACGCGCTGCCGCCTACCATCAGGGGTGCCTGGTACTGGACCATGTGGAGCCCGAACGCGATGCGATTGTCGGGGCGAAAAGCAGGTTCTCCCAGTTCGGAAAACTCCTGGCCAAGGGACTGCGGGATGCGGGCCTGATCGCGCGGGTCGGAGAGATCCCGGGGGAGTACTGCCCCGGGGAGTTCAGCATCCACGGCGAACATCCGATGGACGCCACGGTCCAGATCAAACTTGTGGGAACTGCGCAGCGGGTTGTTTCCGGAGCCTGGCTGTTTTCCTCCGTCGTCGTTGTTGAAAATTCCGCCCCGCTGCGCGAAGTTCTCACCCAGAGCTACGATGCGCTCGGCTTGGACTGGGATCCGCGTACTGCCGGTGCGGCGGAGGACCTGGTGCCCGGAACGGATGCGGACAAGGTCGAGCAGGCCCTGCTCGGCGCGTTCGGTACCTACGCGCAGACGCGGGAAATACCGTTCGCAGACCTTGCATCCGTGGCCGAGGTCCCCGGGTCCGCCCCGTAATCCACAAACGGCAAATAGCGGGTATTGCCGCAGGGCCGCAGGCGCCAGACTGGTCGCACATGACACTTTCACTGGAGGCAAAATGTGCGACATATGCAACGGGATGACGCAGGACGAGGCGCTGGAAAAGACTGTCCGCACGGTTGCCCGGTACGGCTGGCAGCTTGTCATGGTCTCCGGTACAGCGACGGAGCCGTCATTTGGCTACACGGTCGGCCTGACAGAGCTGCCGCATCCCGAGATTCTGGTCACCGGGCGCTGCCAGGATGACACGGTAGCGCTGATCAACGAACTCGTGCATATGGTGCGCGGCCATGGGCGCGCCCTGATGGCGGGCATGGTCCTGCTGCTGCAGGCCCGCGATGTCTACCTGGCGCCGGTGGAGCGGCCGGAAGGTGTTGTCTTGACTGCCGTCTCGTTGTACGGCCCCCGGGCAGCTGCGCTACAAGCCGTCTGGGCGGACGACGACGGCTGCTTGCCTTGGGAGCAGGAGGTTCCGGACACGCTCACCCAGCCGCTGTACGGTACACCGCCCGGGCTATAACCGGCAGGGAACAGCAAACCCGGGGCTCCCGCGATGTCCTCGCAGGCGCCCCGGGCAGCTTTCACGCTCAGTTGTCAGTGACCGCGCGCGATCCACTCGTCCAGCTGCGGTGCCTCGGCGCCGATGCTGGTTGAATCGCCATGTCCGGTGTTCACCTTCGTTTCCGCCGGCAGCGTCAGCAGACGCGACTTGATGGAATCGATGATGGTTTCGAAGCTGGAGTAGCTCCGACCGGTTGCGCCGGGGCCGCCGTTGAACATGGTGTCGCCACTGAACAGTACGTTCTCCGACTCCAGATGGAAGCAGACGGATCCGGGGGAGTGGCCCGGAGTGTGCAGCGCTCGCAGTTCCGCCCCGGCTACCTGGAAGGTATCGCCGTCATTGATCTCATGGTCCGGTGCGGAGTCCGGGAAGATGGCGTCCCACAGCATGCGGTCGGCTGCATGCAGGTATACCGGTGCCTTCACCAGGTCCCGCACTTCGCCGACGGCACGGATGTGGTCGTCATGCCCGTGGGTCAGCAGGATGGCCTTGACCGTCCTGCCCTCCACGGCCTGGGCCACAGCTTCCGGGTTGTGCGCCGGATCAATGATGATGGCTTCTTCGGCATTGCCGACAATCCACACATTGTTGTCCACGTCCCAGGTACCGCCGTCCAGCGAAAAGGTCCCGGAGGTGACGAGGTTTTCGATCTTCACGCTCATGCGACCTCGACCACCGAACGCAGCACCTTGCCCTCGTGCATCTTCTCGAAGGCTTCCTCCACCTGGTCCAGCCCGATGCGCTCGGTGACGAAGGCATCGAGATCCAGGTTGCCCTGCTTGTAGTGGCTGACCAGCATCGGGAAGTCGCGGCTGGGAAGGCAATCGCCGTACCAGGAGGACTTCAGCGAACCGCCGCGGCCGAAGACGTCGAGCAGCGGCAGCTCGATCTTCATGTCCGGCGTGGGAACGCCGACCAGGACCACGCGGCCGGCCAGATCGCGGGCGTAGAACGCCTGCTTGTAGGTCTCCGGGCGGCCAACAGCTTCAATAACGACGTCGGCGCCGTTGCCTCCGGTGAGGGCCTGGATCGCCTCGACCGGATCCTGCTCCTTCGAGTTGACGCCATGCGTAGCGCCCAGGGACTTGGCCAGCTCCACCTTGTTGTCGTCGATGTCGACGGCGATGATGGTCGTCGCGCCGGCCAGCTTGGCGCCGGCGATAGCTGCGATGCCCACGCCGCCGCAACCGATCACGGCCACGGACTCGCCGCGCTTGACCTCCCCGGTGTTAATCGCCGCGCCGATGCCTGCCATGACGCCGCAGCCGAGCAGGCCCACGGCGGCGGGGTCGACGTCGTCGTCCACCTTGGTGCACTGGCCCGCGGCGACCAGCGTCTTCTCGGCGAAGGCGCCGATGCCCAAGGCGGGGGACAGCTCGGTGCCGTCCTCCAGGGTCATCTTCTGGGTGGCGTTGTGGGTGTTGAAGCAGTACTGCGCTTCGCCGCGCTTGCACGCCCGGCACTCGCCGCACACGGCGCGCCAGTTGAGGATGACACGGTCACCCGGGACAAGATCGGTCACATCGGGGCCGATGGCGCTGACCACGCCGGTGGCCTCGTGTCCCAGCAGGAACGGGAAATCATCGTTGATGCCGCCCTGCTTGTAGTGCAGGTCCGTATGGCAGACGCCGCAGGTGAGGATGTCCACCAGCGCTTCCCCCGGACCCGGATCCGGTACCAGAATGGTTTCGATGGATACCGGGGCATTCTTTTCCTTGGCAATTACTGCCCGAACTTTATGAACCATGCCTGGGTCGTTCCTTTCGCGGAGTCATCAGGTCGGCCGGTTGGCCGTATCACCATCATCTTAGGCAGCCATGTAGGGCCGATCACAATTACCAAAACGATTGTTATGGAAACTGCCGCCTGTGTCTACCTTCCACGCCCGTGGCGGTCGGAATGCGGTCTCCGTCTCGGGGGCGCCGTTAAGTAACAAACCGCGCCGGAGCGTCATCTGCGCTCCAGCGCGGTCTGCGGAAAATATCGCGGGATCAGGCCGCGAGGCGTTCCTGCACTTCGGCGAGCGAGGGGTTGGTTGCGCTGCTGCCATCGGGGAAGAGCACGGTTGGCACCGTCTGGTTGCCCTCGTTAATCTGTTCCACCAGCTCCGCGGTGCCCGGCACGTTCTCGATGTTGATCTCCGTGTAGCCGATGCCCTTCGCATCCAGCTGTGTCTTCAGGCGGCGGCAGTAGCCGCACCAGGACGTGGAGAACATGGTGATAGTGCCGGCTTCCGGGGTGTATTCCAAGGTGACTCCTTCGCAGAACTGCATTTAAAGGTGCAAACGGCGGCGGGGCCGCAAACATTCCCGCCGCCTGTGCGCACAATGGCAGACTGGGGAGATGTGCGGACGATACGTCATGGCAAGGGCCGTCGGTGACCTGATGATGGAATGCGGCGCTGAAGTTCCGGGGGACTTCGGACTCAAGGAGTCATACAACGTGGCGCCCACGGACGACGTGCCGATCGTCCTGGAGCGGCTGATCGACGGCGCCGTCCGCCGCCAGCTGCATATCGCCCGCTGGGGCCTGGTGCCGCGCTGGGCCAAGGAGATCTCCGTCGGCTCGCGTTCCTTCAACGCCCGGATCGAATCCGCCGCGGAAAAACCGACCTTCCAGGACTCGGTCCATACCCGCCGCTGCGCGGTCCCGGTGGACGGCTACTACGAGTGGAAAAAGCTCGGCGCCAAAACCAAGCAGCCCTATTTCGTGCACCGCGGGAACCATGCGCCGATTTTCTTCGCCGGGCTGTATGGCTGGTGGAAAGACCCGTCCAAGGCCCGGGACGCCGAAGACGCATGGCTGCTCTCCACGACCGTGCTGACCGCTCCGTCGCCGCCGGCAGACAGCGGCTCGCCGGTCCTGCGGGAACTGGCCGGGCTGCATGACAGGTACCCGGTGCCGATGGACACGGACACCATGGCTGCGTGGCTGGATCCCACGATCAGGGATGGGACGCACCTGCTGGAGATGCTCCGGAATAGGGCGTACGACGCCGCCACTGACTGGACGCTGGAACCGGTAGGTCCCGCTGTGGGCAGCGTCCGTAACAACTCGCCGGAACTGATTGTCGCGCAACCCTCGCTGCTGGATGGTTAGCCTGCGGCACCCAAGTGGACGGCGCCGTCGTCGTCGATCCTGAATCCTGGATTAAAGACGATGTCCCAGCGGTAGCCGTCAGGATCGGCGAAGCAGCCGCTGTAACCGCCCCACGCCTGGTTACGTGCCGCCGAAACAAGGGTGGCGCCGGCGGCGAGCGCCTGCGCGATGAGGTCATCCACCTCGCCAGGACTGGCCACGTTCTGGCCCAGCGAGACCGGGATGGCCGGTCCGCCGTAGTGATGGCCGACGTCCCCGTATTCGCCGCGCATGCTCTCCACGTTCCAGAGCCCCAGCATCTGGCCATGCGCAATCTGGACGAAGAAGATTTCGCCTTCTTGCTCGAACAGCGGTTCCCAGCCCAGGCCGTCGACGTAAAAGCGGCGGGCAGTGGCAACGTCCCGCACTCCGAGAGTCAGAGCGGTGACCTGTGGTCTCATGCCTCAATAGTCGCCGGTGGGGAGGCGGACGGCAAGAAGCCCGACCGGATCCGGCAACCGCTGCGGCGGTGCTCGGAACCCGGCCGGGCTCCTGTCCTTGGGCTACTCCTGTCCCTGGGTTACTGGGCGATCATGGTGAAGATGTTGAAGCCATGCCCAATCTGGATACGGGGGCTCAGGCCGCTGCCGTTGCCCGGGTAGAGCCAGAGCCTGCCGTCGGTGTGGCGGGCGATCACATCGTTGTTGGCGCCCGCGTTGAATGCGCCCGGTCCAACCAGCGAGGTCATGGAGTTCCACCCGCTTGAACCGATCATGGAGCGTGCACTGAAGCCACCGGTTCCGGTGCCCTTGTACAGGTAGAGCCGGCCGTTGCTGTCCCGTGCGATCATGTCGTTCGTGGAGCCTGCATCGAAGGTTCCGACGCCGGCGAGATCGGTCATGACGTTCCAGCCGCTGGATCCGGCCACAGACTTGGCATCGAAGCCGCCGCGGCCGTTGTTCGGGTAAAGCCAGAGCTTGCCCGCCCTGTCGCGGGCCAGCAGGTCCGCGGAACCGTCGCCATTGAAGTCGCCCGGAGCAACGAGCTCCGACATCGAGTTCCAGCCACTTGAACCGATCAGCGTGCGGCCCGCAAGCCGGCCGTTACCTGCACCGGCGTACAGCCACAGCCTGCCGGAGGTGTCGCTGGCGATCAGGTCCGACCTGGTGTCGCCATTGAAGTCACCGGGCATCAGCAGCGAGGTCATGGCGTTCCAGCCGCTGTTGCCGATGTTGAGCCGCGGAGACAGCGTGCCGTTACTTCTGCCGCCGTAGAACCAGAGTTTGCCATCGCTGGTGCGGCCGATGTAGTCCGGGGTCCCGTTGCCGTCCATATCCTTCTGGACACCGGTTCCCGCCGGTCCCGCTGTGGTGCCGATGCCCCAGCCGTAGGCAGCCGGGGTTCCGACGTTGCCGGCAACGTCAACGGCGCGGACGTTGAAGGTGTATATGGCGTCGGCCTGGTCATCGTAGGTCTTGCCCGAAGCGCAGTTAGTCTCCCAAGCCGGACTGGACGGCAGCAGCTGGCAATCATAGGTGGCACCTTGTTCATTGCTGCCGAAATTGAACGACGGCGTCCTGTCCAACGAAGGGTTGGACGGCATCGGTGCGGCTATGGTGGCCGTTGGGGCGGCGGTGTCTACCGTGATGCCAACCGGGGTCGAAGTCAGGAACTCCGGCGCTGCCGGGTCCGTAGCGAAGTCGGGATTGGCGATCCTGGCCCGGATCTCGTGACGCCCGTTGGCGAGCGCCGTCGGCAAAGCGAGGCTGTAGCCGTTGCCGGTACTCGTTCCCGTCGCGGCAGGAGTGGCGGAAGTGCCGACAAGCAGACTGACTTCCGTACCGGCCGGGACGTCCACCGCGAAGGTAGGCGTCGCAACGTTGGTGATGTTGTCCGTGGCCGAACGGCCGCTGTCACTGGCGGCGGCTAGGTCTGGAGTGCCCGGCGCCCCGTCCACGGCATCCGAGATGACGCCTTGGATGGTGAACTGGTTGACGGTCAGGGTGTTCACACCGGGCCCTCCGGCGTTAGGGCCGTCTACCCGCACGAAGTTGTTGCCGGAGGGCGCCCCGGTCACAGGGGCTGCGACTGCTGGATTACCCAGCGTTCCGGCAGGTGGGTTCACCTGGCGGAGGAAGGTCGCGGTGTTCACCTGGTAGTCGCCGAGGAAAGCAGCGCCCACACCCTCCCAATCACATGCTCTCGTGTCGGTAGGGGCACACATGCCTTCATCGAAGGTTTGATCGATCTCGCCTGCGGCATCGGCGACTAGACCTTCAGTGACGCCATAGGGATGCGTAACCGTGTAGCTCGCGTTAGGGACGAGGCCTTCCAGTCGGAACCGCAGCCGGGCAAATCCGATCTGCTCGCCATCTACCACTGCGTCGTTCAGATGAGCACCTTCCAGGGCAGCCTCGTAAAGTCCGAGATTTCCGCCGCTGGCTTCGGCTGCGAACCAGAATGCCTCCTCAGGGAAGTTGTCCGGGTAGGACGCCGGCCCGGCGTTGGGCGGCGTGGACAGGCAGCCCAGTTCCGCTGTGTAGCAGAACTGGAGCTTGACAGTGCCATCCGAGAACCACGTCGGGTAGCCGTTGTTGGGATCCACCGGGCCAACTCCTGAGAGTCCCGCGTTGGCAGGTGTGATTGACAGTGGCGAAAACACGGCAGCGAGCATTGCGGCTGCGGTGATGGTTGTTGTTAGTCGTTTGGCTGGAACTTTTTTGGGGCGACTAGGTAAATCTGCCCTGGGTGCGAGTGACATGCTGGGCTCCTTGTGAGGTGTCCCCCTCGGACACCATTACTTCTGGGTGTTACTGATAGCGCGGGATGCGCTGGGATAACTGTGGCCCTCGGTTATTGGATAAATCTTGGAGTGCCGGACATTTTGTCGGTGGTGGTTTGTAAGCTCGTCTTTGAATCGAATACATATTCGAATAGAATGAAGAGGTCAACCATTTCGACGGGCGTGTCGGCAGGAGCATGCATCGAAGTGTTTGGCCCGTATTTCCAGAAGAAAGGTGACTGGAACATGGGTGTTTTCAGCGAATCAGTAGAAGTTGTTTGTTCTCCTGCCGGCCAGCCGATCAGATTGCGGTGGCAGAACCGGACCTGGCACATCGCCGCGGAACCGGTGCGTTGGTATGAGCGCCGAAAATGGTGGGCCGAAGAGCTCCGGGCCGAACGCGGCAGGGGAGCGGGACTGGTGGACCATAAAATCTGGCGGGTCCAGGCGAGACTGAACAGCCGCTCGGAACTGCGCACACTCGATCTTTCCCATCAAGCAGATACCGGACGCTGGCGGCTGATCAGGGTCCATGAGGCCCTGCAGCGCCTGAGCGCTTAATACGTTCCTGCATCTCTGTCCGCGGAAGCTTCTTGCCCCGTCTCTCGTACTTGTTCATTGGATGATCATGAGCTTTACCCACTTGCATGTTTCATCGGCCTTCAGCGCCCACTACGGTGTGTCCTGGCCGGATGAACTGGTGGCAGCGGCGGTCGCCGACGGTGCGGATGCCTTGGCTTGCACTGACAGAGACGGACTGTACGGAACGGTCAAACATGTCAAAGCCTGCCTTGCCGCAGGGATCGATCCGATTGTGGGGGTAGACCTCGCCCTCCGTGGTTCCCAGGGGCAAAGCACTGGCCGGGTGGTTGTCCTGGCCCACGGCCATAACAACGGCAGGGGCTATCACGCCTTGTGCCGGTTGATCTCGGATGCGCATGAAGGTACAGCCTCCGGCCTCGGCGCTAAGGGCAGGAAGCCGGGTGTGGGCATAGCGCAGATAGCGCACCGCGCCGCCGGTTCCCTGGAATCATCAGATGCAGGTTCCCCTGCTGTGCTCACTGTGCTGCTGGGCCCGTATTCAGATGTTGGACAGGCCTTGCGGCACCGCCGTTATGCAGAGGCCCGCCAGCTGGCGGGTCATTGGCGCAGCATCATGCCAGCCGGTTCCCTAGTGCTGGAAGTGGTCAACCACCTCAGTCCGCCCGGAGACAATCTCAGTACGGCCCATGCCGTAAGAATGTTGAAACTGGCCGCTGACCTGAAATTGCCGGCAGTGCTCACAAACGCGGCGAGATACCGCCAAGTGGATGACGCAGCTACTGCAGACGTACTGGACTCCGTCCGTGCTTTAACCGCGCTCGCAAAGCTGCCGGATCTGCAGCCCAACGGCCAAGGCTGGCTCAAAAGCTCCGCCCAGATGCAGGTCCTGGGGTATGAAACCGCGCAGGAGGCAGGTACCGGCCGTGCCGGCGCCGGGGAACTGCTGGCGATGACTGAAACAGTTGCAGATCGCTGCCGGATGGATCCGTACCAGGACATGGGTTACAAGAACCCGGTGGTACCGGAGGCATCGGTAATCGGGATTGGCCAGGATCCGGTGACAGAACTTATCCAACGATGCGAGGCAGGGATTACCGACAGGTTCCCCGGCATCAGCGGCAAAGCCGAGCATGAGCTGCGGGACCGTCTGGCCCATGAACTGGGGATTATCACCAGATTAGGGTTCGCCTCGTATTTCCTGACCGTGGCCGAGGTATCAAAGATCATCACCGATATGGGGGTCAGGGCATCGGCCCGGGGATCCGGCGCTTCAAGCCTGGTGAACTATCTGCTCTTTATCAGCCATGTCAACCCGCTGGCCCATGGGCTGATCTTTGAACGGTTCCTCTCCCGCGACCGTTCAACCCTGCCGGATATCGACATTGACGTGGAAAGCGCCGAACGCCATAACGTCTACCGGCGGATCTTCGCACGGTTCGGGGATCGCCGGGTGACTTTGATGAGCATGCAGAACGGCTACCGCGCTCGCGGTGCCGTCCGTGATGCCGGGCTGGCTCTGGGAATGGAAGAGGAAGACATTTCAGGCATTGCCAAACAGCTTTGGCGTTTCTCCGCCCGGAAATTCCGGGAAGCGATGGAAGAGAAGCCCGAGCTTCGTGATTTTTCCGCCCAGGTGGAGCAGAACAAACAGTTGGATTTGCTGGTGGATGTGACGGAGCGGTTGGATAGGCTGCCGCGGCATATTTCCATGCATCCCTGTGGCGTGATTCTGGGGGATGAATCCCTGCTGGACCGGACGCCGGTCCAGCCCAGCGGCCTCGGTCTGCCCATGAGCCAGTTCGACAAACACGACATGGATCCCATGGGCATGCTCAAACTCGATGTGCTCGGGGTCCGGATGCAAAGTTCCATGGCCTATGCCGTGAACGAGGTTGTCCGTATCCATTCGGAAAAGGCCGCAGTTACCGCGGCCGGAAACCATCCGGTTGACGCCGGCGGAAATGGTCCCGGCTATATCGCCGAGGACGGCCGGATCGATTTGGAAGCAGTTCCGCTCGATGATGAAAAAACCTTTGAACTGATCCGCAGCACCCATACCTTGGGGTGTTTCCAGATCGAGTCCCCGGGCCAGCGGGAACTTGTGGGCAAAATGGCCCCCCGCAATTTCAACGACCTGATCATAGATATCTCCCTCTTCCGGCCCGGCCCGATGAAATCGGACATGGTCCGCCCTTTCCTGGAACAACGCCATGGATGGGCGCCCGAAAACTACCCGCACGCGGATCTGGAAACCGTCCTGAAGGAAACGCATGGTGTCACGGTTTTCCACGAGCAGGTATTGCGGACCTTCGATGTTTTTACCGGCTGCGGTCTGGCCAGAGCAGACGAGTTCCGGCGCTTGCTGGGGGACGAGGCAGCAGAGCCAACAGTGGAGGAATATTTCCGCCGTCAAGCCATGGACCGTGGATACTCGGTGGACACCATTGACAAGATCTGGAGCACGCTGAAAGCCTTCGGCAGTTTTGGGTTCTGCAAAGCCCACGGGGCTGCCTTTGCCGTCCCCACATACCAGTCGGCCTGGCTGAAGGCGCACCATCCCGAAGCTTTCCTGGCCGGCCTTTGGGAGCATGACCCGGGAATGTACCCACGTAGATTGCTGGTGGCAGAAGCCCGCAGGATGGGAATTCCCATCCTGCCGCTGGATATCAACCGCAGCGCGGACACGTACCGGGTTGAGCGCGTACCTGCTGCCAACGGTGAACCGGAAAAACTTGGAATCCGTTTGAGTCTTGCCGGTATTTACGGACTATCCGCCGCAGAGCTTAAACGCATTGT
Organism: Arthrobacter sp. Soil_C_60; assembly: GCF_057656375.1. Lineage (NCBI taxonomy): Bacteria > Bacillati > Actinomycetota > Actinomycetes > Micrococcales > Micrococcaceae > Arthrobacter > Arthrobacter sp. Soil_C_60. The sequence continues at coordinate 274,627 of NZ_JBDGKM010000004.1, read as the reverse complement.
GGCCGGACAGCCCTATGATTCCCTGGCCGATTTGCGTGCCCGGGCCAAAGTCAGCAGACCTACCCTGAAACGGCTGGCAAAACTGGGAGCCTTCGACGAACTCAACCGGCTGGCCGGCCGTAAGGGGACCTCCACCCGCGCGGATCTCGTCCATCACCTGGATAAGCCTCCGGTTCGCCCGGTTCCGCGCCGCTACGAACCCATCGACGGCCAGCTCTCCTTCCCACTGGGAGATCTTGAATTGAGCAACCTCAAAACCTGCCTGCCGGAGCCGACGATGCTGGAAAAGGTCCGCACCGAACTGGACCTGCTGGCCGTGGACGTCAGCGCCCATCTGATGGACAGCTACGCGCCGCTGCTGAAAGAACTGAATGTAACCGCAGCCAAGGACCTGCTTTCCCTGCGCAATGGAACCGAGGTCCTGGTGGCAGGAATCCGGGTGGCAACCCAAACTCCACCCATGCGCGGAGGCCGCCGTGTGGTGTTCATCAGTGTGGATGACGGCACCGGCTGCGTGGACTGCACTTTCTTCCATGAAGCGCAGGACAAGGCAGGACCTCTGCTGTTCGGCACCAGCCTGCTGTTAATCCAAGGGCTGACGAGGAGGACCGGACCGCGCGGGATGAGTCTGCAAGCCACCAATGCCTGGGATCTTTCCCGCCTGGAGACGCTGCCCCTCGCTCGTCCGGCGGAAACACCGGCGCCGGACCGGGAACAGCCACACCTCCAGCTCCCGGACCGTGCCATGTTGGTCGGGCTCAATATCAGCGGATAACATCAAAGAGGCTCGTGGCACCCAAAGTATGGTGGCGCGGTAGATGCCTAAATCGAAACATAAGGAGACCTTCGTGTCAGCGCCCCAAAACATGACTCTCATCGTCGACGGCGAAGAGAAACAAGTGAACACGGGCACTACCGGGGCGGAGTTATTCTTCGAGCGCCGCGACGTCGTCGTTATGCGTGTTGACGGGGTGCTCAAGGACCTGGACCAGCCGCTGTCCGAAGACGCCAAGATCGAATCCGTCACCATCGATTCCCCCGACGGGCTGAACGTCCTGCGCCACTCCACCGCCCATGTCATGGCACAGGCCGTGCAGCAGCTCCGCCCGGACGCCAAGCTCGGCATCGGCCCGTACATCACCGACGGCTTTTACTTCGATTTCGACGTCGAGGAGCCTTTCACCCCTGACGATCTGAAGACCCTTGAGAAGATGATGCTCAAGATCGTCAACCAGAACCAGAAGTTTGCCCGCCGGGTGGTTACCGAGGACGAAGCCCGGGCTGCCATGGCTGAGGAGCCTTACAAGCTGATCCTGCTGGACAAGTCCGCCGAAGCCGATGAAGCAGGCGAGGGCGTGAACGTCGAGGTCGGCGCCGGCGAGATCACCATCTACGACAACGTGGACCGCAAGACCGGAGACACTATCTGGTGCGACCTCTGCCGTGGCCCGCACCTTCCCAACACCAAGCTCATCTCGAACGCCTTCGCGCTGACCCGCTCGGCAGCCGCCTACTGGCTGGGCAACGAGAAGAACAAGCAGCTGCAGCGCATCTACGGCACAGCCTGGCCCACCAAGGAAGCGCTGAAGGCCTACCAGGAGCGCCTCGCGGAGGCCGAGCGCCGGGACCACCGCAAGCTCGGCTCGGAGCTCGACCTGTTCTCCTTCCCCGATGAACTCGGTTCAGGGCTGCCGGTGTTCCATCCCAAGGGCGGCATTGTCCGCAAGGCGATGGAGGACTATTCGCGCCAGCGGCATACCGAAGCAGGCTACGACTTCGTCTACACCCCGCACATCACCAAGGGGCACCTGTACGAAGTGTCCGGCCACCTGGACTGGTACCGCGACGGCATGTTCCCGCCCATTCACGTGGACGAGACCCGCGACCCCGAAACCAATGAAGTGGTCAAGCCCGGCCAGGACTATTACCTGAAGCCGATGAACTGCCCGATGCACAACCTGATCTTCCGCTCCCGCGGACGTTCCTACCGCGAGCTGCCGCTGCGGATGTTCGAATTCGGTTCCGTCTACCGCTACGAGAAATCGGGCGTGGTGCATGGGCTGACCCGGGTCCGCGGCATGACCCAGGATGACGCCCACATCTACTGCACCCGTGAGCAGATGAAGGACGAACTGACCAATACCCTGAACTTTGTGCTGGCGTTGCTCAAAGACTACGGACTGGATGATTTCTATCTGGAACTCTCCACCAAGGACCCCGAGAAGTACGTCGGTGCGGACGAAGTCTGGGACGAAGCTACCCGTACCCTGGCCGAGGTCGCCGAAGCCTCCGGTCTGGAGCTGGTTCCGGATCCGGGCGGAGCTGCGTTCTACGGCCCGAAGATCTCTGTACAGGCCCGCGACGCCATTGGCCGCACTTGGCAAATGTCCACCATCCAGCTGGACTTCAACTTGCCCGAACGCTTCGAACTTGAGTACCAGGCCGCGGACGGTTCCCGCCAGCGGCCCGTCATGATCCACCGTGCCCTGTTCGGCTCGGTCGAACGCTTCATGGGCGTGCTCATCGAGCATTATGCCGGTGCCTTCCCGGCCTGGCTCGCTCCGGTGCAGGTTGTCGGTATCCCCGTGGCGGAGGCATTCAACGACTACATGGGAGAGGTCATCGCCAAGCTCAAGGCCGCCGGCATCCGGGCCGAAGCAGATTTCGGTTCGGACCGGTTCCCGAAGAAGATCCGGACCGCCAGCAAGGACAAGATCCCGTTTGTCCTCATCGCAGGTGGAGAAGACGCCGAAGCCGGCGCTGTGTCCTTCCGTTTCCGCGACGGCAGCCAGGACAACGGCGTACCCGTCGACGACGCCGTGGCCAGGATCGTTGAAGCCGTCCGTAACCGGGACCACCAGCTATGACGGATTCGGCGGGTGTACCTCACCAGCAGCCCGAAGGCCAGATGACCGACGAGTTCGAGTTGACCGGAGTCCCGGACGCCTTCCAGCGACTGTGGACTCCGCACCGCATGGCCTACGTCAAAGGCGGACAGGACCAGTTCAAGGGCAAGGACGAGTGCCCCTTCTGTGTGGCGCCCGGGCGTAGCGATGAAGAGTCCTTGATCGTGTACCGGGGCAAGTTCAACTACGTTGTCCTCAACCTATTCCCGTACAACCCCGGCCACTTGCTGATCTGCCCGTACCGCCACGTTCCGGACTACACCGATATCACCGTGGAAGAAACAGCCGAGTTCGCAGAGCTGACCCAGACCGCCATGCGCGTGCTGCGCAAGGTGGCCAATCCAACCGGTTTCAACCTGGGCATGAACCAGGGCGTTACCGGGGGAGCAGGCGTGGCCGCACACCTGCATCAGCACGTCGTGCCGCGCTGGGGCGGAGACGGAAACTTCCTGCCGATCATCGCCCAGACGAAGGCCATCACGCAGACCCTGGACGAGGTCCGTCAACAGGTGGCGCAAGCCTGGCCGGCCGGGTAGCGGCACGGATGCTCAATAAGTATGCGCGTGGTTTCTTCGGGAAGCTGTTTTCCCCTTTGGCGCGGCTGCTAATCAAACTCGGTGTTTCACCTGATGCGGTGACCATCATCGGCACTCTCGGAGTGTCCATCGGCGCCTTGGTCTTCTACCCCATGGGCGAACTGTTCTGGGGCACGCTCTTCATCACCGCGTTCGTTTTCTCGGACATGGTGGACGGGCTGATGGCCCGGATGCTCAACCGCAGCAGCAGCTGGGGGAGCTTCCTGGATTCGACCTTGGACCGTCTGGCTGACGCCGCGGTGTTCGCCGGGGTCACCATATGGTTCTTCACGGGCGGAGCCAGCGTTCCCATCGCCGTCGCGGCACTGATCTGTCTGGTTCTGGGGATGCTGGTTTCCTACGCGCGGGCGAAAGCCGAGTCCCTCGGCTGTCGGGCCGACGTCGGGATAGCAGAGCGTTCCGAGCGGCTCGTCGCGGTGCTGGTCTTCACCGGCTTCACCGGGCTCGGGCTGCCGCCGGTGGTGCTGCTCGTGGTGTTGGTCCTGCTGGCGGCTGCCAGCCTTGTGACCGTCATCCAGCGCATCCTGGCTGTCTACCGCCAGACGCAAGTCGAAGCGTGAAGCGTCCCTGACCTAGGTCCTGCCGCATGCCGTCATAGGTGAGCTGAAACACGACGGCACGGCGTATCATGAAATGTACTCCTTCCCACCAACTCCTAGGGGCTTTTAGTGTCCAGCAGTAACGAAACTTCAACTCACGCACCGGTAACGGGCAGCAGCCGGGTTAAGCGCGGTATGGCTGAAATGTTGAAGGGCGGCGTCATCATGGACGTCGTAACCCCCGAGCAGGCCCGCATCGCCGAAGACGCCGGAGCGGTCGCCGTGATGGCTCTCGAGCGGGTTCCCGCCGACATCCGTGCCCAGGGCGGCGTGTCCCGCATGAGCGATCCGGACATGATCGACGGCATCATCGAGGCCGTTTCCATCCCGGTGATGGCCAAGGCACGTATCGGCCACTTCGTCGAGGCACAGGTCCTGCAGTCCCTCGGCGTGGACTACATTGACGAGTCCGAGGTCCTGACCCCGGCCGACTACACCAATCACATCGACAAGTGGAACTTCACCGTTCCGTTCGTCTGCGGCGCCACCAACCTCGGTGAAGCCCTGCGCCGCATCAATGAAGGTGCAGCCATGATCCGCTCCAAGGGTGAAGCGGGTACCGGCGATGTCTCCAACGCCACCACGCACATGCGCCAGATCCGCGCGCAGATCGCCAAGCTCGCCGCCCTGCCGGAAGACGAGCTGTACGTCGCGGCCAAGGAACTGCAGGCCCCGTACGAACTGGTCAAGGAAATCGCTTCGACCGGCAAGCTTCCGGTGGTGCTCTTCACCGCAGGTGGTATCGCCACTCCGTCGGATGCGGCCATGATGATGCAGCTCGGGGCGGACGGCGTGTTCGTCGGTTCCGGCATTTTCAAGTCCGGCAACCCGGCCGAGCGTGCCGCTGCCATCGTCAAGGCCACCACGTTCTATGACGACCCGGACATGATCGCCAAGGTCTCCCGCGGACTGGGCGAAGCCATGGTCGGCATCAACGTAGACGAAATTCCTGAGCCGCACCGCCTCGCCGAGCGCGGCTGGTAGGAAATTAGGAACAACTAACGACGCCGGAAGTCCGGAACCGCTGAAAGCAACGGTTCCGGACTTCTTGCGTTAACACTGTTGGGGGACCGGATTGCCGCAAAAGCAGCGCTTGGTCCAGCAGGCGCCGGTTCCGTTCAAAGTCAGTCGGCGTTCGCGTTGCCTCGGAGGTGGCTTGGGAGCCGGTTGCCGGGGATCCGGCTCCGGATGCGGATGATCTCCCGGACGTGCTGTTCCAGCTCGCGGTCCTCATCGGAAACCGGATGCCACGGGGGGATCGGTACGGCGGTGCCCGTCTCGTCGCGCGCCACCATGACCGTCAGACAGTGGGTGGTCAACTCAAGTTTGCCGGTTTTCGGGTCGCCCGAGCGCACATGTACCGAGACGTGCATTCCCTTGTTGCCGGTGTAAACCAGCCGTGCCTCGACTTCGACCACATTGCCGATCAGCAAGGGATGGTAGAAGCGTACGCCGCCGGAGAAGACGGCGACAACGTCCTTGCCGCAGTACCGCGACGCGCAAACGTAGGCGGCCTCGTCGATCCACTTCATCACGGTCCCGCCATGAACCTTCCCGCCCCAGTTCACATCGGCAGGGGCGGCCAGGAAACGCAGCACGGTGCGGGGAGCTGTTCCTGCTTCGGTGTACACCTGCCGGGACATCGCCTTCTCGATGTCGGCGCGGATGTCCAGGCGCTTGATGGCCAGCTGCTCCTGTTCCTTTTCCTCCTCGGTCCGGGGAATCCAGGGCTCTACCGGAACGGATTTGCCGTCCTTGCCCACCGCCACGAAGATCACCAGGCACCGACTGCGCATCGTGGCGCCACCGCCCTTGGGATCTCCGGAGCTAACAGTGGTCTGGATGTGCATGCTGCTGCGCCCGGTGTAGATGATCGTGGATTCAACCTCGACCATGTCTCCGACGCGAACAGGATCGGCAAAGTGGATGTTGCCCACATAGGCCGTCACGCAATAGGACTTGCTCCAGCCCACGGCACAGGCGTAGGCAGCCTTGTCGATCCACTCAAGGACAGTTCCGGCGTCAACCGTCCCGCTGTAACCGACATCCGTGGGAGCGGCGAGGAACCGAAGGGTGATGGAATTCTTCGCGGTGGCCGGTTCAGGCATTGGTCGTATCTCCTGGTTGGTGGTGAAATCAGCATTGCATTGTTCGTCGAAGGTTCCGCTAGCTGATGCTGGTCCGCTCGTTTCCGTCGAGTCCCCGTCGAGTGAGCAGCGGCCTGATTTCGGCGTCGCGGCCACGGAAATCGCGGAAGGCCTGCAACGGATCCATGCTGTTGCCCCGGGAGAGCAATCGACTCCGGAAGCGATCTCCGTTCTCCCGGTTCAGTCCGCCGTTTTCGTGGAACCACGTCACGGTGTCCGCGTCCAGCACTTCGCTCCAGGGATAGGAGTAGTAGCCGGCCGCATAGCCACCCGCGAAGATGTGCTTGAAGTAGCCGCTACGGTAGCGCGGGGGAATGATGTCCAGATCGAGTCCGGCGTCCTTAAGCGCCTCCTTCTCGAAGGAGAGCGGATCATCGATGCGCGTCCCTGCAGGGAGGCTGTGCCAGGCCAGATCCAGCAGAGTGGCCGCCAAATATTCGGTGGTGGCGAAGCCTTCGCCCCAGAGCCGCGCCGCATCGATCTTGTCGACGGTCCGCGGCGGAAGGGCGGCACCCGTGACGTGGTGGCGGGCATAGCCGTCCACGATCTGCGGCCACAACGCCCACATTTCGTTGACCTGGGAAGGATACTCGACGAAGTCCCGGGGCACGCTGGTTCCGGAGAACCGCGGATACCTGACCTGGGAGAACAATCCATGCAGCGCATGGCCGAATTCGTGGAACAGCGTCACAACTTGGTCAAAGGTGAGCAAGGTTGGCTCGCCCGGCGCGGGTTTGGTGATGTTCAGATTGTTGAGAACTACTGCCTGCTGGCCGAGCAAGCCGGACTGTTCGACAAACGAATCCATCCACGCACCCCCGTTTTTGGTCGGCCGCGCATAATAGTCGCCCAGGAACAGGCCAAGTCCGGTGCCGTCGTCGTTCTTGACTTCCCAAACCCGGATATCCGAGTGATAGCCCTGCAGGTCCGGACGTGCTTCGAAGCTCAGTCCGTACAGTTGTTCCGCCGCCTGGAAGACGCCGCCATGGAGCACACTTTCGAGTTCGAAGTAAGGACGCAGCTGCGCCAGATCGACGTCATAGTCACGGCGCCGAACCTGCTCGGAGTAGAAGGCCCAGTCCCAGGGTTCGATGTCGTACCCCGCCGCCGCGGCCAGGACGCCGGCCTCGGCCCGCGCATTGGTCACCGCCGCCGGCACCAGCTGCGCGAGCAGCTGACGCACTGCTTCAAGCGAAGGCGCCGTTTGGGAATCCAGGGCGTACTCGGCGTGGTTCCGGTAGTCGAGCAGCGCGGCGCGCTCGGCACGCAGCTCGGCCAATCGCGCTGCGAGGAGCACCGTCCGGTTTCCATCGTCGCCGCGGCCCACAGAGGCTTGGAAGAGGCGCCGCCGGGTCTTCCGGTTCGTGAGCACTTCGAGGGCAGGCTGGGCGGTCGGCAGGACCAGCGTGAGCAGCCAGCCGCTGTCATATCCGGCTTCCCGGGCGGCCTGGGCCGCGGCGGTGATGTCCTCCTCGGCCAGCCCGTCCAGAAGAGCGCGGTCAACCACGTGCAGGGCGGCAGCGTTCCCCGCTGCCAGGAGCTCCTGCGAATACTCCGTGGCCAGTTCCGACAAGCGCACGTTCAACTCGCGCAGCCGCTTCTGCCCGGCGGGCTCGAGGCCGGCTCCGGCCCGGCGGAACTGCTTGCGCAGCTCGGATACCAGGCGCAGATCCTCGCCGTCGAGGTCCTCTGCGCTCTCATCGACCGCCAAGATGCGCCGGTACAGCCCCGGATGCAGGTAAACGTTGTCCTGGTGCGCGGCCAGCCGCGGGGACACGGCCTGTTCCAGCTGCCGGATCTCCCCGGTCGCGTCTGCGGAGGCGATGTTGCGCAGGACCGCGGCAACACGCTGGAGCGTCCGGCCGGATCGCTCAAAGGCAACCATGGTGTTGCCAAAGGACGCCGGTTCCGGGTTCGCGGCGATGTCCTCGATTTCGGCCAGCTGCTGTGTGAATCCGGCCTCGAACGCGGGCAGGTATTCCTCTGCGCGGATGTCAGCGAAGGCCGGCAGCTCGTAGGGGAGCGTACTGGGGGCGAGGAACGGGTTTGCCATGGCACTACTTTGTCATGCGCAGCCGGTACTCCTGAGGTCATTTAGGGGCGGCGCAGACGCGTCGTTGAAGGCCACGCCTCGCTGCGGCTTACACTGACGGCATGCCAGAAAGCAGCGCAAGGATTCACCCACGTCCGCGGCAACGGGCGGCTACGGGCGGGGCCGGCAGGGTGCGGCCTCGGTTGGTGCTGGCCCTGGCCGCAGCAGTGCTGCTCGCCGGCTGCAGTGCAACGGGCACAGGGTCAGGCAATAGAACGGCAGCTGGCACGGCATCTTCTGCCGCAGCTGCCTCGGCCGGCCCGGCCCAAGAGAGGAGCGACGGCGGCAGCCAAGTGCCGCCGTCGTCGTCCGTATCGCCGTCCACAACGGCCGGAGCCGGACCGGAATGCCCCGGTACCCGCTGCACCTCGGTGGTCATGACCGGGGATTTGCTGCTGCACGAAGCCCTCTGGGACCAGGCAGCAAAGGATGCGGAGGAAACGGGCCGGGGACCATTGGACTTTGGCCCGATCCTGTCAGCGCAGGAACCTTACGTGGACACCAGCGATCTTGCCCTCTGCCATATGGAAACCCCGGTGGCCGAAGCTGGCGGCCCGTACGCGGCGTATCCGTCCTTCAACGCGCCCCCGCAAATCCTGGATGCCATCGCGGAGCTAGGCTACGACGCCTGCACCACGGCCAGCAACCACACCATCGACCGCGGCACCGCGGGGCTGGAACGGACGCTGGATGCGCTGGACGAAGCAGGGCTTGAACATACCGGGTCCTACCGCACCCGCGCCGATGCCGAGGAAGTGCTGATCATGGATACGCTTGCCGCCCGTGTCGCAGTCATCGAGGCAACGTACGCGCTTAACGGGCTGGTGCCGGACCAGCCGTGGCAGGTGGACATGCTGGATGCGGATGTCATGATCGCCAAGGCCAGGCAGGCCCGGGAGGAAGGCGCGGACATCGTACTTGGCGTTGTCCATGCGGGGGATGAGTACACTGACTACGCGAACGCGCAGCAGCAGGACGTGGCGCACAAACTGGCGGACAGCGGCGAGTTCTCGCTGATCTACGGGCACCACAGCCATTCGGTGCAGCCCATCGAGAAGTACAAGGACACGTGGATTGTCTATGGGCTGGGCAATGCCATCGCGGCCCATGCCACGCCGAACATCCTCAACACCGAGGGGCTCATGGTGCGCGCCCAGTTCAGCCAGAACGACGACGGCGGCCCCTGGGACGTTTCCCGGCTCGCCTGGCTGCCCGTTACCTTTGATGGCCCGGAGCACCGCTGGTGTCCGGTCTCGGCGGATGCCCTCGAAGAGGGCCCCGCGTGCGTTTCACCGGCGGCCGATGCCGCAAGCCGGGAACGGACCAAGGACACCGTGGAGTCGATGGGCGCAGGGGAGGACGGCGCGCAGGAGTGGCTGCTTAGCGGCAGGTAGTGCTGGGCAGCTGCCCTAACGGGTAGCGATGCGGCATGCTCAGCGCGGGCGCGCGGCGGCGTCTTCGCGGGCCTGTTCCTCGAACGGGATCTGCAGCGGCGTATCATCGAAACTGCCATGGCGGCGCAGTGCGGCGTGGCGGACCAGGAAATCCGCCACCGCAGGGTTCTTGGGCAGCAGCGAACCGTGCAGGTAGCTGGCAACCACGTTGCGGTAGCGGGCGCCCTCGGTGGAGTCCTGGCCGTTGTTGCCGTCCCCTTTGGTGACCGTGCCCAGCGGCTGGGTCCCGCCCTTGAGAAACGTCTGGCCGCTGTGGTTTTCATAACCGATGACGGTGCCGAACTCTTCGCTCTCCAGGACGGTGTTGCCGATCAACCGCTTGGGCCCGCCGACGGTGTCCACATCCAGCAGCCCGATGCCCTTGATGACCTCGCCGGTGTGGGTCTTGAAGAAGTTTCCGAACAGCTGGTACAGCCCGCAAATGGCGAGCATGGGTAGGCCGTCGTCCGCGAGTTCGCGCAACCGCCCGCCGAGCTGGTGCAGATCGGACTGGATCTTGTTCTGGCCGGAATCCTGGCCGCCGCCGCCGACAATCAGGTCCACTTGGTCCGGAAACGTGTCGCCAGGGTTGTATTCGTGCAGCCGGACGTCGTAGCCGCGCAGCTGCAGGCGCTTGCGCAGGACCAGGACATTGCCCCAGTCTCCGTAGATGTTCATGTCGCGCGGATACAGCTGGAGCAGGTCAATCACGGGGGCATCCATTTAGGAAACCACCTCCACTTCGGTCAGCTTCCCCAGCTCCCGGCGCAGCGCGAGCATGGCGGTGTAAGTGCAGTAAATACGTTTGGGCGCGTCCGGTTCCAGTGCGATGAACCGGTGCAGCGACGCCGAAAGGTCCGTGTCCACGTGCCGTACCGGAACGTCCTCGTAGAAGAGCCGCAGCGCCATGTCGTTGGCACGCACTCCGCTGACTTCCGCAACCCCGGCAGCGGCGAGCGAGTCGAAATCCACGTCCCACAGCCAGGACATGTCACGGCCGTCGGCGTAATTGTCATTGATCGCGATCATGGTGCTGAAGCCTGCAGGCGGGAACGAGCGCAGCGCCAGACGGAACCCTGCCGGATTCTTCACCAGCACCAGGTCCAGCGGCTTGCCGTTGACGGTCAAACTCTCGCCGCGGCCGAAGGCAGGGGTGACTGCCTCCAGCGAGTCCAGCAGGGCATCTTCATCCACGTCCGCGCCGACAACGGTCCGGGCCAGCGCCAAGGCGGCGGCAGCGTTGTAGATGTTGTAGACGCCGGTAAGTTTCAACTCCGCGTCGATATCGCGGCTGCCAACGGTAAAAGTCGCTGAGGCACCCTCACAGGCGGACAGAACGACGTCGGCCGCGGGCAGGCCGGAGGCGTCGCTTGTGCCGCCCGAACGCATGTCATCGTCATTGGGGAACATGGCACGCAGCTGCGGGGCCAAGCCAAAGTAATGGACCCGCTCCGCGGTAACGGATTCGGCCAGGGCGGCAATGCGCGGATCTTCCCGGTTGAGCACCACGGCCTCGGTGGTGGCCGCAGCGATCTGCCGCAGGAACCCTGCGGTGGTCTCGATCTCGCCGAACCTGTCCAGCTGGTCGCGCATGACATTGAGCAGCAGGCTGTAGCGCGGGGCGATGAGTTTGACGAAGTGCACCGCATGGGCTTCATCGAGCTCCAGCACGGCAACGTCGGCGTCGAGCTTGCCGCCGATGGTGGTTTCGCCCAGCACGGCTGCCACCACGCCGCGGGTGAAATTACTGCCGGTCCGGTTAGTGAAGACGTTCAAGCCCTGGCCCTGCAGCAGTTCCACCACCATCTTGGTCGTGGTGGTCTTGCCGTTTGTACCGCTGATGACGACGACGCCCTGGGGCAGATTGCCCAGAGTGCGCGGCAGGAAGTTCGGATCGATCTTCTCCGCAACCAGGCCGGGGAGGGCGGAACCACCTCCGCGCAGTTTCGCCACCGTCTTAACGGCCTTTCCGGCAAGGGTCGCAAGGAGGTGTCGCATGAGTAGAAACTATACAAGAGGCCTATGACCGTTCGGGGACGGTTGCGCGCCGGCCCATTTAACACTGGACCAACAGTTGGCGTTACTGTTTTTGCAGCGGCCGCTCAAGATCCGGCCCCTGATGGAGAAACCCGAGGAATCAGCCGTTGGTCAACATTGGTGTACTTGCCCTGCAGGGAGATGTCCGCGAACACATCGCGGCTCTGGAACACAGCGGCGCCTCCGCGGTCCCGGTCCGCCGCCCCGCCGAACTCGATGCTGTGGATGGTCTGGTGATCCCCGGCGGTGAATCCACGACCATTGACAAACTCACCCGCATCTTCGAACTCGCCGTCCCGTTGCAGAAGCGGATTGCCGACGGCATGCCGGTATACGGGTCGTGCGCCGGAATGATCATGCTTGCCGATGAGATTGCCGATCCCTCCACCGATCTGAAGGGCAACCCCCAGCAAACCCTGGGCGGGCTCGATATAACCGTGCGCCGGAACGCCTTCGGCCGCCAGCGCGAGTCCTTCGAAACGGATTTGCGCTTCAGCGGACTCGAATTCAGCGCCTCCCGGCCCGGCGCCGACCCCGCGCCGGTCCATGCCGTGTTCATCCGCGCGCCCTGGGTGGAACGGGTGGGGGAAGGCGTGGAGATCCTGGCCCAGGTAGAGCCGCAGGAAGCCTCCCATACGGACACATTGCACGGGACAGCTAGAATTGTCGCAGTGCGTTCGCGGCATTTGCTGGCGACATCCTTCCACCCGGAGGTTACGGGGGAGCGCCGCATCCACGAACTTTTTATCCGAATCGTTAGAGGAGAAGCGTAAGCATGTCGGGACACTCTAAATGGGCGACCACTAAGCATAAGAAAGCGGTCATCGACGCCCGCCGTGCGAAGTCCTTCGCGAAGCTGATCAAGAACATTGAGGTTGCCGCCCGCGCTGGCGGAGCCGATATGGCGGGCAACCCAGGCTTGGAACTGGCCGTACAGAAGGCCAAGAAGACGTCCGTGCCGAACGACAACATCGACCGTGCCATTAAGCGCGGTGCCGGCCTGACCGGCGAAGTAGTCGACTACACCGAAATCATCTATGAAGCGCGGGGTCCGCAGGGATCTGCAGTGCTCATTGAGTGCCTGACCGACAACAAGAACCGCGCCGCCTCGGAGGTGCGCCTGGCTATCACGCGCAACGGCGGAACTATCGCCGATCCGGGATCGGTGGCGTACATGTTCGCGCGCAAGGGCGTTGTCGCTCTGCCCAAGAACGATCTGACCGAGGACGACGTCCTGATGGCGGTGCTGGACGCAGGCGCCGAAGAGGTCAAGGAATCCGGCGACAACTTCGAAATCCACTCCGATCCGACCGACCTGCGTGCCGTGGTCGCGGGTCTGGAGGAAGCCGGCATCGAATACGAGACCGACGAGGTCGAGTTTGTGCCTTCAATGGAGGTCGAGCTGGAAGCGGACGCGGCGCGCAAATTCATGAAACTTGTGGATGCTCTCGAAGACCTCGACGACGTGCAGAACGTCTATTCAAACGCTGACATCTCCGAAGAGGTCATGGCAACGCTGGAATCCGAAGACGCGTAGTGCTGCAGTGACGTTGCGGGTGCTGGGAGTGGACCCGGGTCTGACCAGGTGCGGTTTCGGCGTGGTGGACATTGAGCCCAACCGGCGGGCGACCCTGGTCGGCGTCACGGTGGTAGGCACCCGGGCCGATGTAGCCCTGGAGCAGAGGCTCCTCGCCATTTCCAATTCGATCGATGAGTGGCTCGACAGGTACACGCCCGACGTGCTGGCCGTCGAGCGGGTATTCAGCCAGCTCAATGTCAGTACCGTGATGGGCACGGCCCAGGCCTCCGGCGTCGTTATTGCCGCAGCCGCCCGTCGCGGCATCACCGTTGCCCTGCACACTCCCACGGAGGTGAAAGCCGCGGTAACCGGAAACGGCCAGGCGGACAAGACCGCCGTGACGAAAATGGTCACGAGGATTTTGCGCCTGGACAGGCCGCCGTCGCCAGCCGATGCGGCCGATGCCCTGGCCCTGGCCATTACCCATGCGTGGCGTGGAAGTGCGGCGCCGGTGGCGGGGTCGAGGGGCCAGTCCGGCTCGGGGCAGACTGCCGCGCAGCGATTGTGGGCAGAAGCTGAGGCGAAGGCGCGGCGCAAGATCCGTTGATCACCACCAGGCGTGGCGGTGCTGCGTTCAGCGGCTCGGCGTCGTAGGCTGTTCGTACGTATGTTCGGAAGAACGGATGCCGGCAAGTGGCTCCGACTTCCGCCGGAAGCTGTTTTGGAGCGGGTACATGATTAGTTCGTTGCGCGGAATCGTCAGCCATGTTGGCCTGAATTCCGCCGTCGTTGATGTCAATGGTTTCGGGATGCTGGTCCAGGCCACCCCGCAGACGTTGGCAACCCTGCACCTCGGCCGCGAGGCTGAGCTTTCCACCACCATGATCGTGCGCGAAGATTCCATGACGCTGTACGGCTTCGAGGATCCCTCCCAGCGGGAAGTTTTCGAGACGCTCATTTCCGTCAGCGGTGTAGGTCCCCGGCTGGGACTGGCTGCTCTTTCGGTCCACACTCCTGAGATCCTGCGAATCGCCGCAGCCGAAGGGGATACCAAGACGTTCAGCAAGGTTCCCGGCATCGGCCCGAAGCTTGCCAGCCGGATGGTGCTTGAACTTGCCGGCAAACTCGTGCCCCTTGGCGAGGCTTCCGCTGCCGTCGCGAATGCCTGGGAGGACCAGGTCCTTGAAGCACTCAAAGGTCTCGGCTGGACCGAAAAGGACGCCGGTGCGGCATTGGACAACACCGCCGCAGAGCATCCGGAAGCGGCGGCAGCGGGCGATGTGGCCAACATGCTCCGGCTGACGTTGCGCAGCTTGGGCCAGGACGGTGTGCGTAGCGGCAGCGCGCGGCGGACTGCCGCGGGGGCCAGGTAATGGCTTCCGACGCGGACCGCGAATCCCTGGTGTCGGCGGCAGGGGAAGCGGAGGAGCGGGCCATCGAATCCGCGCTGCGCCCGAAGAACCTCTCCGATTTTGTGGGCCAGGCCCGGGTCCGCCAACAGCTCTCCCTGGTGCTCGAAGCCTCCCGGATCCGGGAACGGACGGCGGACCACGTTCTGCTCTCCGGCCCGCCCGGCCTGGGAAAAACCACGTTGGCCATGATTATTGCTGCCGAAATGAATGCGCCGCTGCGGATCAGCTCGGGACCAGCAATCCAGCATGCCGGCGACCTCGCTGCCATTCTGTCCTCGCTGACAGAGGGTGAGATTTTGTTTCTGGACGAAATCCACCGCATGTCCCGTCCCGCCGAAGAAATGCTCTATATGGCCATGGAGGATTTCCGGGTGGACATCATCGTCGGCAAGGGAGCTGGGGCGACGGCCATTCCGCTGGATCTGCCGCCGTTCACCTTGGTCGGCGCTACCACGAGGGCGGGCCTGCTGCCCGGGCCGCTGCGCGACCGGTTCGGATTTACCGGGCATCTGGAGTTCTATTCGACCCAGGAGCTCGAACTGGTGCTTCGCCGCTCTGCAATGCTGCTGGATCTGAAGATCAATTCGGCCGGTTTCGCGGAAATTGCCGGTCGCTCCCGCGGGACGCCGCGTATTGCCAACCGGTTGTTGCGCCGCGTCCGGGACTGGGCACTGGTCCACGGGGTGGAGGAAATCGATGCCCGGACGGCGGCCGCCGCGCTGGACATGTATGAAGTGGACGCCCGCGGACTGGATCGTCTGGACCGCTCGGTGCTCAGCGCGTTGATCACCAAGTTCGGGGGCGGCCCTGTTGGGCTGTCCACGCTGGCGATCGCCGTGGGGGAGGAGACCGAGACCGTTGAAACGGTGGCGGAACCGTATCTGGTCCGTGAAGGACTGCTGGGCCGGACCCCGAGAGGACGCGTAGCCACGGCTGCTGCCTGGGCTCATCTAGGGATCGAGATGCCGGAATCGGCGGTCCGGACGGGTGCAGACCTGTTTACGGTACTTGCCGAAGACGAACCGGATTTCTCCGACAACTGATGATGCGCGCCGGTTTGCCACGACGCGTAGAATAGTGGAGATGCCGGGCACATCCTGGGGCTGTTCAGGCCGCAGCGATGCCGGCGCAGACCGCTGGGCCCGGCCACGTCGGGCTCAACCCAGAACAAGGAACGGAACAACTCTGTGTTCGAAAACGTCTTGACCGCCAGCAACGCGCAGCCGCAGGGCGGTGGCATCGACTTCATGACCATCGCGTTGTTCGTGATTTTCGGGCTGCTCATCTTCATGATGTTCCGCAAGCAGAAGAAGGCCCAGGCCCAGATGAGGGAAAAGGCTGAAGCTCTGCAGGAAAAAATGCATCCGGGCGCCCAGGTCATGACCGCGTTCGGGCTGTACGGCACCGTTGTCTCCGTGGACCGTGACGAGAACAAGGTTGTCATCGAGCTGTCGCCTGGCAATACGGCGACCGTCCATACGCAGGCTGTCAACGAAGTAGTCGACACCGAAAGTCCTGCTGTGCCGGACGATGCCTCGGCGTTGACGGGCGAGAGCAGCGGGAGCACTGCTCCGTCGGAGCCGGCAGAGGACCCGTTGAACCGCCTCAACGAAGAAAACAACAAAGACAACAAGTAGGCCGATAACGGCTTTGTCGACGCGGCACTGGGTGGGGCAGGGCCCCGCCTGGCTGTCACGCAGGTGCACTAGCACCGCCGGCCAAAGCTGATGAGAGAAAGATCATCAATGGCACGATCCGGTCACACCACCGCAGCTAAACGGACCCTGGTCTGGCTGGGTGTCCTATTTGCCGTCCTCACCGCCGCTCTCGCCGGCGGAGTCATGTCCAGCCAGGCCACCTGGGCGCCGAAGCTGGCGCTGGACCTTGAGGGTGGAACGCAGATGATTCTGGCTCCGCAGGTCCAAGGCGGCGGTGATCAAATTTCCGCCGAACAGCTGACGCAAGCTGTGGAAATCATCCGTCAGCGTGTCGACGGCTCCGGCGTCGCCGAGGCTGAAATCAGCACCCAGTCCGGCCGCAACGTTGTAGTCAGCCTGCCCGGCGTTCCCGATGCAAAGACCCGCGAGCTCATTCAGGCCTCCGCCGCGATGGAGTTCCGGCCCGTCTTGGCCGGAAGCCAGGGAGCAGCAGTTCCGGAAGAAAGCCGCACACCGGAAGAAGAACTGCCGGAGCCAACGGCTGAACCGACGAACGCCAGCGACCTGAACTGGATTACGCCGGAGCTCTATCAGAAGTTCGAAGCCCTGGACTGCACGGATCCGGCGGCCGTTGCCGCTGCTACCGAAGAGCGTGCACCGGCGGACCAGCCCATGGTGGCATGCGAGCCTGACACCGGGATGAAATACATTCTGGGCCCGGTAGAGGTTCCCGGTACCAATATTGCTACTGCCAGCTTCGGGCAGGTCCGCGGTACTCAGGGCCAGTCGCTGAACCAGTGGGCCGTCAACATCGAATTCAATGAAGAGGGCACCCAGACCTTCAAGGAGGTCACCGAACGCCTCTTCGGAATGTCCGGCGTGCAGAACCAGTTCGCCATTGTCCTCGACGGCACCGTCATTTCGGCTCCGACAACCAATGCCGTGATTCCCGATGGCAAGCCGCAGATTACGGGTAACTTCACGGAAGAGTCCGCCCGCGCGCTGTCCGAGCAACTCAAGTACGGTGCCCTGCCGATCAGTTTCGAGATCCAGAGCGAAATGCAGATTTCCGCAACCCTGGGTGACGAACAGCTCCGCATGGGCATCATCGCGGGCCTGATTGGTTTGGTCCTCGTGGCCGTCTACTCGCTGTTCCAGTACCGCATGCTCGGGTTTGTCACCATCGCCTCACTGGTGGTGGCAGGGTTCTTGACTTATCTGGCGATTGCATTGCTTGGGTGGACCGAAAACTACCGGCTTTCCCTCGCCGGTGTTGCGGGTCTGATTGTCGCCATCGGCCAGACGGCAGACTCGTTCATCGTCTACTTCGAACGTATCCGTGACGAGCTTCGC
Organism: Arthrobacter sp. Soil_C_60; assembly: GCF_057656375.1. Classification (NCBI taxonomy): domain Bacteria; kingdom Bacillati; phylum Actinomycetota; class Actinomycetes; order Micrococcales; family Micrococcaceae; genus Arthrobacter; species Arthrobacter sp. Soil_C_60. The sequence continues at coordinate 256,875 of NZ_JBDGKM010000004.1, read as the reverse complement.
GACGGACGCGGCCTGGTGTCCGCCGTCGACAATGGCTGGAAGCGGGCACAACGAACCGTGCTGGCTTCGAAGGCGGTCAACCTGCTTGCCGCCGTCGTGCTCTACTTCGTCGCTGTCGGAAACGTCCGTGGTTTCGCATTCACCTTGGGCCTGACAGCACTAGCCGACCTCGCCGTCGTCTACCTCTTCACGCACCCGGTCATGCAACTGCTGGCGCGGACCAAGTTCTTCGGTGAAGGCCACCGGTTCTCCGGACTGGATCCGAAGCTGCTGGGAGCCGTTCCGCTGTACCGCGGCGCCGGCAGGATCCGCCAGCCGGGCGAGGCCCAGCCAAAGGTCCGGACCAAGAACGCCAAGGCCGCAGCTGAAGCCAGCAGACGCCAGACCATTGCCGAACGGAGGGCCGCAGCAGAGAAGGAACGCTCGGCTTCTGTCCCGGGACGTGGCTCGGATAAGGAGAGCAACTAATGCCCAGCTTGGCAAAATTCGGTAATGACCTCTATTCCGGCAAGCGCTCCTACCCCTTTGTGCAGAAGTACAAGCTGTGGTTCCTGATCGCGGCGGTAGCCATCCTGATTTCAATCATCGTGCCGGTCGTCAAGGGCGGGTTCAACCTGGGCATCGACTTCCGCGGCGGTTCGGAGTTCACGGTTTCGCAAACGGAGAACACCGACATCTCCCGGGGTGAAGAGGCAGTCACCTCGGTGGAGCCGGGTCTGGTCCCGCAAGTGACCAATATTGCGCCCAACACGATGCGGATCCAGACGGAGCAGCTCTCCGATGACCAGACGCTGGCCGTCCGTGACGCGTTGATCGAGGCGTACGAGGTGGAAGCGGACCAGGTGACGTCAACCTTCGTGGGACCGACCTGGGGACAGGACGTGACCCGTCAGGCCATCTGGGGACTGGTGGTATTTGTCGCCCTGGCAGCGGTGATGATGGCCATCTACTTCCGCACTTGGAAGATGTCCGTGGCCGCCCTGTCCGGTATGACAGTTGTCCTGATCGTGACCGCGGGCCTCTATTCCTTGAGCGACTTCGAAGTGACGCCGTCGGCCATCATCGGCTTCCTGACGGTCCTGAGTTACTCGTTGTATGACACGGTGGTGGTCTTCGACAAGGTCCGGGAGAATACCGAGAACATCGACAAATCCACCAAACGGACGTTCTCGGAGGAGGTCAACCTTGCCGTCAACCAGACGTTGGTCAGGTCGATAAATACCTCGGTAGTGGGCGTCCTGCCGGTCGCGTCGATCCTCTTTATCGGGGCGATGCTGCTCGGCGCTGGCACCCTCCGGGACCTGTCTCTGTCCCTCTTTATCGGCATCATCATCGGCACCGTGACAACGGTCTTCATTGCGGCCCCGATGTATGCGTGGCTGCGCGCGAAGGAACCTGCCTTGGTGAAGCATGCCAAGCGGGTTGAAGCCCGCCGGCGTCATGAGTCGTCGGAAAGCGACGAGGTTACCGTATAGCAGGCCCTTGAAAGGCCGGTTGCCACTCATCGGTGGCAACCGGCCTTTCTGCTCTCCATGGGTGTGAATGGCATGTCTCGTGGGGCATAGACTAGAACGATCGGATGATGTATCTGTTGTCAGGTACAACGCGGGCTGGAGTATTCCTGCCTCGTTGCCGGCAAGGAAAGCGGGGCAGGATTTGGCTGAGAACGGCAGGCCTACGGACCAGGGTCCCAATTCGGCGGTAAAGCCGGGGCCAGGTCCTGTTGTTGTGCCCTCACCACAACAGGCCGTTCCGGACCAGGCGCCTGTCCGCAATTCGTTCCCGGGACGGCGCGAACGCACCATGTCCCGCCTGGCACGGCTGACCGGACGCGGCTCCGCGGGCTACTCGCCGATCCTTGAACCACTGCTGCGCACAGTGCGGGCGAACAACCCGCGCGAGGACTTCGACCTGATCCACCGCGCGTTCGTAGTTGCCGAGCGCAGCCACCGTGGCCAAAAGCGTAAGAGCGGCGACCCCTACATCACCCATCCGGTAGCCGTGGCCACCATTCTGGCCGAGCTGGGCATGACCGGGACGACCTTGGCCGCCGCACTGCTGCATGACACGGTCGAGGATACCGACTACACCCTTGACCAGCTGCGTGCCGAGTTCGGAGCCGAGGTCGCCATGCTGGTCGACGGCGTGACCAAGCTGGACAAAGTCCAGTTCGGCGACGCCGCGCAGTCGGAGACAGTGCGGAAAATGGTTGTGGCGATGGCCAAGGACATCCGCGTCCTGGTCATCAAGCTTGCGGACCGTCTGCACAACGCCCGGACCTGGCGTTTCGTGTCGCCGGAATCCTCTGCCAAGAAGGCCCGGGAGACTCTGGAAATTTTCGCCCCGCTGGCGCACCGGCTGGGCATGAACACCATCAAATGGGAGCTCGAGGACCTGTCCTTCGCGGCGCTGCACCCCAAGGTGTACGAGGAGATCGTGCGCATGGTGGGGGAGCGCACGCCGGAGCGCGAGAAGTACCTGACCATGCTCCGTACCAAGATCGGCGACGATCTGCGCGCGGTGAAGATCAAGGCGACGATCACCGGGCGCCCCAAGCACTACTACTCCATCTACCAGAAAATGATCGTTCGAGGTAAGGACTTCGACGACATCCATGACCTGATGGGGATCCGTGTCCTGGTGGACAGCGTGCGCGATTGTTACGCCACGCTCGGCGCGCTGCATGCGCGGTGGAACCCCCTGCCCGGGCGGTTCAAAGACTACATTGCCATGCCGAAGTTCAACATGTACCAGTCGCTGCACACTACAGTGATCGGTCCGGGCGGCAAGCCGGTGGAGATCCAGATCCGGACGTACGAGATGCACCGCCGGGCCGAATACGGCGTGGCCGCGCACTGGAAGTACAAGGACGCGGCGAAAAACTCCGGCACGGCGGCCGACGGCGGCGACATGGGCTGGCTTCGCAGCCTGGTCGACTGGCAACAGGAAACCTCCGACCCGGCAGAGTTCCTTGATTCGCTGCGCTTCGAAATCAACGCCCGCGAGGTGTTTGTCTTCACACCCAAGGGCGAGGTCATGGCGTTGCCTGCGGGATCAACACCGGTGGACTTCGCGTACGCCGTCCATACCGAGGTGGGCCACCGCACCATCGGTGCACGCGTCAACGGGAAACTTGTCCCGCTCAACAGCGAGCTCAACCATGGCGACTGGGTTGAAATCTTCACCTCGAAGGCCGAGGGGGCGGGGCCGAGCCAGGACTGGCAGGGCTTCGTCAAGAGTCCTCGGGCACGCAACAAGATCAGGCAGTGGTTCACCAAGGAACGCCGCGAAGAGGCGATCGAAAAGGGCAAGGACCAGCTCACCAAGGCCATGCGGAAGCAGAACCTGCCGCTGCAGAAAATGATGACGCACGACGCCCTGATGGCTGTGGCGCAGGAATTGCACCATCAGGACATCGCCGCGCTCTATGCTGCCGTCGGGGACGGTCATTCCTCGGCCCAGAACGTCATCGAACACCTGGTGGCGTTGCTCGGCGGCACTGAGGCGGCCGAGGAGATGGAAGCACCGATCTCCACCGCCCCCAAACGCCCGAAGACCTCGGACTCCGGCGTGACCGTGGTCGGAGTGGGTGATGTCTGGGTGAAGCTGGCTCGGTGCTGCACGCCGGTGCCGCCGGATCCGATTATCGGGTTTGTGACGCGGGGATCCGGTGTGTCCGTCCACCGCTCCGACTGCCGGAATGTGTCTGACCTGAGGGACCAGCCCGGGCGGATCGTGGATGTTGAGTGGGCGCCGACCAAGTCCAGCGTGTTCCTCGTTGAGATCCAGGTCGAGGCGCTGGACCGCAAGAGCCTGCTCTCCGATGTGACGCGCGTGCTGGCCGAGAACCACGTAAACATCCTCTCCGCCACCGTGCACACCTCAAGCGACCGTCTGGCGATCTCGCGGTTCTCCTTCGAGATGGGGGACCCGAAGTATCTGAGCCATGTGCTCAGCGCGGTCCGCCGCATCGACGGAGTGTTCGACGTGTACCGCACAACGGACGCCCGCCGCCGGATCTAAGTGGTTCCTCCGGCTTGCTGTTTCCGCAGGTCGAGTGCGGCTGCCAAGCGCCGGAGGGCCACGTTCTTGCCCGGCATCCGCTCCCGGATCTGCAGGGCCTGCCGGATGTAGCCCAAGGGGCACTTCAGCCCGGGGTCGGAGGATAAGGCGAGCAGGATCCGGACCGCGTCTTCGTCACGGGCGTAGACGGCGATATCCAGCGCCGTCCTCAGGGGAGAAGTGATCTGGACGCCCGAGATATTCAACGTGTCCAGCGGCCCCAGCGCGACTTCGTGCAGATGGATACTTCGGTGCCTCCCCTGTGAGGTGGCCCGGTAGCGGTGGTCGAGCAGGACGGTGATCTTGTTGCCCGGCGGCGAGCAGCCGTAGACCCAAGCTGCCGTGAGTCTCCCGAGCACCACTTTGTGCCGGATGGGCTGCGGCAAGGCCGCATGTGCAGCTAACGCACGGTGTACGGAGGTGACGGGTTCGCCGGCGGCGACGTAGGCAGGACCGTAAATATTGACCACCAGGCCATCGATTGCCATGGCCTGCAGTTCGGCAAGGCTGAACGGTCGCCCGGCATAGAGCAGGCCGCCTCCCTGGGAGCTGGTGCCGGGAACGGTCGTCGAAGGCTGCTGCCGGTGCTCTCCCATGGTCATGATGCCAGCTTGTCAAAGCCCGCTGACCAACGAGAGAGGGCGGAACCCCTTTGTGGAAAAGCGGCTCCGCCCTCAGACGGTGTGTAGATCGGGTGGCTCAGGCCGCCCGGTCAGTTATTCGGCTGGATCGTTCAGGAGAAGTCCTGTGCCGACTTCTGCAAGGTATTCAGCCACTGCCGACGAGCCTCGAGAGCCTCGCGGGCGTCGGCAATCTTCCGCTCATCGCCCTGCCGTTCAGCCTTGGACAGATCCTCTTCGAGACCCGCAATGGCCGTCTCCAACTGGCTCAAAGCACTGTTGGTACGGGCCTTGGTTTCCGGGTTGCTGCGCCGCCACTGGTCGTCTTCGGCTGCCTTGACAGCGTCTTCGACCTTGCGCAGGCCCCCGTCGATCCGCTGCATGTCCCCGCGCGGCACCTTGCCGGCTTCTTCCCAACGGTCCCTGATGGATTGGAGGGCCTTCTTGGCGGCGCCGAGATCGGTGATCGGGAGCAGCGCCTGCGCCTCGGCTACGAGCGCTTCCTTGACCACCAGATTGGCGGCATACTCCTGATCGATGACTTGGTTAGCGGCCTGGCGTGCGGCAAAGAATTTGTCCTGGGCGGCACGGAAACGGGCCCAGAGCGCGTCGTCATCCTTCCGGCTGGCACGCTTGGAAGCTTTCCATTCGTCCATCAGATGGCGGTACTCGCCGGCGGTCGGTCCCCAGTCTGTGGAGTTCGAGAGCTCCTCGGCTCGCGCGATCAACGCTTCTTTAGCCGCCTTGGCGGCAGCATTGTCGCTGTCCAGCTGGCTGAAGTAGGCGCGGCGATGGCGGTCAAAGACCGTGCGTGCGGACCTGAAGCGTTTCCACAACGCATCTTCGGTGCCGCGGCCCAGCCGGATGCCGTTCTTCTGCGCGCTCTTCCAAGTTTCGAACAGCTCGTTCATCCGTGCGCTGCTGGTCTTCCACTGCACCGTGGCAGGGTCCTTGCCGGCGATGGATTCCGCTTCGGCGACGATGGCCTCACGTGCAGCCAGTTCGGCGGAGCGCTGCGCTTCCTGCGCATCCTTTTCGCTGCGCTGCAGCGCAGCGATCGCGGTGTCGAGGCTATCCAGCCGTGCCTCCAGAGCCGGGATGTCCCCGATCATGTGGCGCTCCGCAACTTGTGCCCTCAGATGCTCAAGGGTTTTGTGCATGTCGGTGGACGGCGCCTTCGCCTCCACCCGCTGCTCCAGGAGCGCTGCCTGTGCGGCGGCGTCGTCATACTTGCGCACAAAGTAGGCCAGCGCTTCGTCCGCCGGGGCATCCGGATACTGCCCGACGGGGTGTTCTTCGCCGTCGAGAATCAGGAAAACGTGCCCGTCCTCGGCAACCCGGCCCCATTTGGCGGCTTCGGAAAGCGGCGTACTGTGCACCGGCGGAGCAGCGACAACGGTCTGTACCGCAGAGGCCGCAGCATGCTTCGGTGCCATTGCTGCCGGTGTCGGGCGAGGCCGTGCGGACGGTTTCATGCTGGCCGGCGTCGGCGGCTTTGGCGTTTCGGAGGCCGTGCCGTCAACTGTTTCGTCGGATTTCTGACTGTCTGTCACCGCTAAAACTCTTTCACTCGTTGTTCGGTGCACCCACCGCAGGTGCGCGCACCAGGTACTTCACTAGATCAATCTAGAGTAAACGCATCAATCGTTACTGGTATTTTAGGTTGTCCGTCCTGGCTGCCGGTTTCTTTGACGCCGCCGTCGGCAATCTCCTGGATCACGTCGAGGCCTGTGGTTACCTTACCCATAATCGTGTAGCCACCGGTATCTTGCGGAATCGTGCTGTCTTTGTAGGCAATGAAGAACTGGCTGCCGTTGCTGAAAGTGCTCTGGCCGCGCGCGACGGCAATTGTGCCGGCAGGATACAGGCCGGATTCCGGCGAATTTTCGACCGGACCCCACTGGAACTCCGGGTCGCCGCCGCCTTGGCCGTCCACGGAGCCGCACTGGAGCACGCCCATGGAAGCGGCGGTAGTGAGGCGGTGGCACGTCTTACCCGCGAAAAAGCCCTCGTCGGCCAAGGACTTGAACACCGAAACGGCCTGCGGCGCAGCCTCGCCGTCGAGCTCAACACCGATGTCGCCGGCACTGGTGGACAGCGTGCCGGTGAGTACTTGGCCGCGCGCCAGATCCGCGGAAGGGATATGGGCCGCATTCGTTTGTGCGCCGGCGGGATCAGGGGAGGCAGAGTCGCCGGGTATCGGCTCTTCGATACCCTCGCGTACCTGGTCAACCTCGCGCGCCGTGGGGTTGGTGCCGAATACCGTCAGCTGGAGCAGCACACCCAGGATGACCAGGACAGCGATAGTCACGCCGCCGATAATGTTGTCGCGCTTGCGCCGCTTCATTTGATCTGCACGCAGGGCGCGTTTGGCCTCCATCTGCGCAATGCGACGCTTTGTTTCGCGGTCCTGGCTCTTGGCGGCCACCGGGCCCTACCTTTCCCCTCTGGTCCCACCTCGGCGGATGGGATGGTCAATTCTTTGGGCCGGGACTGCTGCCTGCCCTTAAAATGGTCCGGCAGCCAGTTTAGGCATTCGCGGGCCAAAGGGCCCGTTATCCTGAGTAGTCAGCCCGCATGAGTCTTTCGACCCACAATTTAGGAGATATCCCCGCATGGCACGTAAGGCCTCCCTGTCAGGTTTCCCGGAATGGCTTCCGCAGGAGAGGCTCGTGGAGCAGCATGTGCTGGACAGCCTGCGGCGGACCTTTGAACTGCACGGGTTCTCCTCCATTGAAACCCGCGCCGTGGAGACGGTGGAGCAGCTGCTGCGCAAGGGCGAGATCGACAAAGAGGTCTACGGCCTGCACCGGCTCCAGGCGGACGAAGAGGGCGCCAAGGCGGAGGACAAACTGGCGCTCCACTTCGACCTGACCGTGCCGTTTGCCCGGTACGTCGTCGAGAACGCCGGACACCTCGCCTTCCCGTTCCGCCGCTACCAGATCCAGAAAGTCTGGCGCGGGGAACGCCCGCAGGAGGGCCGCGCGCGCGAATTTACGCAGGCCGATATCGACGTGGTGGGTGACGGTGAGCTGCCGTTCCGTTACGACGTGGAGCTGGCTCTGGTCATCGTGGAAGCCCTGGGCGCTCTGCCCATTCCGGAATTCAAGCTTCGCGTGAACAACCGCAAGCTGGCGGAGGGCTTCTACCGTGGAATCGGGCTGGACGATACCGCCGGGGTCCTGCGCAGCATCGACAAGCTTGAGAAGGTCGGGCCCCAGAAGGTTGCCGAGCTGCTGCAGCAAGAGCTCGGTGCCACCGCGGAGCAGGCCGAGGCCGCGTTGAAGCTGGCCTCCATCCGCAGCGAAGACACCTCCTTTGCACAGGAGGTGCGTGCCCTCGGCGTGAGCAACGACCTGCTGGACGAGGGCCTGGCCGAGCTCGAACAGGTCATCGGTGAAGCTTCGCACCGCGCACCGGGACGCGTCCTGGCGGACCTGAGCATCGCCCGCGGGCTCGATTACTACACCGGAACCGTCTATGAAACGGTCCTGGTCGGACACGAACAGCTCGGCTCGATCTGCTCCGGCGGCCGGTACGACGCCCTCGCCGCCAAGGGAAACCGCAAGTTCCCCGGTGTGGGCCTGTCCATCGGCGTGACCCGGCTGGTGATGCGGATCCTCAGCCAGGAGTTCGCCTCGGCCTCCCGGCACGTGCCCACCGCCGTGCTGGTCACGCTGGCCGACGACGGCAGCTGGTCGCAGGCGCAGGATATTGCGGCGCAGTTGCGCGGGCGCGGCATCAGCGTGGAAGTTGCGGCCAAGGCAGAGAAGTTCGGCAAGCAGATCAAGTACGCGGACCGCCGGGGAATCCCCTTTGTCTGGTTCAGCACCGACGAAGACGGCAACCTCAACCACGAGGTCAAGGACATCCGTTCCGGCGAACAGGTTGCGGCCGATCCCAAGACCTGGACCCCGCCGGCAGAGGACTTGATCCCGCAGATCACTTCCGCCCAGTAGCGGCCGCGGCCCGGGCGACTAGGCGTGGGGCCTGCGCCGGCGGCCGGGTTTGAGCACTGCCCGGCCCAGCAGCCCTACCGCCAGCACCGCCGTCATGGTCAGCACCGAGGACAGCGGCAGGGTGAACGCCAGGACCAGGCAGCCGGCCAGGCCCAGCCAGTTCAAGGCCTTGGGCGCCTGCCACGGCCGCTCCGTGAGGGTCAGTGCGGCCGCGTTCGTGACCGCGTAATAGATCAGCACGCCGAAGCTGGAAAAGCCCACCACGGCCAGGACATCCTGGGTGAGCAGCAGGAAAATAACGACGGCGGCGACGGCCAGGTCGGCCAGGTAGGGAACCTTGAAGCGTTCCCAGACCGAGGCAAAGGCACGCGGCAGATCCCCCTCCCGGGCCATGGCGAACATGGTGCGGCTGACGCCGGCAATCAGCGCGAGCAGTGCGCCCAGACAGGCCAGCGTTGCCGCAATCGTTACGGCGGTGGTGCCAACGCCGCCGCCGACAGCTTCGCCGACCGCCAGCAACGGGGCGGGTGTGGCGGCCAGCAGGCCCGCACCCATGAAGTCCAGCAACGCCAGGCCCAGCACGGCGTAGAGAGCCAGCGTGACGATCAGGGCCGCCAGGATGGCGCGCGGGATTAGCTTCTTCGGGTCGCGGATTTCCTCGCCCATGGTCGCAATCCGGGCGTAGCCGGCGAAGGCAAAGAAAAACAGTCCGGCGGCCTGCAGGATCCCGTACGGCGAGGCACCGTCAACCGGCATATTCTGGCCGATGGGCTCCGCGTCGAAGGCGACCACGATCACGAAAACCAGAATGGCCACCACAATGGACACGATCCAGCGCGTGGCCCAGGCCGTGCGGGTGATCCCCATCAGGTTCACGCCGGTGAGCAGTACGACGGCGGCTACCGCGGCCGCCGTCGCAAATTCCGGGGCGGCGTAGAGGCCGAAGGCCAGCGCCATGGCGGCACAGGAAGCCACCTTCCCGGTGATGAAGCCCCAGCCCGCCAGGAAGCCCGGCCATTCGCCGAGCTGGCGGCGGCCGTAGATGTAGGTGCCTCCGCTGGTGGGATGGACCGCGGCCAGCTGGGCCGAGGCCATCGCATTGCAGTAAGCAACAACACCGGCGATTGCCAGCGCCAGCGGCAGCCAGTTGCCGGCTATCGCGGCGGCGGGGGAGAAGACCACGAAGACGCCGGCGCCCACCATGGAACCGATGCCCACCGTGGTGGCGTCAACACCGCCCAGCCTGCGTTCGAGGGCTGATTCGCTGCTCAAAGTTTGCCTCCGTCTGTTCCTGGTTCCGCCAGGCATCGGCGCTCCGGGTCGATCCTGCGGCTGCCGGTCCGGTGTCGGGACCCAAGCCCGATCAACGGTAAACTCGTTCAAGACCCATTTAAGAACACTCTAGTCACATCACAGCCGGCCCGGGGCGGAAGCCTCCGCGATAGCGCCGGTGAAGTTTTACTGAAAGGAATGCTGTGCTGCGCACACATGACCTCGGCTCGCTGAGGGCTGAGCACATTGGACAGACCGTAACCCTCGCCGGCTGGGTGGCCCGCCGGCGTGATCACGGCGGCGTGGCATTCCTGGATCTGCGTGATGCCTCCGGCATTGCCCAGGTTGTGGTGCGCGAAGAGGACGTCTTTCACGCCCTGCGCAACGAATACGTGCTGCAGATCAAGGGCACGGTCGAGAAGCGGCCCGAAGGCAACGAAAACCCGGCCCTGGCCACCGGTGAGATCGAAGTCATAGCCGATTCCGTCGTCGTACTCAGTACTTCGGATCCGCTGCCGTTCCAGATCGACGAGCACGTCGAGGTCGGCGAGGAAGCACGCCTGAAGCACCGTTACCTGGACCTGCGCCGTCCCGGCCCCGCCGCCGCCATGCGGTTGCGCTCGGAGGCCAACCGGGTGGCGCGCGAGCTGCTGCACCAGGACGGTTTCGTGGAAATCGAAACCCCGACGCTGACCCGTTCCACCCCGGAAGGCGCCCGCGACTTCCTGGTGCCGGCGCGCCTGGATCCGGGCTCCTGGTACGCCCTGCCGCAGTCCCCGCAGCTGTTCAAGCAGCTGCTGCAGGTGGGCGGTTTCGAAAAGTACTACCAGATTGCCCGCTGCTACCGGGACGAAGACTTCCGCGCCGACCGCCAGCCGGAATTCACCCAGCTGGACATCGAGGCCAGCTTCGTCGAGCAGGATGACATCATCGCGCTGGGCGAGAGCATCGTGAAGGCGCTGTGGCAGCTGATCGACGTCGAGATCCCCACCCCGATCCGCCGCATGACCTACGCCGATGCCATGGCGAAGTACGGGTCCGACAAGCCTGACCTGCGGTTCGGCCTGGAGCTGACCGAGCTGACGGAGTTCTTCAAGGACACCACCTTCCGCGTCTTCCAGGCCCCGTACGTCGGCGCCGTGGTCATGCCCGGCGGTGCCTCCCAGGCCCGCCGCACGCTGGACGCTTGGCAGGAATGGGCCAAGCAGCGCGGCGCCAAGGGCCTGGCCTACGTCCTGATCCAGGAAGACGGAACGCTGAGCGGTCCGGTGGCCAAGAACCTCACCGACACCGAGCGTGCCGGCCTCGCGGATGCCGTGGGCGCCAAGCCCGGCGACTGCGTCTTCTTCGCCGCCGGCGACAAGTCCTCGGCGCGTGCGCTGCTGGGTGCCGCCCGCGTGGAGATCGGCCACCGCACCGGTTTGATTAACGACGGCGACTGGGCCTTCGTGTGGATCGTCGACGCCCCGCTGTTCGAACCGGCCGCGGCAGCAGTCGAATCGGGCGACGTGGCCGTCGGCGCGGGTGCCTGGACCGCCGTCCACCACGCCTTCACCTCGCCGAAGCCCGAGTTCATGGACACCTTCGATGAGGACCCGGCGAACGCCCTGTCCTACGCCTACGACATTGTCTGCAACGGCAACGAACTCGGCGGCGGCTCCATCCGTATCCACCAGCGGGACGTGCAGGAACGCGTCCTGGCCGTCATGGGGATCGACCAGGAGCAGGCCCAGAGCAAGTTCGGCTTCCTGCTCGAGGGCTTCAAGTACGGCGCGCCCCCGCACGGCGGCATCGCCTTCGGCTGGGACCGCGTTGTCCAGCTGCTGACTGGCTCGGACTCCATCCGCGACGTCATTGCCTTCCCGAAGACCGGCGGCGGCCACGACCCGCTGACCGATGCCCCCGCGCCGATCACCCCGCAGCAGCGCAAGGAAGCCGGCATCGACTTCAAGCCCAAGCCGAAGGACGCCTCCAAGGATGGCTCCAAGGACGGACAGAAGGATGCTGCCCAGCACTCTGTAAAGGACAGCGTCCAAAGCTGACCTGCGTTACGACTGCGCCGTCCGGCAGCCCATGGGGCAGGCCGGGCGGCGCAGTCCGTTAAGCGGCCGCCTCGTTTATCGGCCTGGCACGGCCGCCTCAAGCGGAGCTGTTGAAGCCGGGCACCGGCCACGTGATCACCGCCTTGATGCCCGCCAACTCCCGTGCGACCTCGGCGAGTTGCCGTTGCCGCGGGTCGGCGTTCAGCTCGATATGTGTCTCCGGCAGCGCCGCGAGACCGGCCAGACGTGCATCGGCCAGCAGCTGGCGCAGCAGGTCCTTGTCGCCGCCGGTGGCCAGGCACGACGGTTTGGCTGCAGGGAAGTGGCCGGCCACGTACTCGGTCGCGGTCAGCACCAGCGAGTCTGCCTGGTTGGCGCGCCTGCGGGCGTAACGCTGCTGCGACCAGCCTCCGGCGGCAGTGCGGGACTGTACATACCGGGTGCCGGATTTGGACCAGATCAGCTGCCCCTGCTCAGACGTACCGACGCTGTAGCCGCCGCGGCGCAGCAGGATCAGCCCGCAGGTTCCGATGTCCGCCGCAGCGGCGGCAAGCTGCTCCGGCCACCCTTCCGCACTCAGCTCCGGGATCAGTTGCTCCCACGGCAGGCCGAGTCTGACAGCAAAGCCGTCAGGACATGAAAGAACGACGCCGCCACCTGGCCTGGGACTGTTGACCTCACAGAGCGGATCGCCGTGGTCCGCGGCGAATTTGTCCGCCCAGGCCCGGAGTCGGCCTGGCGGCAGGTAGATGGTCTTGGTCCGTGCCATAAGCGATAGCCTAGGCAGTGTGAGTGATTTGTTCAGTGCCGGCAGCGACACGGAAGATGACCGGGACGAAGAAGCCGGCCCCGGCGGCAGTTCCGGACGTGGCGCGGGGAGCATTGAGCGGCCCCGCAGCCCGCTCGCGGTGCGGATGCGTCCCCGGACCGTGGACGAGGTGGTGGGCCAGCAGCATCTGCTCCAGCCGGGCTCGCCATTGCGGCTGCTGGCCGCCGGCGGACAGGCAACCGGTCCTGCAGGGCCCTCGTCGCTGATGCTCTGGGGGCCTCCGGGCACCGGCAAGACCACGCTGGCGCACGTCATTGCCAGGGGGCCGGGCCGGAAATTCGTGGAACTCTCCGCCATCACCGCCGGCGTCAAGGATGTGCGCCGGGTGATGGACGAGGCGCTGACGGCCCGCGACCTGCACCGGACCACCACCGTGCTGTTCCTGGACGAGATCCACCGTTTCAACAAGGCCCAGCAGGACGCGCTGCTGCCCGGTGTCGAGAACCGCTGGGTGGTGCTGGTTGCCGCCACCACCGAAAACCCGTCCTTCTCCGTTGTCTCGCCGCTGCTGTCCCGGTCGCTGCTGCTGACGCTCAAGCCGCTGACCACCGAGGACATCGAGGGGCTGCTCCAGCGTGCCGTGACGGACGAGCGCGGCTTGGCGGGCCGGGTGGAGGTCAGTGATGAGGCGCTGGAACACCTGGTCAGGCTGGCCGCCGGCGACGCACGCCGCGGCCTGACTGCACTGGAGGCGGCTGCGGGAGTGGCCTGGGGCGAGGCAGAAAATTCCGGAGAGGCAGGCCCCGTCCGCGTTGAGCTGTCGCACGCGGAGCGGGCCATGGACCGCGCAGCCCTGCGCTATGACCGCGCCGGCGACCAGCACTATGACATTGCCAGCGCCTTCATCAAGTCGATGCGCGGCTCCGATGTGGACGCCGCGCTGCACTACATGGCGCGCATGCTCGAGGCGGGGGAGGACCCGCGGTTTGTCGCCCGCCGGATCGTGATCTCCGCCTCCGAGGACGTGGGGATGGCGGACCCATCGGCGCTGCAGACAGCGGTGGCGGCCGCGCAGGCTGTGCAGCTGATCGGCATGCCCGAAGCCAGGCTGGTGCTGGCGCAGGCCGTGGTCCACATCGCCACCGCGCCCAAATCCAATGCCGCGCATGATGCGATCAACGCCGCCGTCGCCGATGTCCGGGCCGGCCGCGGGCAGGGCGTGCCGGCCCACCTGCGGGACTCGCACTACCGCGGCGCGCAGCAGCTGGGCCATGGCAAGGGCTACATCTATTCCCACGATGCCCCGCACGGCATTGCCAAGCAGCAGTATGCGCCGGACGATCTGGTAGGCAGGAATTACTACGAGCCCACCGGGAACGGCGTCGAACGCGAGATTTCGGCGCGGTTGGAACGGCTGCGCAAAATCATCCGCGGCGAATAACGACGGCGGATTCCGGCTTCCGTACGCAGTTCAGCCGTGGCGCGGCTTGGCAAAGTCCGCGGTGTCCAGGCTGATGGTGAAGGGGCCGTCGTTGACCAGCGATACTTCCATCATCGCGCCAAAGACTCCCGTTTCCACGGTGGCGCCGAGTCCGCGCAACTGCTCGACCAAGCTCTCAAGCAGCGGCTCGCTGACGTCCCCGGGCGCCGCAGCCGACCAGGAAGGCCGGCGGCCCCGGCGGGTATCGGCATACAACGTGAACTGGCTGACTACCAACAGCGGCGCGTTGACGTCGGCACAGGATTTTTCGCCGTCGAGAATCCGAAGCCGCCACATCTTCTCGGCCAGAGCCCCGGCGTCGGCGGCAGTGTCGGTGTGGGTGGCGCCGGCGAGCACCAGCAGGCCGGGACCGTCGATGGCTCCGACTACCTTTCCGTCCACGCTGACGCTGGCCCGGCTGACCCGTTGAAGAATGGCTCGCATCCGATAACTCTAATCCGAACCCGGATAGGTGCTAGAATTGTGCGCTGACTGGCAAGCCGACTCTTCGGTGCCGCAATCCACTCCTGCACGTGCACGGTTTCTTAGCGGAAACCCCTGTGTTCGCAGGAGTGCACGCGTGCATGGGAGCAAGCCGGACTGTAGCTGAAGGCAGCGGTTGACCAACGCTCTCCACACATGGAGGCCAGCAACATCACCTCACCGCATGAATTGGAAGGACATCGTGGCTAACAACACACGAGCCCGCCGCAAGGTCCGCATTTCGCGTGCCCTTGGTATTGCCCTGACCCCCAAGGCCGAAAAGTACATGGAGCGCCGTCCGTACGGTCCCGGCCAGCACGGCCGTGCCCGTCGCAAGCAGGACAGCGACTACGCCGTACGTCTGCGCGAAAAGCAGCGTCTGCGTGCCCAGTACGGCATCCGCGAAGCACAGATGACCCGTGTCTTCGAAGAGGCCCGCAACACCGCCGGTCTGACCGGTGAAAACCTGATCGAGCTGCTGGAAATGCGTCTTGACGCCCTGGTCCTGCGTGCAGGCTTCGCCCGCACCATCGCCCAGGCCCGCCAGCTGGTTGTGCACCGCCACATCATGGTTGACGGCAAGCGCGTGGACCGTCCGTCCTTCCGCGTTTCCGAAGGCCAGCTGGTGCACGTCCACGAGCGCTCCGAGAAGATGCCGCCGTTCCAGGTTGCAGCAGCCGGCGCACACCGCGACGTTCTGCCGAACGTTCCGGCCTACCTTGACGTTACGTTGGAGAAGCTCCAGGCCCGCCTGGTCCGCCGCCCCAAGCGTTCCGAGGTTCCCGTAACCTGCGAAGAGCAGCTGGTGGTTGAATACTACGCACGCTAAACCTTTCCGGGAGCTAATCCTCCCTGGAAGTTGGGCAGCGTAAAACTGCATACCGCTCTTGGGCGGAAACCTCACCGAACAGCCCGTGGCACGCGCCGCGGGCTGTTCAGTAGGTAATGTACTTACAGGTGCGCCGAAAGCAACGAGTGCCAGGCGCCGTCGTCGTTAGCCGGATCCGCCCGCGGGTGGGTTTGAAAATATGCCAAACAAAGGAGTTCCCTCCCATGTCAGGTGGAGATATCGCCGGTCTCATCGCTGCGGGCGTTTTCGCGGTGCTGGTGGCCCTGCTGGCCATACCGGTATGGAAGCTGGGGAAAGTCTTTGACGAACTTCGGGTAGCCATCCGCTCCATCAGCGACGGCACCACGCCGCTGATCGATGAAGTGACCACCACGGTGACCACCACCAATGAGCAGCTGCGGAAGGTGGATGGCATCTCGTCCAACGTTTCGGACGCCTCGGCCAATGTCTCCGCGTTGTCCTCGCTGGTCGCTGCGACGATCGGCTCGCCGCTGATCAAGGTGGCAGCCTTCTCCTACGGCGTACGCACCGCATTCAACTCGCGCGGCCAGTCCGGCAGAACTACCGAGGGCAAAGGCCGTCGCAGCCGCTAAGGCTGAGGGAGGAAACAGATGAAACGGCTTATTTGGATGGGCGCGGGAATCGCCATTGGCGTTCTGGCGGTCCGCAAGATCTC
Source organism: Arthrobacter sp. Soil_C_60 (assembly GCF_057656375.1). Taxonomy (NCBI): domain Bacteria; kingdom Bacillati; phylum Actinomycetota; class Actinomycetes; order Micrococcales; family Micrococcaceae; genus Arthrobacter; species Arthrobacter sp. Soil_C_60. Next base: position 240,662 of record NZ_JBDGKM010000004.1, on the reverse strand, counting down.
CGCGACCAAGCAGACTTTCGGGCCCGAGGGGCTGAACCGTGCGGTCGCGTCCCTGGCGGACAGCGTTGCGGATTTCACCCACACGTTCCGCACCGGCATGACCGAACGTGAAGCGGATCTGCGCGCCGCCCTGGGAATCGATTCCGCAGATCACGTCAACAACCGCTAGATTTTCCTAGGCGCATTCCCGTTTTCGGGAAGCGGCGCCGCATTTTTGTTTCACCGGAAGGGTATTTAGGCACCATGAAGTCCCATGAGATCGTTCGCCGCTGGCTCGACTTCTTCGAGAACAAGGGACATACCGTGGTGCCCTCGGCGTCGCTGGTGTCGCCGGACCCCTCGCTGCTGTTCACCGTCGCGGGCATGGTGCCGTTCATTCCGTACCTCACCGCCCGGGAAACACCGCCGTTCAACCGCGCCACGAGCGTGCAGAAGTGCATCCGCACGGCCGATATCGAAGAGGTCGGCAAGACCGTCCGGCACGGCACCTTCTTCCAGATGTGCGGCAACTTTTCTTTCGGCGACTACTTCAAGGAAGGCGCCATTACGATGGCGTGGGAGCTCCTGACCTCCCCCGTGGAAGACGGCGGATACGGCCTGCCCGCCGACCGGCTCTGGATCACCGTCTACCAGGAGGATGACGAGGCGCTGCAGATCTGGCGCGACAAGATCGGCGTGCCCGTCGAGCGGATCCAGAAGTCCGGCAAGAAAGACAACTACTGGTCCACCGGCCAGCCCGGCCCCGCCGGCCCCTGCTCCGAAATCTTCTACGACCGCGGACCCGAATACGGGATCGAGGGCGGACCCATTGCCGATGAAACGCGCTACATCGAGATCTGGAACCTGGTCTTTATGCAGTACCAGCGCGGCGAGGGCATCGGCAAGGAGGACTTCGAGATCCTTGGCGAGCTGCCCAAGAAGAACATCGACACCGGCCTGGGCATGGAACGCCTCGCCATGATCCTCCAGGGCGTGGAGAACATGTACGAGACGGACCAGGTCCGCCCCGTCCTGGACAAGGCCGCCGAGCTCTCCGGCAAGGAATACACCAGCGCCGAGACCGACGAGGACCCACACCACACCGACGACGTGCGCCTCCGCGTGGTGGCCGACCACATCCGTTCGGCCCTGATGCTGATTTCCGACGGCGTGACCCCCTCCAACGAGGGCCGCGGCTACGTGCTGCGCCGCCTGATCCGCCGTGCCGTCCGCGCCATGCGTCTGCTGGGCGTCGAACAGGCCTGCCTGCCGGAGCTGCTGCCCGTGTCCCGGGACGCGATGAAGGGAACCTACCCCGTTGTCGCCACCGACTTCGAGCGGATCAGCCGTATCGCATACGCCGAGGAGAAGGCCTTCCTGCGCACCATCGCCTCCGGCACCGCACGCCTGGAGGAAGCCGTCAAGGAGTCAAAGGCCGCCGGCAAGCCGCTCTCGGGCGAAGACGCTTTCAGCCTGCACGATACCTACGGCTTCCCGATCGACCTGACGCTGGAAATGGCCGAGGAAGCCGGGCTGAAGGTCGACGAGGCCGGCTTCCGCAGCCTGATGACCGAGCAGCGCGAGCGTGCCCAGGCCGACGCCCGGGGCAAGAAGCTCGGCCATGCAGATGTCCGCGTCTTCAACGAGCTGCTCGCCGGCGGCGAGACCGTGTTCACCGGCTACGAAGAGCTGGCCACCGAGTCCGCCGTGCGCGGCATCGTCAGCGGCGGAGCCACGGTCGGCTTCGCCAGCCAGGGCGAGGAAATCGAACTGGTCCTGAACGAGACGCCGTTCTATGCCGAAGCGGGCGGCCAGGCCGCCGACGTCGGACTTATCACCGGCGACGGCTTTGTGGTTGAGGTCCTCGACGTCCAGCGCCCGGTCAAGGGACTCAGCGTCCACAAGGCCATTGTCCGCGAGGGCGAGATCCCTGCGGATGCGAAGGTCCTGGCAGCGGTGGACCAGCAGCGCAGGCAGGCAGGCGAGCAGGCCCACTCCGGCACGCACATCATCCACGCCGCCCTGCACCAGATCCTCGGTCCGGAGGCGCTGCAGCGAGGCTCCTTCAACAAGGCAGGCTACTTGCGCTTCGACTTCTCCTGGGGCGAAGGCATCAGTGCCGCGGCCAAATCGGAAATCGAGGAAGTCTCCAACCTGGCCATCCGTAACAATTACCAGGTTGAGACGAAGGTCATGAGCCTGGCCGATGCCAAGGCGCTCGGCGCAACCGCGTTGTTCGGCGAAGCCTACGGGGACAAGGTCCGCGTAGTGGAGATCGACGGCGCGTGGTCGCGTGAGCTGTGCGGCGGTACCCATGTGGATGCCACTGCGGAGATCGGCAGCCTGACGCTGCTCGGCGAGCAGTCGGTGGGCTCCGGCAACCGCCGTGTGGAGGCGTTCGTGGGCATGGAGGCTTTCCGCCACCTGGCAGCCGAACGCGCCCTGGTCACCGAACTTTCGGAAATGCTCAAGGTTCCGGGTCCGCAGCTGCCGGACCGTATCGCTGCCACGCTGGCCAAGCTCAAGGCTGCCGAGAAGGAACTGGACCGGCTGCGCAAGGAACAGTTGGCTGCCTCGGCCGCCTCCCTCGTGGAAAAAGCCAAGGATGTCGCCGGCGTACGGCTGTTGGCGCACAATGCCGGGGAGTTGGGCGGAGCGGATGCCCTGCGGTCCCTCGCTCTGGACCTGCGCGCACGGCTCGGTTCAGACCCGGCTGCCGTCGCCATGACGGGCGTGGCGAACGGACGCCCGCTGATTCTCGTGGCGACCAACGAAGCAGCCCGTGCCGCAGGCGTCAAGGCCGGTGCGCTGGTCAAGACTGCTGCGGGCGTACTCGGCGGCGGCGGCGGTGGCAAGGACGACGTCGCCCAAGGCGGCGGCACGGACGTAACGAAAATTGATGAGGCGATCACCGCCGTCGTCAATGCCGTGGCTAACCGGGGCTAAGGACCTTAAGTGTCCAGTTCAGAGGCGCCAGCCGGAACAAAACTCGGGGTCGATGTCGGACTGGCTCGGGTCGGTCTGGCCGGCTCCGATCCCGGCGGCATCCTGGCGACGCCGATCCGCACTTTGAAGCGCGATGCGAAGAAGAACAGCGACATCCGCGTGCTGGTGAGGGAGATTGCCGAGCGTTCCGCGGTGCAGGTCTTCGTCGGCCTCCCGCGCACCATGAAGGGCGGAGAGTCTGCTTCCACCCAGATGGCGCGGGAGTACGCGGATCTGCTGGCACAGGCACTTGCCGATGCAGGCCTGGCGGTTTCAGTGAATCTAATCGATGAGCGTTTGACTACAGTCTCGGCGCATCGCACTCTTCACAGCGCTGGCATGAGCAGCCGTGAACATCGTAAAGTTGTTGATCAGGTTGCAGCAGTCGAAATACTCCAGCAGGCGCTGGACATGCAACGCGCGCTTGGACGGGACGTGGGGAGTCCTGTGGCCGTTCCGGATTCAGTCCGCAGGGGAGCCCAGGCATTGGAAGAGGAGACGAAGATTCCACACGTACATGACAGCGATGGTGAGAGCAGACGGTGAGCAATACTTATCCGGAGCATCCTCCGTATCCGGAACAACAGCCCGTTGACGAGTTGGTCGATGAGGCCGATCACCTGGCCCATGGGCATGACGATGATCCTGGCGTCTTCTACGACGAGACGCCGGTGATCAAGCGCAGCCGTCGAAACAAGATCAAGCGGCAGCGTCGGCGCCGGCGCAACATCATCATGCTGGTGGTCTTTGGCGTCTTCGCGGCAGGCCTGATCGGCGTCGTCTTGTTACTGCAAAATCTGCTGGGCATGAACGAGCTCAAAGACTATGAAGGTCCCGGTGAAGGCCAGGTAACGTTCACGGTTGAACAGGGCGCCGGTCCTCTCGCCATCGCCGCTTCGCTGGTGGAGCAGGACATTGTTGCCTCCACCGATACTTTCGTCGATGAGGTTTCGAACCAGGCCGAAGGCCGGGAGATCCAGCCGGGGCAGTACCCGCTGAAGTACCGCATGCCGGCCGCTGCAGCGGCGTCGATCCTGCTGGAGGAAAGCAACGAAGGCGTGCATTACGCGGCCATCAACCGGACCTGGCGGCAGGAAGAAGTGTTCAAGGCCCTGTCCGAGGGGACCCGGATCCCCGTTGCCGAATTCGCCAAACTGGCCGAGGACCCGCAGGCACTGGGTCTGCCCGAGCAGGCACGGAACCTGGAGGGCTATCTCTTCCCGGCCGAATACCGGTTCCCGCTGGATATCACCGCAGAGGAAATCCTGCGCGAAATGATCGGCAACACGATCGAGCGTCTGGAAGCGGACGGGATTACCGACGCCGACCAGCAGTTCCGCGTGCTGACCATCGCCAGCATCATCGAGGCGGAGGCAGGCGAGGCCGATTATGGCGCGGTTGCCGGTGCCATTGAGAACCGGCTGCAACCCGACAACACGGAGACGAACGGTCTGATCCAGTCCGACGCCACGGTCACCTATGGGCTGGGCCGTAAGGGCTACGACATCACGCCCGAAGAGAAGGCGGATAAGTCCAACCCGTACAACACCTACGCCCACACCGGTCTGCCCGTGGGGCCGATTAATTCCCCGGGCGGCCCGGCCATCGATGCCGCGGCCAATCCGGATGACGTGCCGTACTACTACTGGGTAACGGTGAATCTGGATACCGGGGAGACCAAGTTCTCCGAGACGCTTGCCGAGCACAACGCCTTCACCAAGGAATATCTGAACTGGTGCAGCGAGCAGGAGGAAGGCCGTTGCAACTAAGAAATTCCGACTCCACGGTCATTCGCCGTGGCTGAGCCGGCGCCTGCCCGGAGGGCCGCGGTTCTGGGCCATCCGATCAGTCATTCGCGGTCCCCGCTGCTGCACGGGGCCGCTTACGAACTGCTCGGCTTCGACTGTGCGTATGAGGCCATTGACCTGACCCCGGAACAGCTGCCGGCGTTCGTGGCAGGTGTGCGGGAGAGCAGTTGCTGGGCCGGGCTGTCCGTCACGATGCCGCTTAAGGCAGCCATGGTGCCGCTGATGGACGAGACGAGTGACCTCGTCCGCTCCCTGGGTGTTCTCAACACCGTGGTGGTGCGCCGGCAGCCGGACGGTACGGTTCGATTGGCCGGGCAGAACACCGACGTAGCCGGCATCATTGAGGCGCTGCGCCATGCCGGCGCTACCCCGGGCGGCCACGCAGTCATCCTCGGCGGTGGCGGCACCGCCGCGGCTGCGGCCGCCGCCCTTGCCGGACTGCAAGTGAACAGCCTGAGCGTCTGCCTGCGCGACCCGGAGAAGGCCAGCCCTGTCCTGGCCGTCGCACGTAACGCAGGGCTGGAGTGCCGGGTGGCCAGCTGGGATGACGTGATGGCCGAGCTGGCTTCGGCACAAGTGGTGGTTTCCACCTTGCCCCCGCGCGCAGCCGACCCCATCGCGGATGGGCTGGATGCCTCGGGAGCACGGCTGGACTCCCAGGTGCTGCTGGACGTCACCTACGATCCGTGGCCCAGCCGGATCGCCTCTGTCTGGAATCAACGCGGGGGCGCAATCGTTCCCGGGTTGGAAATGCTGATCTACCAGGCCGTCGAGCAAGTACGACTGTTCACGGGCATGGAGCTGGCCGAACCGGATCAAGTCATAAATGTGATGTGTGACGCTGTGGGCGCGCCCCGGCGTTAAAGCGGTGCCGTGGACATGGCAGTATTGTTTCCATGCTGCGTTGGTTAACTGCCGGTGAATCCCATGGTCCGGCCCTGGTTGGAATTATTGAAGGCGTCCCTGCCGGAGTGGAGCTCAACAGCTCCGACATCCAGGCGGCCCTGGCCCGACGCCGGCTCGGCTACGGCCGCGGCGCACGCATGAAGTTTGAGCAAGACGCCGTCACCATCACCGGTGGCGTCCGGCACGGACGCACCCAGGGCGGCCCGGTGGCCATCCAGGTGGGCAACACCGAGTGGCCCAAGTGGGAAAAGATCATGTCAGCGGATCCGGTTGATCCCGTGGAGCTGGCCGAACTGGCCCGCAACGCGCCGCTGACGCGTCCGCGGCCTGGCCACGCGGATTTCACCGGAATGCAGAAATACGGGTTCGATGAAGCCCGTCCCGTCCTGGAACGCGCCAGCGCCCGCGAGACCGCTGCCCGGGTGGCCCTTGGCACCGTGGCCGCCAATTTCCTGAAGGCTCTGGGCATCGAGCTGGTCAGCCACACGGTTTCGATTGCACGGGTTGCCGTTCCCGAGGAAAGTCCGGTGCCGCTTCCCTCCGATGTGATTGCGCTGGACGAAGATCCGCTGCGCTGCTTCGACGCCGAGACCTCGCTGGCCATGGTCCAGGAGGTTGACGCTGCCCACAAGGAAGGCGAGACCCTGGGTGGGGTTGTCGAGGTCCTGGCCTACGGCCTGCCGCCGGGGCTGGGCAGCTATGTGCATTGGGACCGCCGCCTCGACGCACGGCTCGCCGCGGCGCTGATGGGCATCCAGGCGATCAAGGGCGTTGAAGTCGGTGACGGTTTCCAGACCGCCGGCCGCCGGGGTTCGGCCGCCCATGACGAGATCGTCCGCGATTCCAGCGGCACCATCGTGCGTTCGACCAACCGTGCCGGCGGCATCGAGGGCGGCATGAGCATCGGCGATACGCTGCGTGTGCGCGCCGCCATGAAACCCATCGCCACCGTTCCCCGCGCTCTGAAGACCATCGATGTCAGCACCGGCGAAGATGCCAAGGCCCATCACCAGCGTTCCGACGTGTGCGCCGTCCCGGCAGCCGGCGTAGTCGCCGAGGCCATGGTCGCATTGGTGCTCGCGCAGGCGGTTACGGAGAAGTTCGGCGGCGATTCGGTAGCAGAGACGGCACGCAACATGCGCAGCTTCATTGAGGCTATTCCGGAATCGCTGGATTCGATCGGCAGCTAGTGCCCGACTCCATGGCTATGGCGTTAGACCGCCATCTGGTGCTGATCGGCCCGATGGCATCAGGCAAATCCACGGTGGGCCAGTTGTTCGCAGCCCGCCATGGTCTTCAGTTTGTCGACAGCGACAAGAAAATCGTGGCCAAACACGGTAGCATTCCCTCGATCTTCAGTGCCCAAGGCGAACGCGGCTTCCGTGAAATTGAGGCGCGTGAAGTTGCCGCACTGCTCACCGCTGCGGGCGATCCCTGCGTGATCTCGCTGGGCGGGGGAGCGATACTCGACACCGGCACCCAGCAGCTGCTGGCCAACTGCCGCGTGGTGTTTCTGGATGCCGACTTGGATACAGTGCTTCCGCGGATCCGTCGGGACACCGGCCGGCCGCTGCTGGCGGGGGATGCCGCGGCCCGATGGGTCGAGATGGCCGAACGCCGCCGTCCAACGTATCTGAAGCTGGCGGACCTGGTCCTGACCACGCGGAACAAATCACAAGCAGAGCTGGTCGAAGAACTTTCCGCACTGCTCAACGAAAGGCAAAACAGTTGACGAACCCGATCAGCGACCCAAAGGTCATTAAGGTCACCGGCAGCTCCCCGAACGAAAACTACGACGTCGTTGTGGGCAATGGCCTGCTGGGTCGGCTGCCCGGCATTCTCGGCGAGCGTGTGCGCAGGGTGCTGGTCATCCATCCGCGCGCGCTTCGTGCCACCGGCGATGCGGTGCGCCAGGATCTGGATGCGGCCGGATTCACCGCGTTGACCGCGGAAATTCCCGACGCCGAAGAGGGCAAGCACATCCAGGTCGCTTCCTTCTGCTGGCAGGTGCTGGGGCAGAACGATTTCACCCGGTCCGACGCCATCGTCACGGTCGGCGGAGGGGCGGTCACCGACGTGGGCGGATTTGTTGCCGCTACCTGGCTGCGGGGCGTGAGGGTGGTCCACATCCCCACGAGCCTGCTTGGCATGGTCGACGCAGCGGTCGGCGGGAAGACCGGGATCAACACATCCGAAGGCAAGAACTTGGTTGGCGCCTTCCATCCGCCGGCGGCAGTGCTCGCTGATCTGGACGCCTTGGCTACCCTGCCCAGGAATGAGCTGCTCACCGGCATGGCGGAAGTGGTCAAATGCGGTTTCATCGCGGACGCCGCCATTCTTGACCTCATCGAGGCAGCACCGGATGCCGTCGCAGACCCCGAATCTGCTGTGGTGCGGGAGCTGGTGGAGCGCTCTATCGCCGTCAAGGCGGAGATTGTGTCCAGCGATCTGAAGGAAGCCGGCCGTCGGGAGTTCCTCAATTACGGCCACACCCTGGGCCATGCCATAGAACTCGCAGAGCGCTACAGTTGGCGTCATGGGGCGGCAGTATCGGTAGGCCTGACATTTGCCGCCGAGCTCTCGCGGATGGTCGGCCGCCTGGACGATGAAACAGCGGACCGGCACAAGCGGATCCTCCAGTCCCTGGAACTGCCGGTCACCTATCGCCGTGACCGCTGGGCGGCGCTGCTGGACGGAATGAAGCGGGACAAGAAGGCCCGCGGAGACCTGCTGCGGTTCGTTGTCCTGGACGCTCTGGAAAAGCCGGCAATCCTCGATGTTCCGGACACTTCGCTGCTCTTCGCCGCGTACCAGGAGATCGCCGAATAGTTGGTCTGCGCTCAGCAGGTAGAATTACCGATGAACTTTCCACACACAAGTTGTATCGACGAAAGAGAAACTGTGGCGACAACCAACGACATTAAGAACGGCACCGTGCTGAAGCTGGACGGCCAGCTGTGGAACGTCATCGAGTTCCAGCACGTCAAGCCGGGCAAGGGCGGCGCTTTCGTTCGCACCAAGATCAAGAATGTTGTCAGCGGCAAGATCCAGGACAAGACCTTCAACGCAGGCCTGAAGATCGAGACCGCTACGGTTGACCGCCGCGACTACACCTACCTGTACAAGGACGGCGACGACTTCGTCTTCATGGACGTGCAGGATTATGACCAGGTCACCGTGCCGGGCCCCGTTGTCGGCGATGACGAGAGCTTCCTGCTGGAAAACATCAAGGTCAACATCGCGATGCACGACGGTACGCCGCTGTACATCGAATTGCCGGCCTCCGTGACCATGGAAATCACCTACACCGAGCCGGGCCTTCAGGGCGACCGCTCCACCGGCGGAACCAAGCCGGCGACAGTTGAAACCGGTTACCAGATCCAGGTTCCGCTGTTCCTGGAAACCGGTACCAAGGTCAAGGTTGATACCCGCAGCGGCGATTACCTGGGACGTGTTAACGACTAGTGAGTGCACCCACTTCCGCACGCGGCAAAGCCCGGCGCCGCGCCGTCGATGTTCTGTTTGAAGCGGAGCAGCGTTCCGTTTCGGCGTTCGACGCGCTTCGGGACCGCCGCGAAAAAACGGATCAGGTTATCAACCCCTACACGGTGGACATCGTTGAGGGCGTCGTAGCCATGCAGGCCCAGATCGACGAATTCCTGACTACCTACTCCCAAGGCTGGCCGCTGGAACGGATGCCCAGCGTGGACCGCATCATCCTGCGGGTGGGCTCCTGGGAGCTGCTGTACAACGAAGATATTCCGGATGGGGTAGCGGTCAGCGAAGCAGTCGAACTGGCCAAGACGCTCTCAACGGATGAATCGCCGTCGTTCGTCAACGGTCTCCTCGGCCGGCTGCAGCAACTGAAGCCGACCCTGCTGGCGTGATTGACTGCGGCTGCAGGCAGGCCTGATCGAGCTTCGAAGGTGGTCCCCGTGATGGGGGCCACCTTCGGGCGTTTTTGGGCTGTCCGCCCCTGGCCCTGTGATAGTTTTGACTACGCAACCAGCCTTTAAATCCGTCCTGTGAGGCGGGGAAGGAGGAGGCAACAATATGAGCACGTCAGCCGCGGCGCCATCGCCGCAACCAGCCCGTGTAGTTCTTGCCGAAGCGGACATCGACCGCGCCCTCACTCGTATAGCCCATGAGATTCTCGAGGCGAACAAGGGATCCAAGGATCTTGTTCTGCTGGGCATTCCGCGCCGCGGCTATCCATTGGCCCGCCGCCTTGCCGCTAAAATTGCGGCCACCGATCCCGGTGTGAAGGCCGATGACATTACCGGCCAGCTGGACGTCACCATGTTCCGTGACGATCTCAAACGCCAGCCGACCAGGGCTCCGCTGCCCACCCAGCTTCCCGCTACTGGCATCGACGACAAAGTCGTGGTGCTCGTCGACGACGTGCTCTATTCGGGCCGGACCATCCGCGCCGCCCTCGACGCCCTCGTTGACCTGGGCCGTCCGCGCATCGTCCGACTCGCCGTCCTGGTGGACCGCGGCCACCGCGAACTGCCAATCCGCGCGGACCACGTGGGCAAAAACCTGCCGACGTCTTCGGCCGAAAAGGTGCGGGTGCACCTGGCCGAGACGGATACCGTGGACGGCCGGCCCGTCAACGAAGTAGTGATCGAGGACCGCACCGCATGAGGCATTTGCTCTCCACCGAAGACCTCGGCAAGGACGACGCCGTACGGATTCTGGATACCGCCGAAGAAATGGCCGCCGTGTCCGACCGCGAGGTCAAGAAACTTCCCGTCCTGCGCGGCCGTACCGTAGTCAACCTTTTCTTCGAGGACTCAACGCGTACGCGGATCTCCTTCGAGGCGGCCGCTAAACGGCTGTCGGCGGACGTGATCAACTTCGCCGCCAAGGGATCCTCCGTGTCCAAGGGCGAGTCGCTCAAGGACACCGCGCAGACGCTCGAAGCGATGGGGGCCGACGCCGTCGTTATCCGACATTGGGCCTCCGGCGCGCCGGCAAGGCTCGCGGCCTCGGGCTGGATCGACGCTGCCGTGGTCAACGCCGGTGACGGCACGCACGAACATCCCACGCAGGCGCTGCTGGACGCGTTCACCATGCGCCGCAACTGGGCGCGCATCAACGGTACGGCCTCCCTCGGCACGGATTTGTCCGGCATGAAAGTGGCCATTGTCGGCGATGTGCTCCACTCCCGGGTGGCGCGCTCCAACCTCTGGCTGCTGCGCACCCTGGGCGCCGACGTCACGATGGTTGCTCCGCCCACATTGCTTCCGGTAGGCGTCGCGAAGTGGCCCTGCACCGTCAGCTACGACCTGGACGAAACCCTGGCAACCGGCCCGGACGCCGTCATGATGCTGCGCCTTCAGGGCGAACGGATGAACGCCGCGTTCTTCCCGTCCACCCGGGAATACTCGCGGCGCTGGGGCTTCGATGACCGCCGCCTCCAGGCGCTGGATTCGCACGGCCTGACGGACACGATCATCATGCATCCGGGCCCGATGAACCGCGGACTGGAAATATCCGCAGCCGCAGCGGACTCGCCCCGCTCCACTGTCTTGCAGCAGGTGCGCAACGGCGTCTCAGTACGCATGGCCGCCCTCTATCTGCTCCTCTCCGGCGAGACCCACACCGCACCCGCAACTATCCAGGAGGCCCAGCGATGACCGCTACAGCACCCAACGAAGCTACGGCCTATCTGGTCAAGGGAGCCGCAATCGGCAGCGGCGCCGCGACCGACCTGCTGATCCGCAACGGGGTCATCACCGAAACCGGCACCGGGCTCAGCGCCGCCGGTGCCACCGTGATCGACGCCGAGGGCCTCGTGGCCGTGCCGGGGATGGTGGACCTGCACACCCACCTGCGCGAACCCGGACGTGAAGACGCCGAGACCGTGGAGACAGGCAGCCGGGCCGCCGCCCTCGGTGGTTTCACCGCCGTCCACGCGATGGCGAACAGCTCGCCCGTGGCGGACACAGCCGGCGTCGTCGAGCAGGTTTACACCCTGGGCCGCAAGGCCGGCTGGACCGATGTCCGTCCGGTCGGAGCCGTGACCATCGGACTGGCCGGCGAACGCTTGGCCGAACTCGGGGCGATGGCCGATTCGCGCGCCCGCGTCCGGGTCTTCTCCGACGACGGCATCTGCGTCCACGATCCGGTACTGATGCGCCGGGCGCTGGAATACGTCAAGGCGTTCGACGGCGTCATCGCCCAGCACGCCCAGGAACCCCGGCTGACGGACGGGGCCCAGATGAACGAGGGTGATGTCTCCGCCGTGCTCGGCATGACCGGCTGGCCCGCCGTCGCCGAGGAAAGCATCATTGCCCGCGACGTGCTCCTGGCCCAGCACGTGGACTCCCGGCTGCACGTCTGCCACGTCTCCACCGCCGGTTCCGTGGAGATCATCCGCTGGGCGAAGCAGCGCGGCATCAAGGTCACGGCCGAGGTCACTCCGCACCACCTGTGGCTCACGGACGAACTGGTCCGCAGCTACGACCCGGTCTACAAGGTGAACCCGCCGCTGCGCACCGATGAAGACGTGCAGGCTTTGCGGGCGGGACTGGCCGACGGCACCATCGACATCATCGGCACCGACCACGCCCCGCATCCCAGCGAAGCCAAGGAATGTGAGTGGGCGCAGGCCGCGATGGGCATGACCGGACTGGAGACCGCGCTCTCCGTGGTCCAGCACACCATGATCGAGTCGGGTCTGATCGGCTGGGACGATTTCGCCCGGATTACCTCCTTGATGCCGGCGCAGATCGGCCGGCTGCAGGACCAGGGCCAGCCGCTGGAGACCGGCTCCGCCGCCAACATCACGCTGATCGACCCGGCGGCGCGCTGGACGGTTGAGCCGAACAAGATGGCGACCATGGGACGCAACTCGCCGTTCGCCGGCCGGGAGCTTCCGGGCCGCGTGGTGGCAACCTTCTACCAGGGCCACCCCACCGTTCTGGACGGGAGCCTCAACACCCCGCGGACCGCAGAGGGGGAGTAGCTCCAGTGGAATATCTTGGCCCCGGGCTCCTCACACTGAGCCTGATCATCGTCCTGCTGGCGCTGGTTTTTGTCGGCTGGCGCAGCAGGCTCAAGCGGCAGCAGGACATCGCCCCGCTGCCCCAGATTCCGGACGACGTCGATAATCCATCCGCGGCGTATGACGGGCAGTACGTCGTGACGACGACGGCGGGGGACTGGCTGGACCGCCTTGCGGTCCATGGCCTGGGGATCCGCTCCGGCGCCCTGCTGCGCCTCTACGACCACGGACTGCTGTTCGAACGACGCGGTGCCACGGACGTCTACATCCCGGCCGGAAGCATCAGGGCCGTACGGTCCGAAAGCGGGATGATCGGGAAGTTCGTGGAGAAAGACGGACTGGCCGTGATCACTTGGAATTTGGGCGGGCAGGACGTGGACACCGCGTTCCGCAACCGCCACGCCGAGGAGAAAAAGCCGCTCCTGGCGCACCTGAACTCTTACCTACCTACTGCTGCACCTGACGAAGACTAGGAACTACAGTGACAGATCATCAAACAACTTCCTCGAATGCAGCGCTGCTGATTCTTGAAGACGGCCGCACATTCCGCGGACGCAGCTACGGTGCCCAGGGCACGGCGTTGGGCGAGGCGGTTTTCGCCACCGGCATGACCGGTTACCAGGAAACCATCACGGACCCGTCCTACGCCCGCCAGCTGGTGGTGCAGACCGCTCCGCACATCGGCAACACCGGCGTCAACCGCGAGGACGCGGAGTCCCGCAGGATCTGGGTTGCCGGCTACATTGTCCGCGACGCCGCCCGCAGGCCGTCCAACTGGCGCTCCGAGCGCAGCCTGGACGAGGAACTGATCGAACAGGGCATCATCGGCATCCAGGGCGTCGACACCCGGGCCATCACGCGGCACCTGCGCGAACGCGGCGCCATGAAGGCCGGAATCTTCTCCGGCGAGGAAGCCGCCCGGCCCATGCCGGAGCTGCTGGCCGAGGTCAACGGACAGGCTCCAATGGAGGGCGCCCGGCTGGCCGAGGAGGTCAGCATCGATGCCGCCTATGTGGTCGAGCCGGCAGATCACGGCTGGGAAGGTGAACCGCGCTTCAGCATCGCCGCACTGGACCTCGGCATCAAATCCATGACGCCGCAGCGTTTCGCCGAACGTGGCGTGCGCGTGCATGTGCTGCCTGCCAGCGCAACCTTGGCAGACATCCAGGCAGTGAATCCCGACGGCGTTTTCATGTCCAACGGCCCCGGCGACCCTGCCACCGCTGACACTCAAGTAGGCATGCTGCGGGACGTCCTGGACGCCAGGATGCCGTTCTTCGGCATCTGTTTCGGCAACCAGATTCTGGGCCGGGCCCTGGGCTTCGGCACCTACAAACTACGCTATGGGCATCGCGGCATCAACCAGCCGGTGATGGACCGCCGCACCGGTAAAGTGGAGATCACCTCCCAGAACCACGGTTTCGCCGTCGACGCTCCCACCGACGGGGTCACCCGCGCACCGGAAGAACGCTTCGGCCGGGTCGAGGTCAGCCACGTCAGCCTCAACGACGACGTCGTCGAGGGCCTGGCCTGCCTGGACATCCCTGCCTTCTCGGTCCAGTACCACCCCGAAGCCGCAGCCGGCCCGCATGACTCGGCCTACCTCTTCGACCGCTTCATTGATCTGATGGCGGCCGAAAAGAAGAATCCCGGCACTACGGATGCTGCCGACGTCTCCAAAGCACTTATTGCAGACACCGATACAACTGTCGCCGTCGCCAGCGACGCCAAGGAAGAAAACTAATGCCCAAGAGAACAGACCTCAAAAGCGTTCTGGTTATCGGCTCCGGCCCCATCGTCATCGGACAGGCCGCCGAATTCGACTACTCCGGCACGCAGGCCCTGCGGGTGCTCAAGGAGGAAGGCCTGCGGGTCATCCTGGTGAACTCCAACCCGGCCACGATCATGACGGACCCTGAGTTCGCCGACGCCACCTACGTCGAGCCGATCACTCCCGAGATCGTCGAGAAGATCATCGCCAAGGAACGCCCGGATGCCGTGCTGCCGACCCTGGGCGGCCAGACCGCGCTGAACACCGCCATCGCGCTGGACAAGAACGGCGTCCTGGACAAGTACAACGTCGAACTCATCGGCGCCAACATCGAAGCCATTGAACTCGGCGAGGACCGGGAGAAGTTCAAGGGCGTCGTGGAACGCTGTGGCGCCGAGTCCGCCAAGTCCATCATCGTGCACTCCATGGATGAGGCCTTCAAGGCAGCCGATGAGCTGGGCTACCCGATGGTGGTCCGGCCGTCCTTCACCATGGGTGGTCTCGGTTCCGGAATGGCGTACAACGCGGAGGACCTGCGCCGCATTGCCGGCGCCGGCATCCAGTACAGCCCCACCAGCGAGGTCCTGCTCGAAGAGAGCATCCTGGGCTGGAAGGAATACGAGCTCGAGATGATGCGGGACAAGAACGACAACGTGGTTGTCGTCTGCTCCATCGAGAACTTCGATCCGGTCGGCGTGCACACCGGGGACTCCATCACCGTGGCGCCCGCCTTGACCCTGACGGACCGCGAATACCAGCGGCTGCGCGACATTTCCATCGCGGTGATCCGCGAGGTCGGCGTCGATACCGGCGGCTGCAACATCCAGTTCGCGATCGAGCCGGATACCGGCCGCGTCGTCGTTATTGAGATGAACCCGCGCGTTTCCCGCTCCTCGGCCCTGGCCTCGAAGGCAACCGGCTTCGCCATCGCCAAGATCGCCACCAAACTCTCCCTGGGCTACACGCTGGACGAAATTCCCAACGACATCACCCAGAAGACGCCGGCTTCGTTCGAGCCGACGCTGGACTACGTTGTCGTCAAGGTCCCGCGCTTTGCCTTCGAGAAGTTCCCGGCGGCCGATCCGACACTGACCACCACCATGAAGTCCGTCGGCGAGGCCATGGCGCTGGGCCGGAACTTCACCGAAGCGCTGCAGAAGGCCCTGCGCTCACTGGAGCAGAAGGACGCGCAGCTGACCTTCGATCCGGTCAACGACTTCGAGGTTCCGGAACTGCTGGAAAAGGCCAAAACCGGCACGACCGAGCGGCTGTCACAGGTCCAGCGCGCCCTGCTGGGCGGCGCCACCGTGGAACAGCTGTACGAAGCCACCGGCATCGACCCGTGGTTCCTGGACCAGCTGCAGCTGATCAACGAGATCGCCGCCGAGATCCGCAATGCGCCTGCCCTCACCGAGGAGATCCTGCGCCTCGCCAAACGGCACGGCTTCTCCGACGAGCAGATCGGCAAGCTGACCAACACCCCCGAGGCCGTAGTGCGCGGCGTGCGGCACGCACTGGGCATCCGCCCGGTGTTCAAGACCGTGGATACCTGCGCAGCGGAATTCGCGGCCTACACGCCGTACCACTACTCCTCCTATGACGAGGAGGACGAGGTCGAGCTGCACGCCAAGCCGTCCGTGATCATCCTCGGCTCGGGCCCGAACCGGATCGGCCAGGGCATCGAGTTCGACTACAGCTGCGTGCACGCGACCATGGCCCTGCGCAGTGCCGGCTACGAGACGGTCATGATCAACTGCAACCCGGAAACCGTCTCCACGGACTACGACATCTCCAACCGTCTCTACTTCGAACCGCTGACGCTCGAAGACGTGCTGGAGGTCATCGCGGCTGAAGAGCGCACCGGCGGCGTGATGGGCGTCTTCGTCCAGCTCGGCGGCCAGACCCCGCTCAAGCTGGCCCAGGCACTGGCCGACGCGGGCATCCCCATCCTTGGCACGTCGCCCGAAGCGATCGATCTGGCCGAGCACCGCGGTGCCTTCCAGCGGGTGCTCGACGCGGCCGGTCTGATAGCCCCGAAGAACGGGACCGCAGTCTCCTTCGAGGAAGCAAAAAAGATCGCCGACGAAATCGGCTACCCGGTGCTGGTCCGCCCGTCCTACGTACTGGGCGGCCGCGGCATGGAGATTGTCTACGACGAGCCCAACCTCTCGCGCTACATCGCCAACGCCACGGAAATCACCCCGGACCACCCGGTCCTGGTGGACCGTTTCCTCGAAGACGCCATTGAGATCGACGTCGACGCGCTGTATGACGGCAAGGACATGTACCTGGGCGGAATCATGGAGCACATCGAGGAAGCCGGCATCCACTCCGGCGACTCGGCCTGTGTCCTGCCGCCGATCACCCTCGGCACTTCCGTCATCGAACGGGTCCGCGAGGCTACGTTCGCGATCGCCCAGGGTGTCGGCGTGCGCGGTCTGATCAACATCCAGTTCGCCCTCGCCTCGGACGTGCTGTATGTCATCGAGGCCAATCCGCGTGCCTCCCGTACCGTGCCGTTCGTGTCCAAGGCCACCGGCGTCCAGCTGGCCAAGGCCGCCGCGCTGATCGGCACCGGCGTGACCATCCACCAGCTGCGCACCGCTTACAAGATGCTGCCGGAGACGGGGGACGGTTCCACCCTGCCGCTGGATGCACCGGTGGCCGTGAAGGAAGCCGTGCTGCCCTTCAACCGCTTCCGCACTCCCGAGGGCACGGTTGTTGACTCGCTGCTCGGCCCGGAAATGCGTTCCACCGGCGAAGTGATGGGTATCGACAAGTACTTCGACACGGCCTTCGCCAAGTCCCAGGCCGCCGCCAACAGCGCCCTGCCCACGTCCGGCAAGGTGTTCGTTTCCGTGGCGAACCGGGACAAGCGTTCCATCATCATGCCCGTGAAGCTGCTGGTCGATCTGGGCTTCGAAATCCTCTCCACGGGCGGCACCGCCGAAGTGCTGCGGCGCAACGGCATCCAGTCCACCACCGTGCGCAAGGTTGCCGAAGGCCGCGGCCCCGACGGCGAAGGCACCATAGTGGATCTGATCACCGAAGGTGCCATCGGCCTGATCCTGAACACCCCCTCGGGTGGACAGGCACGCGGGGACGGCTACGAGATCCGCGCCGCCGCAACCTCGGTAGGTACGCCTGTCATCACCACCGTGTCCGAATTCGGCGCGGCGATCCAGGCCATCGAAGCCATGCGCCAGTACGAGTGGGACGTCACCAGCCTGCAGGAGCACGCCCTGAAGCTGAAGGCCGCCGTCGATGCCTGACGCCGCCTCCGGACCCGCCGCGTCCTTCGGGGCGCGGCTGCGGGCCGCCATGCAGAAACACGGACAGCTGTGCGTGGGCATCGATCCGCATCCGGCCTTGCTGGAGTCCTGGGGTTTGAACGACGACGCCGATGGGCTGGAACGCTTTTCCCTCACCGTGCTGGAGGCGGTGGGGGAGGGCGTTGCCGCGCTCAAGCCGCAGGTGGCGCTCTTCGAGCGCCACGGCTCACGAGGCCTTGCGGCCCTGGAGAAGTTTCTCGCCGCCGCGGCGGCGGCCGAGGTGCTGACTATTGCCGATGCCAAACGCGGCGATATCGGTTCCACCATGGCCGCATACGCCCAGGCTTGGCTTGCAGACGGCTCGCCGCTGGCCGCGGATGCCGTGACGCTGAGCCCGTACCTTGGCTACGAGTCGTTGCGGCCGGCCCTTGATCTGGCTGCCGGAACGGGGCGGGGCGTGTTCGTGCTGGCCCTGACGTCGAATCCTGAAGGCGCCAGCGTCCAGCATGCCGGCGGCGCAGACTCCGTTGCGCGCCGGATTGTGGAGGCCGCGTCGGCTGACAATGCTGCCGCGGACCGCGACGGCACGCTGGGGTCCGTGGGCCTCGTGGTGGGTGCCACGGTTGCGGACGCGCCTGCGCAGCTGGGCTTGGATCTGGCCGCGCTCAACGGTCCGGTCCTGGCGCCCGGTCTCGGCGCGCAGGGTGCAACCGGCGCGGACCTGCGACGCACCTTCGGCCGGGCCTACGGCAATGTACTGGCGACTTCGAGCCGGGAAATCCTCAGGGCCGGACCGGACCCGCAGGGCCTGCGTTCGGCAGTCGACAGCACAATGGAAATGCTTGCGGACTGAGGTCTGCAGCGATCGGGCTCCGGGGAGGATTGATTTTCCCGGGCGCTAGCGGATAGGTTCAGTGCAAGCTGATTACTTCCTAGCCGCGGCTGCGGCCAGCGATACGATGTGGAGAAGCCTGTGAGCCTGAAACCGCTGTCGGATACTGAACGCACTGCAGCCCGAAACAAGGCCACCGCGGCCAGAGCCGAGCGGGCCGAGATCAAAGCCAGGCTTAAAGACGGCCGGGTCAGCGTGGCCGAGGTCATCGATACGGCGAAGAATGTTGAATCGATCGGCAGGCTTCGGGTCGTCGAATTGCTCGAGGCGCTGCCGGGCATCGGCAAGGTCCGGGCCGCGGCCATAATGGAAAGCATCGGAATCGCCCCAACCCGGCGGGTCCGGGGTCTGGGCGTGCACCAGCGCAAGGCCCTGATCGAACTTCTGGAATCACAATAGATCCTGCAACAGATGGAAAGCATGTCTGATAAACCCCGCCTCACCGTCCTGGCCGGTCCCACCGCCGTCGGCAAGGGAACCGTCTCCACTTTCATCCGCGACCATTACCCGCAGGTCTGGCTGTCGGTATCCGCTACCACGCGGGCACCGCGCCCCGGCGAGGTGGACGGGGTCCACTACTATTTCGTCGCCGCCGAGGAGTTTGACCGGCTGGTGGCCGATGGTGCCATGCTCGAATGGGCCGTAGTCCACGGTCGCAACCGCTACGGAACCATCCGGAACACCGTGGAGCAGGCGATGGCGGAAGGGAAATCGGTGCTCCTGGAGATCGATTTGCAGGGCGCCCGCCAAGTGAAGGAAAGCATGCCGGAGGCGAATTTCGTCTTTTTGGCGCCGCCCAGCTGGGACGAAATGGTCCGCCGCCTGGTGGGCCGTGGCACAGAAACGCCGGAGGAACAGCAGCAACGGCTGGAAACCGCTAAACTGGAACTTGCTGCCGAATCCGAATTCAACCACACCGTCGTAAATGACGATGTCCGGCGGGCGGCAGAAGAGCTTGTTTCGCTGATGGGGCTCGTACCGAACCCGCGTTAGACCGCGACCGTCAGTGAAGCAGATACCTACAGAATTTTTTGGAGAATAAGTGTCGACTAACCTCGAAGGCATCATTAATCCGCCGATCGACTCCCTGCTGGAGACGACGGACTCGAAGTATGCCCTGGTGATCTACGGTGCCAAGCGCGCCCGCCAGATCAACGCTTACTACTCGCAGCTGCATGAGGGCCTGTTCGAGTACGTTGGCCCGCTGGTGGACACCAAGCTGAACGAGAAGCCGCTTTCCATCGCCCTGCGCGAGATCAACGAAGGCCTGCTGGTTTCCAAGCCGGCGGAACCGGCTGCAGAGTAGTACCAGGCAACAACTCAACACGGTAACGGAGCAGGAATGCGGATCATTCTAGGTGTGGGCGGCGGTATCGCCGCCTACAAGTCCGCATCCCTGCTCCGGCTGTTTAAGGAAGCCGGACACCAGGTCACCGTTGTCCCGACCGAGGCCGCCGAGAAGTTCGTCGGGCGCGCCACCTGGGAAGCACTCTCCGGCCAGCCAGTGTCGACCACCGTCTTTGACGCGGTGGACACCGTGAACCATGTGCGGCTGGGCCAGGACGCTGACCTGGTGGTGGTGGCTCCTGCCACCGCGGACGTTCTTGCCCGTGCCGCGGCTGGCCTTGCCGATGACCTGCTCACCAATACGCTGCTGATGGCCCGGGGGCCGGTGGTTTTCGTGCCGGCTATGCACACCGAAATGTGGCAGCACCCGGCAACGCAAACAAATATTGCCACGCTGCGCGGCCGCGGAGCCCTCGTCATGGATCCAGCCGTCGGCAGGTTGACCGGCAAAGACACCGGGCCCGGCCGGTTGCCGGAGCCGGAGGAAATCTTCGAATTCGCCCTTGAGCAGCTCGGCGAAAGCCAGTCGGCCGCAGGCACCACCATACTGCTGGGCAAGCGTGTGGTCATCACCGCTGGCGGAACTCGCGAACCGCTGGACCCGGTGCGCTTTTTGGGCAATCGCTCGTCGGGAAAGCAAGGTGTCGCGTTGGCGCGGGCCGCGGCGGCCGCCGGCGCCGAGGTCGAGCTTGTCGCCGCCCACATGGATGTTGCTCCGCCTGAGGGCGTCAAGACTACGCGGGTGGAAACTGCCCTGCAGCTGCGGACGGCGATGCTTGAAGCGTCGGCGCGTGCCGACGTCGTTATTATGGCTGCTGCTGTAGCTGACTTCCGTCCCGCGGAGGCAGCCGAAACCAAGATCAAGAAACGCGACGACGCCGCGGATCCGGTCATCACCCTGGTGCGCAACCCGGACATCCTGCAGGAAATTGTCCAGGCCCGGCGCGACAGCGGAACGGGTCCGGCGTTGATCGTCGGCTTTGCCGCTGAAACCGGGGACAGCAGCAGCGATGTGTTGGGCTACGCACGTCAAAAGCTGGCCCGCAAGGGCTGCGATCTGCTGGTGCTGAACCAGGTGGGCCGGGATCTGGTGTTCGGCCAGGACAAGACTGCAATCAGCATTCTCGATAATTCCGGCGCTGATCCGCAGACAGCGGCCGGGAGCAAGGACACCGTGGCCCGCACCATCATCGAACGGGTGGCGGCGGAGCTCGTCTCCTGACCATTCCGCCCCCTCGCCGCCTGTTGACAGGCGCGGCAGCTGCGGCTTAAGACCAAGTAAGGTATGTCTGTGACTTCTTCTGCTTCCCCCCTGCGGCTTTTTACCTCCGAGTCCGTCACTGAAGGGCACCCGGACAAGATCTGCGACCAGATCTCGGACGCCATTCTTGATGCGCTGCTCCGCGAAGACCCGGACTCGCGTGTCGCTGTGGAGACACTCGCCACAACGGGGTTGGTCCATGTGGCCGGCGAAGTGACGACCCAAGGCTACGTTGAGATCCCGCAGATTGTCCGCGAGACCATCCTGAACATCGGCTACAATTCTTCCGACAAGGGCTTCGACGGCGCCCGCTGCGGCGTCTCCGTGTCCATCGGGCAGCAGTCGACGGACATCGCGTCCGGCGTGTTCAATTCGCTGGAGGGCCGCGAGGGCACGCAGCAGGACGACTACGATGCACAGGGCGCCGGCGACCAGGGCATCATGTTCGGCTACGCCAGCGACGAGACCGAGGTGTTCATGCCGGCACCGATCTGGTTGGCGCACCGGCTTTCCGAGAAGCTGACGGAAGTCCGCAAGGACGCCACGCTGCCGTACCTGCGGCCTGACGGCAAGACCCAGGTCACCGTCGGGTACGATGGCGATAAGCCGGTTTCCGTTGACACCGTGGTCATTTCAAGCCAGCACGAAGCCGGCGTGGATCTCGACCACCTGCGGGCGGACCTGTCCAAGTACGTTATTGAACCGGTGCTGGCCAATTCGAACCTGGACGTTTCCGACGTCCGCCATATTCTGAACCCGGGCGGAGAGTTCGTCATCGGCGGCCCGGTGGGGGACGCCGGACTGACCGGACGCAAGATCATCGTGGATACCTACGGCGGAATGGCCCGCCACGGCGGCGGCGCGTTCAGTGGCAAGGATCCGTCCAAGGTCGACCGCTCGGCAGCCTACGCCATGCGTTGGGTGGCCAAGAACGTCGTGGCTGCCGGCCTGGCTCGCCGGGCCGAAATCCAGATCGCCTACGCCATCGGAATGGCACGGCCGGTCGGGATTTATGTGGAGACGTTCGGCACCGAGACAGTGGACCCGCTGCGCATCGCAGACGCCGTCCAGGAAATCTTCGACCTGCGGCCGCTGGGCATCATCAACGACCTGCAGCTCAAGCGTCCCATCTACCTGCAGACCGCGGCGCACGGACATTTCGGCCGCGAACAGGAAGACTTCACCTGGGAACGCACCGACCGGGCCGAGGCTCTGCGCAGCTACTTCAACGCCTGATTCCAGCGTGACAGACGGATCAGCCCCGGGGGAGGAAGCCGTCCAGCTGTCGCTGCTGCACGGATTCTCCTCGCCCGCCAAACCCCGCGGCGCCACTGTGCCGGCCGGAGAGAACCCGGTGGCCGAGGTCCTGATCGAGTCCGCAGTGCCGCATCTGGACCGCGTCTTCGATTATCTGGTTCCGCAGGAGGCCGCCGCGGAGGCGGTTCCCGGGGCACGCATCAAAGCCCGTTTCGGCGGCCAGGAGATCAGCGGCTACATCATCGGACGCAAAGCAGAAGCTGCAGAGGGGGTCCGGCTCAGCCCGCTGGCAAAGGTAATTTCCGCCCAGCCGGTACTGACCCCGGAGCTGCTGGAGCTGGCGGGCGCATTGGCCAGGCGGTACGCCGGGACGCTCAGTGACGTCGTCCGCGCTGCGATCCCTCCACGGGTGGCCAAGGTGGACAAGGAATTCGCGGCAGCGGGCCGGCTCATGCCGGGCGCACCGACAGGGGGAGACCCGGGGCAGTCGGACGAGCCGGACCCGGAAGCCGGCGCAGACAACGCGCCAGCGGATGCTGCGGACCCGGCGGTTTGCTTTGCCGGCTACCGAAGCGCTGCGGCGTTTCTGGCCCATCTGGCCGCCGGAGAGTCGCCACGGGCGGTACTTTCAAGCCACAAGTCCTACGGGCCGGCATCCTGGACACGCCAGTTGGCGGCGGCCGTAGCGGCGACGCTGACCAGCGGACGCGGTGCCCTGGTGGTGGTCCCTGATGCCAAGGATCTTGACCTGCTGGGCGAGGCGCTCGAGGCGACGATTGGTGCCGAGGCGTTCGTGCGGCTGAGCGCCGATGACGGTCCGACCCCGCGCTACCGGAACTACCTGAAACTTCTGCACGGTACCGCCAAGGTCGCGATCGGCACCCGGTCCGCGGCTTACGCACCGGTCCGTGAGCTGGGCCTGGTTGCGATCTGGGACGACGGCGATGATCTGTACGTTGAACAGCGCGCCCCCTACCAGCACACGCGCGAGGTCCTGCTGCTGCGCGCGGAGCAAACCGGTTGCGCGGCCTTGCTGGCCGGGATTGCCCGCAGCACGGAGAGCCAGCGGCTTGTTGAAACCGGCTGGGCTCAGCCCCTGCAGGCTGACCGGCCGGCATTGCGTGCGCTCACGCCCCGGGTCGTCAACACCGCCGATACGTTCCAGCAGGAACGCGATCCTCTGCTCCGCCATGCCAGGCTTCCGCAGGCGGCGTGGCAGGCAGCCAGGGAAGGACTCGAACACGGGCCCGTCCTGGTACAGGTCGCGCGGACAGGTTTTTCACCGGCCATGGCCTGCCAGGACTGCCGCACACCGGCCCGCTGCACCGAATGCCAAGGACCGCTGGGACAAGCCGGTTACGGGACAGCGCTGACCTGCCGGTGGTGCGGCCGGCTCGCCGCCCACTGGCGCTGCGGCGTTTGCGGTTCGGGCAGACTGCGGGCGTTGGTCATCGGGGCCTCGCGAACAGCAGAGGAGCTTGGCCGGGCCTTTCCCGGGGCCACAGTCATCTCTTCAGCGGGTGATCACGTGAAGGCCACGGTCAAGGCCGGCAAAGCCGTGGTGGTGGCGACGCCGGGGGCGGAGCCGGCGGTCGCCGGCGGATATGCCGCGGCCCTGCTGCTGGATGGCAACTCGCTGCTGAGCCGTGAGTCTTTGCGCGCTCCCGAAGATGCCCTGCGCCGCTGGTTCACCGCCGCATCGTTGGTCCGTCCGGCAGCCGAGGGCGGGACAGTAGTGATCACGGCCGACCATGACGCGGTGGTCGGGCAGCTGGTGCGTTGGGATCCAGCCGGGGCCGCTTCCCGGGAGCTCGCGTTGCGGCGTGAACTGCAGCTGCCTCCCGCGCTCAGGATCGCAGCCATTACCGGTTCAACCGCCGGAATTGAGACGTTTATGTCCGGACTCGAAATCCCCGGCGACGTCCGTACAGTGGGCCCCACTGAGCTGGAGAATTACGGGGCCCCGGCCGGACACCACCGCCTGCTGTTGTTCTTCAGCTACCAGCAGGGGAATACCGTGACCGGAGCCCTCCGGGCCAGAAAGGCGGCCGTCTCCGCCAAACGGTTGGCGGAACCAGTCCAGGTCCGCTGCGACGGCCTGGATCTGCTCTAGCAGGCCCGGCGCCTGGCTAGCACCTCTTCGGCCGCCCCAATCAGCTGCGCTGCCGAGCTGTCCCAGTCATACTCCGCGGCGCGGAGCACCCCCTCGGCCGATGCACGACGCCGCCGTTCCGGATCCTCCAGCTCGCGGACGGCGGCGGCGAAGGCTTCAGGATCGTCCGGATCCACATGGAGCGCCACGTTTTCGGCGACCTCCCGGAAAATGGGAATGTCGCTGGCGATGACAGGTGTTCCGGCGGCCATGGCTTCGATGAGCGGCAGCCCGTAGCCTTCGTCCCTGGACAGCGTGACCAGCGCCGAGGCTTCGTGCAGGAGGCGCAGGTAATCGCCGTCGGAAATCCCGTTGTGGAACACCAGCTGTGCGGCATCCGCCGCGCGGTCCGCCAGCTCTGCACGCCTCGGCCCTTGGATGGGGCTGAGCAGATGCAGCCGGTAGCCGGGCAGCAGCGCCATTGCGTCGATGAGCGTCTCGACATTCTTGTAGGGCATGTAGGACCCCATGTAGAGCAGTTCCTTGCGCACGGCCGCCGACGGATCCCGCGGTGGTCCCAGCGGCTGGGCGGCATTGGAAACGATCCTGACCTCGCGCCGGGTGAGCCGGGTCTGCTGCAGCAGCGACCGCGTGGTCCGGCTGATGGTCGCAACCGTGTCCGCCCGGTTGAGCAGCAGGCGCTGCGGCCAGTACGCCTTGTGGTAGACCCGCCACAGCAGCCTGACCGGCAGCGGCAAAAATCCCGGCGGCCTGGGATGGCGGTAATAGATCAGGTCGTGGATGGTCAGAATCAGGCCGTAGCGCCTGCCGAAGCTGCCCATGGTCTGCATGGGACAAAAAACGACGTCGGCGCCCAGTTTATTTATCCGGCGCGCCACGAGGAGTTCGGCAGGGGAGAGGGGACTGTTGATCTTGACCCACGGGACATCGGCGGGAAGGAACTGCAGCTGCCGTTCGTCGTTGATGAGCATCAGCACCTCGGTCAGTTTCGAGGCAGCCGAGATCAGATTGGAGCCATAGCGGCTGATGCCGTCCAGCTGGTCGGTGCGCGTATAACGGGCGTCGATGACAAGCTTCACCGCTCCAGCCCGTCGAGGAACTCGCTGATCATGGCGGCCGCAATATCCGGCGCCTCGTAGTGGATGAGGTGGCCCACGCCGTCGATTATTTCCAAGTGGCTGTCAGGCAGCTGCGCCGCCAGCTGCTGCTGGCTGTCCACGGAGCCCAGATCGTCCTTCCGGCCGGCGATCAGGAGAACCGGCAGCTTCAGCCGCGGCGCGACCTCGAGGACGTCGTGGGAAATGGAGGCGCGGAACGCCTCAAGGACCACGTCCCGGTTGGCGAAGGCGCTGAAGTAGGCATCGTGCTGTCCATGAATGTACCGACGCAGCTGCCGGTCCCTGGTCTTGGCCATCATGATGCTCATGACCCTGACAATCAGCGGGTGCTGCAGCAGGCGCATTCCTGGCTTTTCGGGCAGCTTTGCCGCGAGGTAATAGTAGAACTCGGCGAGCCGTGAAGCCACCGCCTTCGGACCCTTGAGGGCGGGTTCGCTGATCGGATTGATCAGCACGGCTGCCCGGAACGAACCCGTGTGCGTGGCCAGATGATGGCTGACGATGATCGAGCCGAACGAATGGCCAATGATGACGGTGTCCGGCCCCAGTTCCAGAGCAGCTGCGAAGTCCGCCACGAAGTCCGCGTAACTTTCCACGCTGTGCCGGCGCCCCGAGAACGGTGCGGAGGCGCCGAAGCCGGGCAGATCGGGGGAGATGATCCGGTGCCCGGGGAGCGACTGGGCGACCAGTTCCAGGCCATGGTGGTCGCCACGGAACCCGTGAACGACCAGAATATCGGATTTACCGTTCGGGGTCTGGGCCGGGTACTCCCAGTAGGCCACTTCCCCCGAGCCGAGACTGAGGGCACGGCGGACCGCACGGTCTTTGGTGGCAGGCACGCTCTAGTTCACCTCGTCCGGGTGGGAACCGATGCGGCCGTTCCGCTCAAGCCCGCCGAGCCGCTGCATGGCTGCAGCATCGAGGGCGAAGTCCCACACCTTGAAGTTCTCCTGGATCCGCTGCTGCGAGCTAGCCTTCGGGATGGCCACGTTGCCCAACTGCAGGTGCCAGCGCAGCACTATCTGGGCCGGCGTCCTGCCCAGTTCCTGAGCCAGTTCCGCGACCACCGGGTCGAACAGAACTTTCCCCCGCCCCAGCGGGCTCCAGGCGACCGTCCGGATTCCGTGAGCAGCGTGCAGCTCCCGCAGCTGCTCTTGCTGGAGCCACGGGTGCAGCTCGATCTGGTTGACCGCCGGCACCACGTCGCAGTTTTTCAACAGTTCTTCAAGATGGGCCGGTTGGAAGTTGGAAACGCCAATGGCCCGGACGCGTCCCTCATGGTAGAGGCGTTCCAAGGCCCGGTAAGTGTCCACGTACAGTGCCCGTTCCGGCTGCGGCCAATGGATCAGATACAGGTCGACGTAGTCGAGCCCAAGCATGGCCAGCGATGCGTCAAAGGCACGCAGCGCCGCGTCGTAGCCGTGGCTGTCATTCCATACCTTGCTGGTGACGAAAATGTCGTCGCGGCTGAATTCCGGTTCCTCGGCGAGGAACCGGCGGACCGCCTCACCCACGCCCGCTTCATTGGCGTACAGAGCGGCAGTGTCGAAATGCCGGTAGCCGGATTCCAAAGCCTGGTAGCAAAGGCCGCCGGCGTCCTGCGGCGGAACTTTGTACAGGCCGAAGCCCAGCTGGTCCATCAGGACGCCGTTGTTCAGCGCCGTTTTATCTGCCGTTCCCATATACAAGACTCTACCGAGCAATGCCGGCATCGGCGGCCAACCACCGCCGTAAAAGAGCCGCACAGCCGCCTGGCAGGAATTGACCTCCACCCGCAGCGGGACTAGGTTCGAGCCCAGTCGGTGCTGCCCTCCGGCGCCGGTGTCCTGTCCTAGGGAAGAGGTCCGCTTTGTCCGACTACATTCTGGCGATCGACCAGGGGACCACGTCCTCGCGGGCCATCATTTTTGACCATGCAGGGCAGATCGTTTCGACCGGCCAGAAGGAACACCGGCAGATTTTCCCGCAGCCAGGCTGGGTGGAACATGATGCGGTGGAAATCTGGGACAACGCCCGCGAGGTCATCGGCAACGCGCTGGCGCGCGCCAATCTGACCCGCCACAATATTGCCGCCGTGGGCATCACCAACCAGCGCGAAACCACCGTGGTGTGGGACCGGAACACCGGAAAACCGGTTTACAACGCCATCGTGTGGCAGGATGTGCGCACCCAGCCTATCTGCGACGCCCTGGCCGCTGACGGCGGCACCGACCGGTTCAAAGCAACTACGGGGCTGCCGCTTTCCCCGTACTTCGCCGGAACGAAGCTGAAATGGATTCTGGACAATGTGGAGGACGCCCGGGCCAAGGCCGACGCCGGCGAGCTCCTTTTCGGCACCACGGACAGTTGGGTGCTGTGGAACCTGACGGGAGGTACCGACGGCGGAGTCCATGTCACGGACGTCACGAACGCTTCCCGGACGCTGTTCATGGACTTAAAGACTCTTGCCTGGGACCGGTCCATCCTGGAGGCCTTCGATGTGCCGGCTTCTCTGCTCCCGGAAATCAAGTCTTCTGCCGAGGTGTACGGGACCGTCCATGGATCCCAGCTGCTGCGGCACGTTCCCGTTGCCGGGATTCTTGGCGACCAGCAGGCAGCGACTTTCGGGCAGGCAGCTTTCGACGCCGGGGATGCCAAGAACACTTACGGCACCGGCTGTTTTGTCATCGTCAATACCGGCAGCGAGATCGTCGAATCCGCCAACGGCCTGCTGACCACCGTGGCCTACAAGATTGGCGACGACGCACCGTGCTATGCCCTTGAAGGCTCGATAGCTGTTGCTGGGTCACTGATTCAGTGGCTGCGGGACAACTTGGGCATCATCGGTTCGGCCATGGAGGTCGAGGAGCTGGCCTCCTCGGTGCCCGACAGCGGCGGGGCGTACTTTGTGCCCGCATTTTCCGGCCTCTTCGCTCCCTACTGGCGTGCCGATGCGCGCGGAGCCCTGGTGGGGCTGACGCGTTTCGTCACGAAAGCACACATCGCCAGGGCTGCCCTGGAAGCCACGGCGTTCCAGACCCGTGAAGTGCTGGAAGCCGTCAACGCTGATGCTGCCGTTCCGCTTGCGGAATTGAAGGTCGACGGCGGGATGGTTGCCAACGATGCGTTGATGCAGTTCCAAGCAGACATTCTCGGTGTCCCGGTCATCCGGCCCAAGGTCGCCGAAACCACGGCACTAGGCGCGGCCTACGCAGCGGGGCTGGCCGTTGGATTCTGGCAGGACCTTTCGGAACTGCGGTCGAACTGGGCCCAGGACCGTCGCTGGGAACCACGGCTGGACTCCTCCGAGCGGGACCGGCAGCTGCGGTTATGGAAGAAGGCGGTGACCCGCACTTTTGACTGGGTGGACGAGGACGTGCGCTGAACCTGATGCGACTGGACGATGCCAAGGGAAGCCTCCGGCTGATCTGCGGTAAAGTAATTCCATGTCCGCACTTCTGCTTAGCTAGCCGCACCTACGGAACACTTCCGTAACGTGCGGCCGCCCCTCCCGTGTCGAGGGGCTTTTGTGTGTCTAAGCGGCAACCACCGGGAGTGCGCCGTAGCAACCAAGAGGACGAGGACAAGTCAACGTGAGTACGCAGTCTGGTACCGAACCGAACGAGTACAGTTTTTCCGCCATGGAGGCCAAATGGCCTGCCGTTTGGGAAGAGCTTGGCGTCTTCAAGGCTGTTGACGACGGCTCGAAGGAACGCCGTTACGTGCTGGATATGTTCCCCTATCCCTCGGGTGACCTGCACATGGGCCATGCCGAGGCGTTCGCCATGGGCGACGTCGTCGCACGTTACCTGCGGCTGAAGGGCTACGACGTCCTGCACCCCATCGGCTGGGACTCCTTTGGTCTGCCTGCGGAAAATGCGGCCATCAAGCGCAATGCGCACCCGTCCGAATGGACCTACGCCAACATTGAGACCCAGGCTGCATCCTTCAAGCGCTACGCCATCAGCGCCGACTGGTCCCGGCGGCTGCACACCTCCGACGCGGACTACTACCGCTGGACACAATGGCTGTTCCTGCGGTTCTACGAGCGTGGGCTGGCCTATCGGAAGAACTCGCCGGTCAACTGGTGTCCCAAGGACCTGACCGTGCTGGCCAACGAACAGGTTGTCAACGGTGCCTGCGAACGATGCGGGACCCCTGTGACCAAGAAGAGCCTGAACCAGTGGTACTTCAAGATCACTGAGTACGCCGACCGGCTGCTGGATGACATGGACGAGCTGAAGGGCCGTTGGCCTGAGCGTGTGCTGGCCATGCAGCGCAACTGGATCGGCCGGTCCGAGGGTGCCCACGTCAACTTCAACATCGAGCCCGCAGACGGCCGGGAAGCCAAGGACGTCACCGTCTTCACGACCCGCCCGGACACTCTGCACGGCGCGACGTTCTTCGTCGTTGCTGCTGATGCCCACCTTGCCCTGGACCTGGTCACGCCCGAACAGCACGATGCGCTGATGGACTACCGCGAAAAGGTCAAGGCCCTCTCCGATATTGAACGCCAGTCTACCGACCGGGAGAAGACCGGTGTCTTCCTCGGCCGTTACGCCATCAACCCGTTGAACGGCGAGAAACTGCCGGTTTGGGCGGCCGATTACGTGCTGGCAGACTACGGCACCGGCGCGATCATGGCTGTTCCCGCGCACGACCAGCGCGACCTGGACTTCGCCAAGACGTTCGATCTGCCCGTGCGGGCGGTGCTGGACACCGGTGAGGAAGATCCCGCGGTCAGCGGCACCGCCACCACGGGCGAAGGCAGCCTGATCAACTCGGGCGACCTTAACGGTCTGTCCAAAGCAGAGGGCATTGCCAAGGCCATCGACATCGTCGAGGCAGCCGGCACCGGCGAGAAGACGGTCAACTACCGGCTCCGCGATTGGCTACTCAGCCGCCAGCGCTTCTGGGGTGCGCCGATCCCCATCATCCACTGCGCCGAATGCGGTGAAGTTCCCGTTCCCGATGACCAGCTTCCGGTGCGGCTGCCCGAAGACCTGCGCGGCGAAGCGCTCTCACCGAAGGGCACATCGCCCTTGGCCGCCGCCGCGGACTGGGTCAATGTGGACTGCCCGAACTGTGGACGCGCGGCCACCCGGGATACGGACACCATGGATACCTTCGTTGATTCTTCCTGGTACTACCTTCGGTTTGCCTCGCCGGACTACACCGAAGGGCCGTTCGACGTCGAAGCGGTCAACAAATGGCTGCCGGTCGGACAGTACGTAGGCGGCGTCGAGCACGCCATCCTGCACCTGCTGTACAGCCGGTTCTTCACCAAGGTGCTCAAGGATCTCGGGCTGGTGGACTTCGACGAGCCGTTCAGCGCCCTGCTGAACCAGGGCCAGGTCCTCAACGGGGGCAAGGCCATGAGCAAGTCTCTGGGCAACGGTGTGGACCTCGGCGAGCAACTCGACAAGTTCGGTGTCGACGCCGTCCGGCTGACCATGATTTTCGCTTCACCGCCGGAGGACGACGTCGACTGGGCCGACGTTTCGCCGTCGGGTTCGGCTAAATTCCTAGCCCGTGCTTGGCGACTGGGCCAGGACGTGACTTCCGCCGTCGGTGCCGATCCCGCCGACGGCGACCGCGCGCTGCGCTCGGTGACCCACCGGACCATCGCCGACGCCGCCGAACTGCTGGACAACCATAAGTTCAACGTGGTCATCGCCCGCCTCATGGAGCTGGTCAATGCCACCCGCAAGGCGATCGACAGCGGTGTCGGCGGCGCCGATCCCGCCGTCCGGGAAGCTGCCGAAGCAGTCGCCATTGTGCTGAGCCTCTTCGCTCCGTACACCGCTGAGGACCTCTGGGCAGCGCTCGGGCATGAGCCCTCGGTTGCGGCAGCCAGCTGGCCGGCTGTCGACGAGCGGCTGCTGGTCCAAGCCACGGTTACCGCCGTCGTCCAGGTGCAGGGCAAGGTCCGGGACCGGCTCGAAGTGGCCCCGGACATCAGCGAAGAGGAACTCAAGGCCAAGGCATTGGCATCGGAGCAGGTGGTTAAGACTCTCGATGGGCGCAGCATCCGCACGGTCATCGTCCGGGCACCCAAACTGGTCAATATCGTCCCGGCTTAAGGACGGCTGACAGTGTCATGGCTTGAGGAGCTGGTGCAGCGGTCACGGCAACTGCTGCACCAGGCTGGCCGCAAGCCGGACGAGGCGTCTGGAGGCCCACGGGTCGCCGTCGTAACGGATTCGGCAGCCTCGCTGCCGGCGGAGTGGGCAGCCGAACCGGAAACCGCGGACTGGCTGCGGATTGTCCCGATGCCGGTGATGATTTCCGGCCAGATCTACGGCGAGGGAGTGGACGACGTCCCCGCCGTGCTGACCATCGGCCTGGCCGAAGGCAAGGAAATCAAGACCTCCAGGCCGTCGCCAGGCCTCTTCATACGGACCTACGAGGAACTGCAGCGGCAGGGCTACGAGGCGATCGTATCCATCCACCTCTCTGGATCCCTGTCCGGCACCGTGGAAGCCGCGGCGCTGGCTGCGGCAGAGGTCGATATCCGGGTGGAGATCGTCGATACCCGGTCGGTGGCGATGGCAGAGGGATTTGCTGTTGTCGCCGCGGTGCTGGCGGCGCAGGACGGCGCGGAGGTATCCGCGGTGGCGGAACGGGCCCGGGAAGCGGCGGCAGCGGCCGATGTGCTCTTCTATGTTCCAAGCCTGGACCAGCTGCGCCGGGGCGGGCGGATCAATCCGGCGGCCGGGTTCATCGGGTCGCTGCTGGCTATCAAACCTATTCTCACGATCCGTGACGGTGCCATCGCAGAGGTGGAAAAAATCCGGACCGCTTCCAAAGCGCTGGTCCGGATGCAGCAGCTGGTGGTCCGGCGGATCGAAGAACTCGAGTATTCGCCGCAGCTGGCTGTCCATTATTTTGGCAACGAAGCAGAGGCCAGGTCGCTGGCCGAAGAGCTCAGTCCTCATGTCGGTGATGAAATCCTGGTTACCGCAGTACCGTCGGTGCTGGCCGCGCATGCCGGACTGGGGGTCCTGGCCGTCGTCATAGGACCCGCCATGCCCGACCCGGTGTCCTGATCTCCACAATGTGGGCCGGGATGCTCCTGTCCACAAGGCGCAGGAGCGTCCTGCCCGGCCGTTGATTTCCTCCATAGCGTAGTCCCATGGGCCGCCACCGCTGGGGAACAGCCGCCACAGAAGCCAGCCACGGCCTGAAAATATCTGCCCGCCGCCCGCGTCTGCGGGTGGCACTGGGAGCAGCGCTGATCGCTGCAGGACTGGCCGTCGGCTACGCTTTGGTGCTGCTCCTGACAGCAGATACCCACAGGGAAGAGAGCGACGTGCTGCTCTCCCTGCCTGTCACGAGCTCCGAGGCAGAGGCCGGACCCTCCGGGGAAGGACAGGGCGCGGAGCAGGCCGCCGATCCGGTGCCCTCGGCCCAGGCGGGCGAGGAGGGTGTTTCCCCAGGGCCGGAGGCCGGTCCCAGCGATGCTGCGCAGATCATCGTCCATGTCGCCGGCGCCGTCGGCCGTCCGGGCATTGTCCGTCTACCGGCATCGGCGCGGGTTTTTGAAGCACTGGAAGCCGCGGGAGGTGCTAGCGAGAACGCAGATCTGGCATCACTGAACCTGGCGGCGCCGCTCACGGACGGCCAACAGGTCTTCGTTTCCTCACCCGAGCACCAGTCCGCCCACGGCAGCAGCGGGACTGCAGCGGGTCCCGAGGGCGGTGCTGACGGAGCAGAAGACCAGCCCGCAGCCAAGATCAATCTCAACAGCGCCTCGCTGGAAGAACTTAAGACGCTGCCCCGGGTCGGGCCCGTTCTTGCTCAGCGCATCATCGACTTCCGCGAGCAGCATGGAAGCTTTGGCAGGCCCGAAGACCTGGATGCAGTGCCGGGCATCGGTGAAGTCATGCTCGCAAGCCTCGTAGACTTGGTCACGGTATGAGCCCGGCACCGCCCTGGCAGCACTATGCGCGGGCCGCCCGCGAAGTGGCCAGCGAAACGGTCAAGGACGCCACCAGCGAGGCAGGCCCCGCCGGAAAACGAAGCTTGAAAGCATGGTTTTTGCGGGAAAAGGGCCCAAGTGGTGCCGCCGCAGCTAAAGCGTTGCGGCCGGGAGCTGGAGAGAACGGTCCCAACACCGTCCGGCTGGATCTAAGGCTAGCCGCCGCGGCGACAACCTGTTGGCTGGTGTCGCTCATTTTGCTGCGGTTACCGGGCGCCGTGGCCTTGACCTGCGCAGGTACCGGCATGGGCGCGGTTACAGTTCTCCTGCTGGCAGGGCTGCTCCGCCGGCGGCGGAAATCAATTCCCGCGGTGAATGGCACAGTGTTCCTGCTGGTGTGCACTGCCGGCCTGCTGGCACTGGTCATCGGCGTCAAACACACGGAGCGGCTCAGCGGGCCGATCGGTCCCGCCATCGAATCCGGAGCGTACGTCACCGCCGAACTAACGGCCCTCTCGGATGCCTCGCGCTCAAAGACACCGTCGATGTTTGGCTCCGGTCCACGCTATCTCGTCACCGCCGAAATCACCGAGGCATCGCACGCGGGACGGAAATTCGAGGCTGCAACCCCGGTGCTCGTCATCGGTAACCAGACATGGCAGACAGTCCGCTACGGGGATCGATTGCAAGCCGCCGGAACCCTGGCACCGATGGAACCGGGATCGTCGGAAGCTGCCATGCTGAGTGCCTCAACGGCACCCGATGTGACATCGACGCCGGCGGCTGCTGAAGCAGTCAACACACTCCGGAGCCTTTTCGTCGAACACACCGGGGGACTGCCGCCGGATGCGCGCGGATTGCTGCCAGGAATGGTGTTTGGCGACAGGGAACAGCAGACCGACGATTTGGCGGAGGCCATGCGCCGCACAGGACTGACGCATCTCATGGCGGTCAGCGGCGCAAACTGCAGTTACTTGCTCGGCTTTGTTTACCTGTTGGCGGCAGCCTGCCGAGCGCCTCGATGGCTGAGTTCCGTACTGGGCATCGTCGCGCTGGCCGGATTTGTGCTGCTGGTACGGCCGGAGCCGAGCGTCCTGCGTGCCGCCGTCATGGGAACGATAGGCGTGGCTGCATTGGTATCCGGGCGGCGTCGAGCCTCGCTGTCTTTCCTCGCTCTGGCCGTCATCGTCCTCCTGCTGGCGAATCCATGGCTCGCCGGCGAATACAGTTTCATTCTCTCGGTGCTGGCTACCTTGGGGCTGGTGCTGCTCGGCAGCACGTGCTCGCAATGGCTGCAACACTTTATGCCGAAGCTACTCGCCGATGCCATGGCGATTCCGCTTGCTGCGCAGCTGTTCTGCACGCCCGTCCTCGTCCAGCTCCAACCGGAATTGGCCATGTTCTCGATACCGGCCAACATCCTGGCGGCGCCGGTGGTTCCCTTCGTCACCATCGGCGGCATGGTTTCCTTGGCGCTGCTCCCATGGGCGGCACTGCCCGGCGGTTGCCTCGTCCAGGCGACCGGCTTTCTCACCCTCTGGGTCGCGCAGATCGCCCGGACCTTCTCCGGACTGCCACTGGCTACTCTTCCGTGGCTTGGTGGAGCGGCCGGCGCGGTCCTGGCCGCCGCTGCCGCCGTCGTCCTTCTCGCCATTTTGTGGCTGGCTGCACAGGGTCGCGGCGGCATTTCCTCTCTGTGGTTCAGGGTCGAGCAGGCGAGCGGCCGTGGCCGTGGCTCCGGCCAGCGGTACACTCCTGAACTGCCTGCGTCCGCAAACCAGGGGACCCGCGGGCACGCGGACCAGGGGACCGGCTTCGGGAACGGACCCACGCGGTTTGCTGTAGCGCGATGGACCGGGAAGCAGCGGGTGGGGGCTGCGTTTTGCGCGGCCGCCATCGCCGGTGTGCTGCTGGGCTGGCTGGTCTCCAGCACGAGTGCGGTTCCGCTGCCGGATCGCTGGGATGCTGTGGTCTGCAACGTCGGCCAAGGAGACGGGCTGGTCATCGGCACAGGTGCAGGACAGGCCATGGTCATTGACGCCGGGCCTGAACCAGGCGCTATGGATTCATGTCTGGATTCGCTCGGAGTGGAGAGCGTTGGGATTTTGGTCCTCACGCATATGCATCTGGACCATTACGGTGGCCTGGACGGCGTCCTGGACGGACGTAAGGTGGGCCGGGTGCTCGTTGGAAGTTCGAAGAAGGAGCTGCCCGACTTGGTCGAGGGCACACTGGCTGAACATGGGTTGGATCCTGAGCTAGGCGAGGCGGGTCAGTCCGGCCGGACGGGCAGCGCTTCGTGGCAAATACTCTGGCCGACGGCGGGACGGAGCGGTGTTTCGGAGAATGATTCGAGTATCGTTATGCTGGTCACAGTCTCCGGCGCCGACGGCGGGATTCTGCGGATACTGCTGACCGGCGATCTGGAAGAGGATGCCGCGGCAGATCTGCTCCGAGGCTTGGCTCTTGAACCGGGCAGCGTGGACGTCCTCAAGATCAGCCATCATGGCGCCCGCAACGGCGGGACAGCGATCCTGGACCAGCTGCAGCCGAGAGCGGCGGTCATTTCCGTGGGCCGTGACAATGACTACGGCCATCCTGCGCCAGAGATCCTCTCGGCCCTGGAGCGGCTTCGGATACCAGTATTCCGGACGGATCAAATCGGTACCATCGTCGTCGATCTCGCAGACGGCAGCTTCGCCGTGCGCCCGGCGGAATGAGGCGATTCCGGCTTGGGAAAATCGGCTGCCCGTGACAATGTTGACTCTGATACTAGGAGGACCTGAGCTGTGAATCCACCCCCGGCCCGTCCGGCCGCAGGCAGCAAGACTGCCGGCCGAATCGTTTCCTGGCGCGACGTTGAACCGGCTCCGGTCGTGCTCATCAGCGGGCCGGAAGAATATTTGGCACACCGGGCCAGAGACCGTATTCGTTCGCTGACCCGCGGAGTGCATCCGGACGTCGAGCTCACCACGCTGGAAGCCGCATCCTATGCGTCCGGCCAACTGACCATGATTGCCAGCCCCAGCCTCTTCGGCGAGTCAAAGCTCGTTGAAGTGGACGGAGTTGCGCAGATGAACGACGAGTTTCTGGCCGACGCCTTGGCATACCTGCGGGCGCTGGCGGAGGACGTCACTCTGGTGCTGCACCATTCGGGCGGCGTCCGGGGCAAGAAATTGCTTGACGCTATCAAGGCCAGCGGGGCACCAGTGGTCGACTGCCAGGCGATGAAGAAGGACTCCGACAAACTGGACTTTGTCCGGCGGGAGTTCAAAGCCGCCCGGCGCGGACTCGATCCGGCGGCCGGTCAAGCCCTGGTCTCTGCCGTCGGGGCATCCCTCCCGGACCTTGCGGCGGCGTGCAACCAGCTGATCTCGGACGTTCAGGGAACGGTCACGGAGGAGACGGTCGAGAAGTACTATGGCGGCCGGGTGGAAGCCACCGGATTCAAGGTGGCTGACGCCGCCGTCTCCGGCAGGGGCGCCGTCGCCCTGTCCACGCTTCGCCATGCATTGGCCACGGGTGTGGATCCGGTGCCGATCGTCGCTGTCCTGGCTATGAAACTCCGGCAGATCGCCAAGGTAAAGGGAGCATCAGTCAGCGCCAAAGACGCCGGCCTGGCCCCGTGGCAGTTCGACCAAGCACGTAAGGACGCCAGGAACTGGGACTCGGCTGCGCTTGCTGCCTGTATTCAGATGCTTGCCGAAACCGATGCCCAGGTGAAGGGCGCAGCCCGGGATCCCGAATATGCCGTCGAGCGCGCCGTTACCGTCATCGCAGCGAGCGTTGGCCACTGACTTCCTATCGTTAACGCTGAAGGCCCCCGCCGAATCGGCGGGGGCCTTCATGTCATCGGCGGTTAATGCCGGTGAGCTTTGGAGCTGCTTCCTAGAGGGCGTTGACCTTCTTGGAAATAGCGGACTTGCGGTTAGCAGCGTTGTTCTTGTGAATAACGCCCTTGCTGACAGCCTTGTCCAGCTTGCGGCTGGCCGTAGCCAGAGCAGCGGTTGCACCGTCCTTGTCGGAGGACTCAACGGCGCTGCCGACTGCGCGGATAGCAGTCCTCAGCTCGGACCGGACAGCGATATTGCGCTGGCGGGCCTTCTCGTTGGTCAGGATGCGCTTCTTCTGGGACTTGATATTAGCCACGTATAAACTCTCTTTGTTGCGGACTGGTCGGTGAGGGCAGTCAGACCGGCCATTGACTGAGCGGCGTGGGGATACCGTAATGGCAGCCGGCCTGAGGTGCCCGTCGACCTGCGCGGACACACAGCTATAAATGTTAGCAGAAAAGCGCCACGGGCTGCGTCCGCCGTGGAGGCGGCGCGCCGAGCACTAATTCCAGCCGCGCGTCTTTCTTAGCGCCCTCGCCACCTGGGAAAACTCGCGTTCGCCCAGGACGGCTCCCTCGCGCCGGATATCCCGCGGGTCCAACTGCAGTACACGGTCGAGCTTCACCTCGCTGGGCCGTCCGCGGGAGTCCCAAGATCCATACCCTATGTCTACATAGTCCTCATGGCTGCTTGTTCCGTTGTTCCGGTCCTGGCTGGTCATCATCAATGCCAGCAGCCATTGGCCGTTACGACCTATCAGCAGCACCGGACGGTCTTTGCCCTTGCTGTGGTCCTCTTCGTAAGGAACCCAGGTCCAGACGATTTCCCCAGGATCTGGTTCGCCGTCTGGACTGGGGGAGTAGGTCACGGAAGCCCTGCCGCGGAAGTCGCCGGGGTAAGGCACGCTCAGTTCTCCTCGGCCGCGTTCCGTTGCGGGTCCAGGCCGGCTGTAAGGCGCCCGCCCTCGCCTTGCAGCCGGGGGCTTGGATGTTGACGTGCGGTTGACCGCCCGGAAGACTTTTGCGGCACCGCGGAGCAGCCGGCTAATAGTGTTCACGCTGAAAGCCATGCACCAAAACTACCCGCCGAATCCGTACTTGCCGGGAAGAAACAAGGGGCATCTCATGGGAGACTGTTAACTTGGTATCTATCGAAGAGCCATCATCGAAGCCCCGTTAGAGAGTTAGGAAACCGCTGTGTCACCCATGGCCCGCACCGCACCGGTGCCTGCCGCCACAGATCCGGCGATCATCAGGAATTTCTGCATCATCGCCCATATCGACCACGGGAAGTCCACCCTGGCGGACCGGATGCTGCAGTTAACCGGCGTAGTTGAGCAGCGGGACATGAAGGCCCAGTACCTGGACCGGATGGACATCGAGCGCGAACGCGGTATCACCATCAAGTCCCAGGCCGTCCGTCTGCCGTGGGAACTAGACGGCAAGACCTACGCGCTGAACATGATTGACACACCTGGCCACGTGGACTTCACCTATGAGGTGTCCCGGTCCTTGGCTGCCTGCGAGGGCGCTGTTCTGCTCGTCGACGCGGCGCAGGGCATTGAAGCCCAGACGCTGGCGAACCTGTATCTGGCGATGGAGAACGACCTGACCATCATCCCGGTGTTGAACAAGATCGACCTGCCC
Source organism: Arthrobacter sp. Soil_C_60 (assembly GCF_057656375.1). Taxonomy (NCBI): domain Bacteria; kingdom Bacillati; phylum Actinomycetota; class Actinomycetes; order Micrococcales; family Micrococcaceae; genus Arthrobacter; species Arthrobacter sp. Soil_C_60. Next base: position 201,562 of record NZ_JBDGKM010000004.1, on the reverse strand, counting down.
GCGGCGCAGCCCGAGAAGTATGCAGCGGAGCTTGCCAACCTGATCGGCGGCGATCCCGAGGATGTGCTGAAGGTCTCTGGTAAGACCGGCATGGGAGTAGAGGCCCTGCTGGACAAAATTGTCCGCGACCTCCCCGCCCCGGTCGGCAATGCCGATGCCCCCGCCCGTGCCATGATCTTCGATTCGGTCTACGACACCTACCGTGGCGTGGTGACCTACGTCCGCGTGATCGATGGAGAACTCAAACCCCGCGAGCGCATCCAGATGATGTCCACCAGGGCCACCCACGAACTGCTGGAAATCGGTGTCAGCTCTCCTGAGCCGGTACCGTCCAAGGGCTTGGGCGTTGGCGAAGTCGGCTACCTGATCACCGGCGTGAAGGACGTGCGCCAGTCCAAGGTCGGCGACACGGTCACCACCCTGAACAACCCTGCCCCGGAGTCCCTCGGCGGCTACGCGGATCCGAAACCGATGGTCTTCTCCGGTCTCTACCCGATCGACGGAGCAGATTATCCCGTACTCCGCGACGCACTGGACAAGCTCAAGCTCAACGATGCCGCACTGATTTACGAACCGGAAACCTCGGCCGCTCTCGGCTTCGGCTTCCGCGTGGGCTTCCTCGGCCTGCTCCACCTGGAAATCACGCGTGAACGCCTGGAGCGCGACTTCAATCTGGACCTGATTTCCACCGCGCCCAACGTGGTTTATGAGGTGACCCTCGAAGACAAGAAGGTTATTACGGTCACCAACCCCAGCGAATATCCGGACGGTAAAGTCTCCGAGGTCCGGGAGCCGATGGTTTCTGCTACCATCCTGGCTCCCAACGAGTTTGTGGGCGCCATCATGGAGCTCTGCCAGGGCCGCCGCGGCGACATGAAGGGCATGGACTACCTGTCGGAAGACCGGGTGGAGCTTCGCTACCGGCTGCCGTTGGCCGAAATCGTCTTCGACTTCTTCGACCTGCTCAAGTCCAAGACCCGCGGCTACGCCTCCCTCGACTGGAAGGCCGACGGCGACCAGGTCGCGGACCTGGTCAAGGTGGACATCCTGCTGCAGGGCGAACAGGTGGACGCGTTCAGCGCCATCACCCACAAGGACAAGGCCTACAGCTACGGCGTGATGATGACGGGCAAACTGCGCGAGCTCATCCCTCGCCAGCAGTTCGAGGTGCCCATCCAGGCAGCCATCGGCTCGCGCATCATCGCCCGCGAGAATATCCGTGCCATCCGCAAGGACGTGCTGGCCAAGTGCTACGGCGGCGACATCAGCCGTAAGCGCAAGCTGCTGGAGAAGCAGAAGGAAGGCAAGAAGCGCATGAAAATGGTCGGCCGGGTGGAAGTTCCACAGGAAGCCTTCATCGCAGCGCTGTCGTCCGACGAATCGAAAGACAAGAGCAAGAAGTAAACCGAAGTGATCAAAACAACGACGACGGCGGCGGTCACCTGTGCCTAGCGTCCTGCCGCTGGGAGACCCGGCACCGGCCGATGGCTTGCTGCCGCCACAGGCCGCTGCCGGCGCCCAGGACCGGGACTTCTGTCTCTACGTCCACATTCCGTTCTGCTCGGTACGTTGCGGGTACTGCGACTTCAATACCTACACGGCCAAGGAGCTCGGCTCGGGTGCGTCGCAGGATGAATACGCCGGTACACTCAACGCCGAACTCGACCTGGCGGCCAAGGTGCTGCCCGCATCCGGGCTGCCCCGGCGCCCGCTGTCGACGGTCTTTTTCGGCGGCGGTACTCCCACCTTGTTGCCGGCGTCGGATCTGGCGGCCATTCTGGCCCGTGCCACCGAACTATGGGGTCTGGCACCGGGGGCCGAAGTCACTACGGAGGCCAATCCGGACTCCGTCACGCCCGAATCGCTGCAGACGCTTGCGGCGGCCGGGTTTACCCGTGTTTCCTTCGGGATGCAGTCGGCAGTGCCCCACGTACTCAAGGTGCTTGACCGTACCCATGATCCGGAACGCGTTCCGCAGGCGGTGCGCTGGGCACGCGAGGCCGGGCTGCACGTCAGTCTGGACTTGATCTACGGCACTCCGGGGGAGTCGGTTGCCGACTGGGAAGCCAGCTTGGATGCCGCCATCGACTGCGAACCGGATCATATTTCGGCCTATGCGCTGATCGTGGAGGAGGGCACCAAGCTCGCTGCCCAGATCCGCCGCGGCGAAGTACCGGGAATTGACGACGACGACCACGCCACCAAATATGAACTCGCCGAGGCGCGGCTGGCTGCCGCCGGCTTTGGCTGGTACGAGGTCAGCAACTGGGCCCGCACCGAAGCCGACCGCTGCCGTCACAATCTCTCTTACTGGCGTGGTGATGACTGGTGGGGTGCAGGCCCCGGGGCCCACTCCCACATGGGCGGCGTCCGCTGGTGGAACGTGAAGCATCCGGCCGCCTACGGCCAACGTCTGTCAACGGGAGTCTCTCCGGCGGCGGGTCGGGAAACCCTTGACGCCGCGACCCGCAAACTGGAACATGTGATGCTTCAGACCCGCATTATCGACGGTTTGCGGACACAGGAATTGGGCCCGCAGGGACGGAAAGCGGTAGCCGGTCTGATCGCAGACGGGCTAGTGGACGGACCGGCGGCTTTCGCCGGCACCGTCCGGCTCACCTTGCAGGGCAGGCTTCTTGCCGACGCCGTGGTCCGCCGCCTGCTGGAAGACTGACAGGCACATAGTGGATTAGCCCTTTCTGGGCGCGCCGACTGCCTGCCTAGTTGAGCAGGCGCAGATTCAACGAGTAGCGGTAGGGGCGGCCGCGGTTGACTGCGATGCCTGCCATCACGGAGAACACCGTGAGGAAGACCCAGATTGCGGCTGCAATGACGGCAAAGAAGCCGCTGATCACAGGCACCAGAATCAGGATGTTGGCAATAACAGCAACGATCGTTGGCGGAAGTGTGAAGTTCAGGGCTTCCTTCGACTCTTGGGCCGTGAAGGGGCCGCGGTCCTTGAAGATCAGGTAGATCACCAGCGAAGGAAAGCAGCCCAGGATGCCGCCGAAATGAGCCAGAGTGGCCCACTGACGGTCTTCGGACGGCGTCAGCGGCAGGGCTGAGGAAGAGGCGCTTTCATACTGCGTCCGGGGAGCCGGTTGACGATCCGGTTGCTTCTTGCGCGCGGGGTTGTCTGACACAGGACCTACCTCAGGGAATTCGTTTTCGTTCTAATGGCTATTTACCTACGAAACTAAGATTAGCCGCAATGACCGGTAAACACCGGACTGGGGTCAATCTTCCGGCGCAGAATGGGGTTGCCGCAATGCGCATTCCTCAGGCGGTGAGGAAATCGATGACTTCTTCAACGCGTCCCAGCAGGGACGGTTCCAGGTCCGCGTAGGAGTTGACGCTGCCAAGCAAGCGCTTCCACCCGTCCGCGATGTCGATCTGGGTTTTGTTGGGCCACCCGAGGCCGGCGAGGATTCCGGTTTTCCAATCGGTTCCGCGCGGAACCACCGGCCATTTTTCCAGCCCGATGACGGCCGGCTTAATGGCCTGCCAGACATCCACATACGGGTGACCGACAATCAGCACGTTGTTGCGTGCCGATGGAACTGCCATGGCGGCCTGGGCAATACGCCACTCCTTGGTGTCGGGCAGCAGATGGTCTACCAGAATGCCCAGTTTTCGCTGCGGCCCCGGACTGAACGCCGTAACCGCCGAAGCCAGGTCATCCACGCCGTGGAGCGGCTCGACGACTATGCCTTCAACCCGAAGATCGTGGCCCCACACCTTCTCGACGAGTTCGGCATCGTGCTTGCCTTCGACCCAGACCCGGCTGGCCTTGGCCACCTGCGCGCGCAGTCCTTCTACTCTGACCGATCCGGAGGCCGTCCGCTGCGGACGTCCGACGGCGGCAGCGGCCATGGCAGGAACTACCTCCACGGGTTCACCTTCCAGCAGAAAGCCGAAGCCCAGGGGGAAGGAACGTTTCTTTCCCCGCCGGTCCTCCAGCGACACCAGATGGACCCCGCCGGACTTCTCCACGCGCACCACCGCACCTACCCAGCCGCTTTCGACGTCCTCCAGTACCAGCCCGGGTTCGGCCCCGACCTTGCGAAGCTGACGCGACTTCGGAGCGGATAGATCCTGTGGTCCCCAGCCGTAGCTGCTCATCGGTTGTAGTCCTTCGGTCACGCAGCTATCGGGTAGCTGCTGGCGATCAGCGGAGCCGCCGATAGATGCATGGCAGCCTGACAATGCTAACAACGTGCCAAAGGTATTAGACTTAGCACTTGGACGTGTTGAGTGCTAACCGGCATGTCTGCTGCAGCCGTACGAAATCAGGAGGTGCCCAGTGAGCGAAGGCCGTCGGCTCGAGGTGCTGCGCGCTATCGTGGAAGACTACGTGCATTCGCGCGAACCCGTGGGGTCCAAAGCACTGGTTGACCGCCACCATTTAGGTGTTTCCTCGGCCACAATCCGCAACGACATGGCTGCTCTGGAAGAAGAAGGCCTGATTGTCGCTCCGCACACTAGCGCTGGCCGCATTCCAACGGACAAGGGCTACCGGCTCTTCGTCGACCGGATTTCGGATGTGAAACCGCTCTCCTCCGCAGAACGCCGTGCCATCCAAGCCCTGCTCGAGAGCGCGGGCGACCTGGATGATGTCATGGATCGCACCGTGAGGTTGTTATCCCAGCTGACCAATCAGGTAGCCGTAATCCAGTATCCGCGGCTGGGGCGTGCTTGCACCAGGCACATCGAGTTTGTCCTGCTCGCACCGCAACAGGTCCTCGTTGTCCTGATTGCCGACAACGGGAAAGTTGAGCAGCGGGTCATTTCCCTGCCTGATCCCGTCACGGATGAAGAATTATCCGACCTCCGATCGGCCTATCTCTCCGAATTGGCCGGGCACCCCCTCGATTCGGTGGGCGGGCTGCTGCGGAACGGATTGAAAGACGTCAGACCCGGCACGGAGGCTATCGTGCCACCGCTTTCAGCGGCCTTGGAAAATCTTGCTGCAGCCACACAAGAGGAACGTATCCTCATGGCCGGCACGGCCAACTTGGCCCGTTCCCCCATGGATTTCCCGTTGAGTATCGGACCCATCCTCGAGGCGCTCGAGGAACAGGTGGTCCTGCTCCGCCTGCTGTCGGAGATGCAGCAGGACGCCCGCGGGATTTCCGTACGCATTGGACATGAGAACCCGTACGGTTCGTTGGTGGAAACATCCGTGGTCGCAACAGGCTATGGTCCGGGTTCTTCAGCCAAGCTGGGCATCCTCGGTCCAACCCGGATGGATTATCCAACTACTATGGCCGCCGTCCGCGCCGTAGCCCGTTATTTGTCACGCATCCTTGCCGGATAGGCAGCCGGCCAACAAGCAGCAACATGGGCAGCGGGAGCCGCTGTCCGCAACCGATTCCCAGGAAGAGAAGTAATACAAGGTGAGCAACCACTACGACGTACTCGGTGTCAGCCGCGATGCCACTGCTGAGGAAATCAAGAAGGCCTATCGGAAACTGGCTCGCAAGCTCCACCCTGATGTGAACACCGGGCCGGAGGCTGCGGAACAGTTCAAGCAGGTCAGCCATGCGTACGAGGTGCTGTCGGACCCGCAGAAGCGGCGGGTATATGACACCACAGGCAATGAGAACGGCACGGACAGCGGCTTCGGCGGCGGCTATTCGGGTGCTGGGTTCGCCTTCCAGGATATTTTCGAAACCTTCTTCGGTGGGCAGGGCACTGCCGGACCGCCTTCGCGCACGCGCCGCGGACAGGACGCACTGATCAATGTCCGCATCGATCTCAAAGATGCCGTGTTCGGCGTCAATAAGAAGATCGAAGTGGACACCGCCGTCGTTTGCCCCACGTGCGACGGCAGCTGCTGCCGTCCCGGCACGAGCCCGCGGACCTGCGACATCTGCGGCGGTTCGGGCCAGGTACAGCGTGCCGTCCGCTCCATCTTGGGGCAGGTCATGACCGCCGCTCCCTGCGGAAGCTGCCAGGGCTTCGGCACGATCATTCCCGACCCGTGCAACGAATGTAATGGGGAGGGGCGCATCCGCAGCCGCCGCTCGCTGACCATCAAAATTCCGGCAGGTGTCGGAACGGGCACCCGGATCCAGCTGGCCGGGCAGGGCGAATCAGGTACGGCAGGCGGCCCCCAGGGCGACCTCTACGTCGAGATCCGTGTTGCCCTGGATAAGAATTTCATCCGTGAGGGCGACGACCTCCATGTGACGATGGCGGTACCCATGACGGCTGCGGCCCTCGGTACGGATGTGGACATGGACACGTTCGACGGGACGCAGTCGCTGAACATCAAGCCTGGTACCCAGGCGGGCGAGGTCATCACCCTCAAGGGGCTTGGGGTGACGCATCTGCGGGGCTACGGCCGCGGCGATCTGAAGGTCCATGTGCACGTGGAAACGCCCACCCGACTCGATTCCGAGCAAGAGGAACTGCTGCGCCAGCTGGCAGCGTCGCGCGACGAGCAGTTCACCGAGGGCAAGCTTGCGGGCAGCGGCAGCGGCGTGTTTGCCCGGCTGCGGGACAAGCTCGGCAATCTCTAACAGTGACCAATCCCGTTTTCTTCACCGAACCTGGAGCACTGGCGGAGGTGGCATCCGGTGAGGAATTCGTCCTGACCGGTGCCGAGGCCAGGCATGCTGTCGCGGTTAAGCGTCTGAGCCCCGGCGAGAGCGTGGACGTCGTGGACGGACGGGGCATGCGGCTTTCCGGAACGGTCGTCTCGACGGGTACGGAGAGCCTGACCGTCTCCGTCGAGACCGTTGCCCCGGAACCCGCGGCACCCTTCCGGCTTACGCTCGTCCAGGCGTTGGCCAAGGGCGACCGTGATGAACTTGCGATCGAAGCTGCCACGGAACTGGGTGTGGACGAGGTAGTTCCCTGGCAGGCCGAACGGAGCATTGTCCGCTGGCGCGACGCCAAGGCTGCCAAGGGGATGGCGAAGTGGGAATCGACGGTCCGTTCCGCCGCGAAGCAAGCGCGCCGCGCCACAGTTCCTGACGTCGCGCCGCTGGTTGATTTGAAATCGCTCTGTGGACGTATCGGCGAGAGCAGGTTGGCGCTGATCCTCCACGAGGACGCCCGGCTGTCGCTGGCAGAAGCGGTCCAGAGAAGCGGATTGGAATCGGAAGCAGACCTGGAGCAGAGCATTCTCATGATCGTCGGGCCCGAGGGCGGCATGAGTCCCCGCGAGGTCGAGCAGATGCGTGAGGCGGGGGCGGTGCCGGTGATCCTGGCCCCGCATGTGCTCAGGTCCTCAACTGCCGGGCCGGCCGCCGTCGCGCTGCTCAGCGAGCGGCTGGGCCGCTGGAACTGAACGCTGTCTGGCCCGCTTACCTGACCGTGAAAACCTTGCTGTCAGCATTCTGAGGCTCCTCGGTACGGCCGCTCATGTCCTCGTGGAAGACCGTAACCCGGTATGTGCCAGGATCGAGCTCCTGGCTGAACCGGAACTCACCGGTTTCACCCGCAGCTGAGTCAACCTGCACCGTACCCTCTTCGAGGATGCTTCCTTCACCGGTGTCTTCCGCCGACTCCAGCCGCGAAATGCGCCAGGACAATTGGGATTCAAAGGCTACACCGCGCCCGTAGACCTCCACCCGTCCTTCAGCGGAAGCTCCATGCTGTGGATCAATGATCCAGATCGGTGCACTGAGATTGGCGTCGCGGGACATCGGCTCGCCGAGCTCCACATGACCGAATGCCTTGTAGCCGGAATGCCCGTCAACCAGGATCACGACGTCGAGCGGGTTTTCCGCGGTACTCAAACCGGCATTGGCAGCTGCAGCGGTGGCGGTGTAGACCAATTGCTGCACTGCACGTTCCGCAATCCCGGCATCCACATCGGACTTAAAAGCGTCGGAGGAGATGTCCAGCGTAATGACGGATCCGTTGGTGATGGAGGCTCCAACTTTTGACGCAGGCTGCCAAGGATTGAAGTAGTCCGGGTCCAGCGGCTGCAGCTTGGTGACCGCGCTGATTGCACTAGTGATCGGATCACCAAGATCCTCCGCTTCGCGGAACTCGCGGTAGAGGAACACGGTGTCGGCATTAGTGCCCAGCCAATAGACCGGGGACAAAGCAGTACTTTGCAATGTTTCCACCGGAGCACTGGTCACCAGGGGACTGCTCTGGATGCTCGGCTGGCCGCTGCCCGCCGGCATGGAAGTCTGGCCGTTCGGACCGTTACCGGAAGGCGTGCAACCAATCATGACCATGGAGCCAAGGGTCAACACTGCCAGCCACGCGCGGAATCGGCGCGGGGCTGCATGGTGCGGCCGGTGGTGTTGCTCTCTGGAAATGACCGGATTCCTCCTCAACTCATGGCGGCGTCCTGTACGCGAACGGAAGTCTGATGGCGGCACCTTCTGGTACCTGAAAAACCAGCTTGGCATACTGCCGGCGTCCAGACGCGCGGTTGGGCCGTCTCTCAACCGGACTGATGCACGATTGAGACAGGATCGATATCTACCGGTCATGCATGGATTTCGGGAACGACATCCGGCCGTTGCCGTAGCATTGAGATGTACAGCAATCCCACACAACAGTCGAACTAGCTAAGGGGAGATGGAAGGCCTGCCGGCCGCTTTATGTCGGAAACACGTCTGGATGTGGATCCGCTCGGATCCAGTAACCGTTCCATCCACTTTGAATCGTCGGAACATATGGTCAAGGCACTCGGAGCCCAGGATGAGGTGCTCCGGCTCATAGAATCCGAGTTCAGCGACGTGAATCTGCATGTACGCGGCAACGAACTCTCCATCTCCGGCCCGCCTGCTGCCGTCGACCGCACGGAGCGCCTGCTGGAGGAAATCCGCACCCTGGCTGCCAATGACACGCGTGTGTCGCCGCAGGTAGTTGCACAGCTGCTGCGCATGCTCAGCGAGCAATCAGTTGCCAGGCCGGCCGAAGTGCTGACGCTGAACATTCTTTCTTCGCGCGGACGGACCATCCGTCCGAAGACGCTGAATCAGAAGAACTACGTGGACGCCATCGACAACAACACCGTTGTCTTCGGCATCGGCCCGGCGGGAACGGGCAAGACATATCTGGCCATGGCCAAAGCCGTCCAGGCCCTGCAGCACAAGGAAGTCAACCGGATCATCCTGACGCGTCCGGCCGTTGAAGCGGGGGAGCGGCTCGGCTTCCTGCCCGGCACGCTCAGTGACAAGATCGACCCCTACCTGCGTCCGCTCTATGACGCACTGCACGACATGATGGATCCGGATTCCATTCCACGGTTGATGGCAGCGGGCACCATTGAGGTCGCCCCTTTGGCGTATATGCGCGGCCGGACCCTCAACGATGCGTTCATCATTCTGGATGAAGCGCAGAACACCACCCCGGAACAGATGAAGATGTTCCTGACCCGGCTGGGCTTCGGCTCGAAAATGGTAGTGACGGGCGACGTCACGCAGATCGACCTTCCGGGCGGCACGAGCTCGGGACTCAAGATCGTCAGTGAGATCCTGCAGGGTGTGGATGACGTCAATTTCTCCATGCTGGAGGCTTCGGACGTGGTCCGGCACCGGCTGGTCAGCGACATCGTCACCGCGTACGGCCGTTGGGACGACGAACGCCGGAAGCCCTCGACAGCCCGGCGGCGGCGGACGGAACAGGAGAGCTAGCACGTGGCCATCGAAGTCAACAACGAGACAGAGTACGACGCCGACGAAGCCGGCCTGGCCCGCCTCGGCCGCTATGTGCTCGAAAGCCTCTATGTGCACCCGGAAGCCGAACTCTCCATCATCCTGGTCGACACGGACGCCATGGAACGGCTCCACATTGAGTGGATGGACGAACCGGGGCCCACGGATGTGCTCTCCTTTCCCATGGACGAACTACGGCCGGGCACAGCGGCGCAGCCCAGCCCCGCCGGGGTCCTTGGCGACATCGTCATCTGCCCGAAAGTCGCGGATGAGCAGGCCAAAAAGGCCGGCCACAGCATTGGCGACGAGATGCTGCTGCTGGCCACGCACGGCCTTCTGCACCTGCTCGGTTACGACCACGCCGAGCCGGAAGAGGAGCAGGAAATGTTCTCCCTCCAACGCCAACTGCTCGCTGCGTTCCTGGGCAAGGAAGCGCCCACGGAGACCACGCGTTGATCATTGGGTCCCTGGCCGGCATGGCGCTGGCCTTCACGCTCTTCGCGGCAGTACTGACCGCCGCTGAGGCAGCGTTTACCTACCTACCGCGGCAGGAAGCCGAACAGCTTCTGGCCAGCGGGCGCGTACGTACATTGGCGATGGTGCTCCAAGCGCCGGTAGCCCACATGCACGCCCTGCGGTTCTGGCGTGTCTGGTTTGAAATGGCGGGCGCCGTTGCGGTCGCCCTGCTTTTCCATGACCTGCTGGATAACATCTGGCTGGCGGGACTGCTCGCCACGGTGACCATGGCGGCGGTGGGCTTCGTGCTGGTTGGCGTTTCGCCACGCCAGTTCGGCCGCATCCACGCTCCCGCCGTGGTTAAGGCAACGGCTCCCGCCATACGCTTCCTGTGCGGAATTCTCGGCCCGGTACCCGGCTGGCTCGTGCGCTTGGGCAGCGCAATCGCGCCGAATGCCCCGCGGGCAGATGCCGCTTTCTTCTCTGAGGAGGAGTTCCGCGACCTTGTGGACCGTGCCAGCGAGGCGGAAATGATCGAAGACGCGGAAGCGGAACTCATCCACTCGGTCTTCGAGCTGGGCGATACCAAGGTGCGCGCCGTGATGGTGCCGCGCACCGACATGCTCACTATCGATTCCGGCTCGACCCTGCAGCAGGCGATGTCCCTGTTCCTGCGTTCGGGTTATTCACGCATCCCGGTCATCGGCGAGAGTGCGGATCAAGTGCGCGGTATCCTCTATTTGAAGGATGTAGCCGCGCGGCTCCATTCGAGGCCCGGAACGGCGACGACGACCATGGTTGATGAGGCTTCCCGTGATGTACGGTATGTGCCGGAGTCAAAAGCGGTCAGCGACCTGCTCAAGGAGCTGCAGCGGGAGTCCACCCATGTGGCTATCGTCATCGACGAATACGGGGGCACTGCAGGTCTGGTCACTTTGGAAGACTTGATTGAGGAAATCGTTGGCGAAATTGTCGACGAGTATGATTCCGAGAGTCCCGAGATCGAGCCGCAGCCGGACGGGCGATACTTGATCAGCGCACGCACCAGCATTGACGACGTCGGCGAACTCTTCGATCTGGATCTGGACGACGAGGAAGTCGACACGGTCGGCGGATTGCTGGCCAAAACCCTGGGACGGGTCCCCATCGTCGGCAGCCAGGTGGAGATCGATGGTCTCCACCTGTATGCCGAAAGGCTTGAGGGCAGGCGGAACCGCGTCTCGCATGTCCTTGTATGGTTCCAGCCGCCCACAGACCAAGAGAATTCAGTGGCTGCCGACAACGGCGCCGCTGCCGCCAGCCAGGCACCCGCAGGTGCGGAATCGGAGACAGAACGATGAGTCCAAACAAAGGCATAGTTGTTGCCATGGCAACCGAAGGCTGGCCGGAGAACTACCGTGCCGGGTTTGTCTCGCTCGTGGGGCGGCCGAACGCCGGCAAGTCGACACTGACCAACGCGTTGGTGGGGCAGAAGGTGGCCATCACCTCGGCCAAGCCGCAGACCACCCGGCACACTATCCGCGGCATCGTCCACCGCGAGGACGCCCAGCTGGTGCTGGTGGATACGCCGGGGCTGCACCGGCCGCGGACGCTCCTGGGACAGCGCCTGAACGATCTGGTCGCCGACACGCTCTCCGAGGTGGACGCGATCGGCTTCTGCCTCCCCGCAAACGAAAAGATCGGTCCCGGGGACCGCTTTATCGCCAACCAGCTGGCCGCGCTGGCGAACAAGCCGGTCATCGCGCTGGTCACCAAGACCGATCTGGTGGACCGGGCTGCGCTGGCGGAGCAGCTGCTGGCCGTCACCGCACTGGGTGCCGAGGTCTTTCCGGATGGTTTTGCCGATGTCGTTCCCGTCTCGGCAGCCGACGGCTTCCAGGTCGACACGGTTACCGATGTGTTGATTTCGCGCATGCCGCTGTCTCCGCCGCTGTATCCCAGCGGTGAGTTGACTGATGAGCCGGAGGCGGTGATGGTAGCCGAGCTGATCCGCGAGGCTGCTTTGGAGGGTGTCCGGGACGAGCTGCCGCACTCTTTGGCCGTAGTGGTGGAAGAGATCGTTCCGCGCGAGGGACGCAGTGAGGACAGTCCATTGCTGGACGTCCGGGTCAATCTCTTCGTCGAACGCTCAAGCCAGAAAGCCATTATCATCGGCAAGGGTGGCGCGCGGCTTCGCGATGTCGGCACCAAGGCACGGCGTGGCATCGAGGCACTGCTGGGTACGCGGGTATACCTTGATCTTCATGTGAAAATCGCCAAAGACTGGCAACGGGACCCGAAACAGCTGGTCCGGCTCGGCTTCTAGCAGTCCACGGGAACTTTTCACCGCGTCTGCCCGTAAAATATGTAGCAATCTATTGACTTAACCGTAGTGAGGGGGAACATCCGTGGGTCGTCGCGGCAGTTCCAGTGATGATCCACTGTTCCAAGAAGGCGCTGCACCGGGTCAGCCTGTGCGTGGGGGACAAGCCCCCCAGCCCCGGCGCGACACCGCCCGGCATCTGCGCTCCTCCAAGCGCATGGGTTGGCTGAAAATCGTTGCGGTGGTCCTGGCCTGCGCTTTGATCGCAGGAATCGGCGTCGTCGTTGTCAAAGTCATGGGCCTGCGCGCCAGCCTCACCGCCGAGCCGCTTAACCTGGGTACCGGTGCAACCGGCCTGCCGGTGGATCTGAGCACCGACCCGGTCCAGATCCTCATTCTCGGCACCGATTCCCGCGACAATACAGGCGGCGCATACGGCAAGGATCCCTCATCAGACGGCAAAGGTAACTCCGATGTCATGATGCTGATGAACCTTTCCGCGGACCGGGAGCGGGTGACCGTGGTCAGCCTGCCGCGCGACTTGCTGACCGACATTCCCACCTGCGAGGATCCCCAAACCGGGCAGGTATATCCCGCACAGGAGTTCGCCCAGTTGAACACCGCCTTGAGCTACGGCGGCCCCGGGTGCACGGTCGCGGCCGTCAATGAGCTGACCGGGATGGAAGTCGACCACTTCATGATGGCGGACTTCAACGCGGTCAAGGAGCTCTCCGAAGTCATCGGCGGCGTCGAAGTCTGCGTTAATGAACCGATTAACGACACCTATTCCAACCTGGTGCTGCCCGCCGGCGTCAGTTCAGTGCAGGGCGAGCAGGCGCTGGCGTTCCTGCGGACGCGCCACGCGTTCGGAGACGGCGGAGACCGCGGACGCATTCGCGCGCAGCAGAGCTTCCTGGCCTCGATGGCCCGCAAGATCATGTCCGAGGGCACGCTCACGAACGTACCCCGGCTCTACAATATCGCCGATGCGGTGGCAAGGAACCTCACGGTCGACGAAGGCCTGACCGAAATCACCAAGCTGCTGGCCCTGGCCGACCGCCTCAAGAATGTCGACCTGGGCAAGGTTGCCTTCGTCTCGCTGCCCACGTCGCTGTATGAGCCGAATCCGAACCGTCTGGTCATGGACGATGTAGAAGGGCAGAAGCTGTTCGAGATTCTGAGGAACGACGGCGACGTGACGGCTGGTTCCGAGCCCGAACCTTCCGCTTCGCCCACCGAGGCTCCGGAGGAGACCGAAGAGCCGTCGGAGACAGCCGAGCCTGAACCGGAAGAGACACTCTCCTTCGACCCATCGGTGCAGCCGGTGCAGGTCCTCAACGGATCCGGTGCCGAAGGCCGCAGCGAGGAGGTCGCTGAACAGCTGCAGTTGCTGGGGTATCTGCTCAGCGCTCCGGCGGAAACCGTGGCCAGGGCCGAGAGCACCAGCCCTGCCACCCAGATCTTCTATTCAGCCGGCTTCGAAGACGTTGCGCGTGCCCTTGCGGAGGAGCTGAACGTGCCCAAGGCCAACGTCCTGTCGTCCGAAACCCGTTACGGCGTCACGGTTTCTGTCGGAAAGGACTTCACCACCGGTGAGAAGCTGGATCCGACCGGGGGAGTGAGCGGTAACTTCACCGGACAGACTGCCGACCAGGTTACTTGTCAGGGTTCCGGCGGCTTCTAGATCCAGGTGCAAGCCGCTACTGCACCAACGCACGTTAAATGCTGTGGGACCTGCCGGAAAGGCAGGTCCCACAGCATTAAGGGGCCAGAGCGGTCACCAGATCCGTACCCGCTCCGATGGAGCAAGCCATAGTTCGTCGCCCTCGCTGACCGAGAAGGCGTCATGGAACTCGACCATGTTGCGCACGATCTGGTTGCAGCGGAATTCGTTCGGTGAGTGCGGATCGATGGTCAACCGCCGTACCGATTCTTCGGTCCTGATCTTCTGGCGCCAGCACTCGGCCCACGAATAGAAGAACCTCTGGTCGCCGGAGAGACCGTCAATCTCGGGCGCCGGCTCCCCGTTAAGGCTCAGCCGGTACGCCTTGAACGCAATGATCAGACCGCCGAGATCGCCGATGTTTTCGCCCAGTGTCAGTTCGCCGTTGACGGTATTGCCGGGGGCTTCTTCGGGGCTCAGGACCGAGAACTGGTCCACCAGACGGGAGGTGAGCTGCTCAAATGCTTCCCGATCACCGTCTGTCCACCAGTTGCGCAGCGCGCCCGTGCCGTCGTACTGCGAACCCATGTCGTCGAACCCGTGGCCGATTTCGTGGCCGATGACGGCGCCGATTGCCCCGTAGTTCGCCGCCATGTCTGCATCCGCATCGAAGAACGGTGGCTGGAGGATGGCCGCGGGGAACACGATCTCATTCATCGTCGGCATGTAGTAAGCATTGACCGTCTGCGGAGTCATGTGCCACTCCTCGGCGTCAATCGGGCCTTCCAGTTTCGCCAGGTTGCGGCGGACCTCGAAGGCATTCGCCTCCAGCACGTTTTGCCACACATCATCACCGGCGGCGAAACCGGAGTAGTCGATCCATTTGGTTGGGTAGCCGATTTTCGTCCGGAAGGCCGCAAGCTTCTCCAGCGCGCGCTCAATTGTCTCTGCACTGAGCCAGGACAGGGAGGTGATGCTCTGCCGGTAAGCCTCGATCAGATTCGCGACCAGTTCCTCCATCCGCTGCTTGTGTGCCGGCGGGAAATGCCGGTCCACGTATTCGCGGCCGATAGCTTCTCCCAGAGCGCCTTCCACGAACGCCACACCCCGCCTCCAGCGTTCTTTCAGTTCCGGTATGCCGCTCAGCGTCTTGCCGTAAAAACTGAAGTGGGTGTCAACCGCCTCCGCGTGCAGGTAGGGTGCCGCCGCGGTGAGCGCCTGAAGCCGGAACCAGGATTTCCAGACATCCAAGGGCTCATCTTCGAGCAGGCTGCCAAGCGTCTTCACGAAATCCGGCTGGCACACCACGACTTCGCTCACGGCCTTGCCCTCCGCGCCCAGGCCGGCAAGCCACGACCCTACCCACGGCAAGGATTCGGAGAGCTCGGCTACAGAGCGAAGGTTGTATGTCTTTTGCGGATCACGGCAGGAAACCTTGTCCATGTGTCCGGCCGCCAGCTTGTGCTCAAGCGAGATCGCGGCGTCCGCTTCGCTGGAATCGAATCCGGCCAGTTGCAGCAACCGGACGGCGTAAGCGTGGTAAGCGGTCCGGATGTCGGCAAAGTCTTCGTCGCGGTAATAGGCCTCGTCCGGCAGTCCCAGCCCCGACTGATAGAGGTAGACGAGATAGCGGGTGGGATCTCCGGCGTCGTTATTGACGAAGAACGCCAGCGGGAAGGCGGCGCCGTTGCGGGTGAATTCCGGCAGCAAAGCCAGCAGTTCGTCCCGGTCCGAAACGGCGTCGATAGCGTCGAGTTGCGGCTGGACCGGCGCGAACTTCTTCGATTCGATCGTCTTCGTATCCATAAATCCGGAATAGAGCAGGCCGATCTTGCCTGCCGGTGACTGCGGGTCAGGGCTGGCTGCCGACTCTTCGACGATCTCGCGCACGGCGGCTTCCGATGCATCCCGCAGGGCGGTGAACGACCCTTCCAGTGGCCGGTCCGCCCGGATGACTGTTTCCGAGAGCCATTTCCCGTTAACGTGCCGGAATAGATCGTCCTGCGGACGGACCGCGGGATCAACGTGGGTCAGGGCAATGCCGGAATGAACCAAGGCAAACTTCCTTTCGTAACGGACCGCTGACACGGTTTCCCCTTCATCCTACGCACCGTGCTAATGTGAAATTGTGCGCGCAGATCTGCTTCTTCTTAGCTGCCGCGGCGAGGCCACGCGAACTTCTGTTTGACAGGCCGAACCCTCGCTGCGGAGTTCGTGTTGCCCGGCCAAAATCTCAAAAAGAACTCTGAAGAAAAGGCCAACGAACATGCGTAACGCACAGAAGCCATCCGGAATGCCCATCCATAAGTACGTTCCGTTCCAGGACCAGATCACCGTTGAACTGCCCGACCGCACCTGGCCGGACAAACTGATCACTGCCGCCCCGCGCTGGTGCGCTGTGGACCTGCGCGATGGCAACCAGGCCCTGATCGACCCGATGAGCCCCGAACGCAAGCACAAGATGTTCGACCTGCTGGTGCGCATGGGCTACAAGGAGATCGAAGTAGGATTCCCTTCCGCCTCCCAGCTGGACTTCGACTTTGTCCGCCAACTGATCGAAGGCGACCGGATTCCGGACGACGTGACCATCCAGGTGCTGACCCAGTCCCGCGAGCACCTGATCGAGCGGACGTACCAGTCCCTTGAAGGCGCCGACCGCGCCATCGTCCACCTCTATAACTCCACTTCCGTCTTGCAGCGCCGAGTGGTCTTCAACCAGGACATGGACGGCATCGTCGATATTGCCCTGCAGGGCGCACGGCTGTGCCGGAAGTACGAAGAGGGCCTGAAGGGCACCGACGTGACCTACGAGTACTCGCCGGAGTCCTACACGGGCACCGAGCTCGAGTTCGCGGCCCGGATCTGCAACGCTGTCACCGATGTTTTCGAAATGTCGCCCGACCGCAATGTCATCCTGAACCTGCCGGCCACCGTCGAAATGGCCACCCCCAACGTTTACGCGGATTCCATCGAATGGATGTCCCGGAACCTGAACAACCGCGAAAACGTCATTCTCTCGCTGCACCCGCACAACGACCGGGGGACCGGCGTGGCCGCCGCCGAACTGGGTTACCTGGCCGGTGCGGACCGCATCGAAGGCTGCCTGTTCGGCAACGGAGAGCGGACCGGCAACGTGGACCTGGTGACGCTGGGCCTGAACCTTTTCAGCCAGGGCATCGATCCGATGATCGACTTCTCGAACATCGACGAGATCCGCCGCACAGTGGAGTACTGCAACCAGCTGCCGGTGCCCGAGCGTTCGCCCTACGGCGGCGACCTCGTCTTCACGGCGTTCTCGGGCTCCCATCAGGACGCCATCAAAAAGGGCTTCGAGGCCATGGAGAAGGATGCCGCCGCCGTCGAAAAGACGGTTGACGAGATTCCCTGGGCCGTTCCTTACCTGCCGGTTGATCCCAAGGACCTGGGCCGCAGCTACGAGGCAGTCATCCGCGTCAACTCCCAGTCGGGGAAGGGTGGTGTGGCGTACCTGCTCAAGAACGAACACAGCCTGGACCTGCCGCGCCGTGCGCAGATCGAGTTCTCCGGCGTCATCCAGCGGCGGACCGACACGGTCGGCGGCGAAGTCAGCGGCGCGCAGTTGTGGGAAGTCTTTAATGACGAATACCTGCCGACGCCGGAGCGCGTCTGGGGCCGCTACTCGCTCGGCTCGGTCAAGACGGACACGGCCGAGGACGGTTCAACGCACCTGACGGCGACGATGGTCATCGACGGCGTGCAGCACCGGCGCAGCGGGGAAGGAAACGGCCCGATCGCGGCCCTGCTGGATATCTTCAGCCAGGACGGTGTGGATCTGCGGGTCCTGGATTACACCGAACATGCGCTCTCCGAGGGCGGCAACGCACGGGCTGCGGCCTACGTGGAATGCGCCGTGGGGGAACGCGTGCTGTGGGGCGTCGGTATCGACACAAATACCACGATGGCTTCACTGAAAGCCGTGATCTCTGCAGTCAACCGCGCTGTGCGCGACGCCGCGTCTGCTTCCCCCGCCGTCGCCAGCTGACACGCGCCGGCCGAGATTGATGCAACCGGCTCCCCGGGCCGACCTGGCTCCGTGCTGTTGTGCGGAGCCGGGTCTGCCGGTGGGACAATAGCTACGTGTCCAACAGATCCTTTGCCTCCCGCACCTACCGGGACGAAGGCGTTATCCTCCGCACGCACAAGCTCGGCGAGGCAGACCGCATCATTATCCTGCTGACCAAACGCCATGGCCAGGTCCGGGCGGTTGCCAAGGGCGTGCGCCGCACGAGCAGCAAATTCGGTGCGATGCTGGAGCCTTTCATGGTGACGGACCTGCAGTTGGTGAAGGGGCGGAATCTCGACATCGTGACGCAGGCCCAGATGCTGGGGCCGTACGGGCGGGACATTGCCGCCGACTATCGAAAGTACACCTCGGCAGCCGTTATCTGCGAGACTGCCGAGAAACTGACCGATATCGACGGGGAGTCCACCTCCGCGCACTATGCGCTCGTCATCGGTGCGTTGTCGGCGCTAAGCCGCAACGTCCATGCACCCGAACTGATCCTGGATTCTTACTTGCTGCGGGCACTCGCCACGGCCGGCTGGGCTCCGAGTTTTACCGACTGCGCGCGTTGCGGAGAGCCAGGGCCGCACAGTGCCTTTTCGGCCCCGCTGGGCGGTGCGGTGTGCCATGGCTGCCGGCCGCCGGGCTCGGCGTCGCCCGCACCGGCTACGATGACGCTGCTGGCAGCTTTGCTGAGCGCCGACTGGCCCGCGGCAGACAGTTCCGTGACCGGTGCCCGGAACGAGGCGGCCGGGCTGGTCGCCGCCTATCTGCAGTGGCATCTGGAACGATCCCTGAAGTCCCTCAAACACGTGGAGAGAGTGTGAGTCCCAAAACCCCGCGCAGTCCCGATCCGCACCCTTCGGGCGCCACGCCGCCGGCGGTTCCGGCAACATTCGTACCTGAGCACGTGGCGATCGTGATGGACGGAAACGGCCGCTGGGCGAACCAGCGGGGATTGCCCCGCACCGAAGGCCACCGGGCGGGTGAAGCTGCACTGCTCGACGTTATGGCGGGTGCCATCGAGATCGGGGTCAAGCACGTTAGCGTCTACGCTTTTTCGACGGAGAACTGGAAGCGCTCTCCGGATGAAGTGCGTTTCCTGATGGGGTTCAGCAAAGACGTGCTGCGCCGTCAGCGGGACCAGCTCGACGAGTGGGGTGTCCGCATCCGCTGGTCCGGCCGGCGACCCCGGCTCTGGCAGTCCGTTGTCAAGGAACTCGAGGTGGCTGAACAGCAAACCATCGGCAACAGCACCTGCACGTTGAACATGTGTGTGAACTATGGTGGCCGCGCTGAGATTGCCGATGCGGCCAAAGCCATTGCGGCCGACGTCGCTGCCGGCCGGATGAAGGCGTCGTCGGTCTCGGAGAAGACCATCGGGCGGTATCTGGACGAACCGGACCTGCCCGATGTGGATCTGTTCCTGCGCACCTCCGGCGAGCAGCGGTTCTCCAACTTCATGCTCTGGCAGTCCGCCTATGCCGAAATGGTCTTTATGGACACCCTGTGGCCGGACGTGGACCGGAGGACGCTCTGGGAAGCCATCGAGATTTATGCCCGCCGGGACCGCCGTTACGGTGGCGCAGTGGACGCGGCGAAACCGGCGGGGCGGGCGGCACGTTAGCTGCCCAGCACGTAGGCTTTGATCCACCGTTCGAGCCGGCGGTATGCGTCCGTCCGGACCTCGGATTTGGAGAGGAAGACGTCGTGCAGGGCAGAATCGATCCGCTCGACGGTCACGCTTGAGCCGAGCTTGACGGCGCTGGCGGCCATCGTCTCGACGTCAAGCACTGCATCTGCGGACTTCATTTCCTCATGCCACAAGGGGCCGTAGACGCTCCGGGCAGATGTCAGCACGAGGATGGGTACGCCAATGTTGAGGCCTTTGTCCACGGCGGCCTGTCCCTGCCAGATGGCGCTAAGCCAGCCGGCCCGGACGGGAAATGCGTACTGCGGGCGCATCTTCGGGTCCAGATCCCATTCTCCCTCCGCCTCGCTGCTGATGCTGCGCCAGTAGAAACCGCGGGCCGGGAGCCTGATTTCGGCTTCCGGCCTGATCCGTGAAATCGGATCGATGACGGTGGCGGCAGCCCGGCGTACGAGTGAGCTCCGGTGCATTTCCAGCCAGGGGCTGTTCAGTACCAGGGCGTGCACGGCGCCCGGATTGCGGTCCGTCCACAACGCCGCCACCAGGCCGCCGGTGGAATGGCCCATCAGGATGGTCTTCACCACGCCAGGCTGCAGGTCCAGCCGGGACGCGGTGTCCTCCCGCACGGCATCCATTGCGGCTGCTATCTCGCCGTCGTAGTCGGCAAGGTCGCTGGCATACCCGGCCAGGTCGCCCGCGCCCGCGGTCCTCGCGCCGGGATCCGCGCCTTCGGGGGCGGGAGCGCCGTCGTCGTTCTCTTCCTGCTCAGCGATGCGCAGATTACGCCCGTGGTTGTGGACGTCTAGCGCGTAGAAGGAAACGCCTTGCCGGTGCCAGAAAGCGGCGAGTTCGGCATTGAAGAAGTAGTCGCTCCAACCGTGCAGGTACAGCACGGCCTGCGGACCGGGCGGTATGCCCGATGCCTCGGGCAGGTGCCGGACAAGCGTTGCACGCCGGCGGCCGCCGTCAGCGGCCGGCACCTCCAAAGTCGCCGATTCAAAACCCGCGCCGAGAATGTCCTCGGTCCAGACCGTTGGCATGCGGCTCCTTCCACTTCTTGCACTCATGCTAAGCCTTTCACCCGGCTGGTTTGGTTGCCGGGGCAATTACCGTAAAACTAGGATCATGCGCCTGTACCCCCTGTTCTTTCGTGCCGCCTTTTCCTGGATGGATCCCGAGCGTGCCCACACCATCGGCTTCCGGCTGATCCGTCTGGCCCACAGTGCCGGTGCCGGCTCCCTGCTGCGGCGTCTGACCGCCCCCGACGCTTCGCTGCGGACCCAGGCGTTGGGCCTGTCGTTCCCGTCGCCCTTCGGCCTCGCGGCGGGCTTTGATAAGGAAGGCCACGGCATCGAAGCGCTGTTCGACCTGGGCTTCGGCTGCGTTGAAGTCGGCACCATCACGGGCTCAGCCCAGCCTGGGAATCCTCGTCCGAGGCTTTTCCGGCTGGTTGAGGACCGGGCGGTAATCAACCGCATGGGCTTCAACAACGACGGCGCAGCGGCAGTTGGACCGCGCATTTCCGCGGCACAGCGGTCGCTGCAGCGCCGCCTGGGCACCAGCCGTCCCGCGATCGGCGTGAATATCGGCAAAACCAAGACGGTGGAACTCGATGACGCGGTGGAGGATTATCTGAAGAGTACCCGCCTGCTCGCGCCCAACGCCGATTATCTGGTGGTCAACGTCAGTTCGCCCAACACTCCTGGGCTGCGGTTGCTGCAGAGCGTTGACACGTTGCGGCCGCTGCTGAAGGCAGTAGGGGAGACCGCCGACTCCGTGGCACGCAGGCATGTGCCGCTGCTGGTCAAGATCGCTCCCGATCTGAGCGACGAAGACATCGACGACGTGGCGCGCCTGGCGCTCGAGCTGAAACTGGACGGCATCATCGCCACCAACACCACGATTTCGCGCGATGGCTTGAAGTCCGACGCCGACAAGGTCGCCTCCTGTGGCGCCGGCGGCCTTTCCGGCGCTCCTCTTAAGCAACGATCCCTTGCGGTGCTGCGGCGGCTGCGGACCGCCGTCGGGGATTCGCTGACGCTGGTAGCCGTCGGGGGAGTCGAAACGGCGGAAGATGTGCAGGAACGGTTGGACGCCGGCGCCAGCTTGGTCCAGGGCTACACTGCGTTTCTGTATGAAGGTCCGTTCTGGGCCGCCCGCATCAACCGCGACCTGGCACGCAGCCGTAAGGCAGCCGCCGTTTAGCTGCCGTAGGCTCCCAACCGCTGACTGGCCGGTTGAAAGCCCTGCGCCGCCTGGGAGCTGGGAGCGGTTAAAATACCGGGGGCCGGATCTCATGATCCGGCCCCCGGTAGGTTTTACTGGGGTGGTTGCCTAAGAGGGGTACTGACCGCGCTTAACCTGCGGCTTGGGCAGACGCATCCGGCGCAACTGCAGTCCGCGCATCACGCCGTACCAAACGGCGCCGCGTTCCGACTCCCCGAACTTTGCCACCAACCGCTTCTTGAGCTGGCGTCCCAGGATAAAGGCGTCAATCGCGACGCAGGCGAGCAGAATCCAGAAACCGACCAGAATGATGGCCTGGACGTTCAGGTCGCGAATGAAGCTGAGTACAACGAAGATCAGCGCGAACACGATCAGGAACTCGCCGAGGACCCAACGGGCGTCAACGAAGTCGCGGACGAAGCGCTTCTGCGGCCCCTTGTCGCGGAACGGCAGATGGCGCTCGTCCCCGGTGTCCATGGCCTGGCGCATACGGATCCGTTCTTCGCGCTGCGCATCCCGGCTGGCGGCCCGTGCCGCTTTACGGTCGTTCGGAACGAGCGGACGCTTGCGCGCGGCTTCCTGGGCCTTCCGTTTGGGCGTCGGCGCGCCTTTGCCCGGCACCTGGTCCCGTTCAGGGACGGCCTGGGCCTGCTGGTCTACGGTTTCCTGGGGCGAGGGAGCCTCTTTTTTTCGTCCAAACACCCCTACAGAATACCTTGCAGTCCTTGCCGCCCGTGCCGCGGCCGAGGGTAGGGTGGCCGGTATGACAAGTCCTTCTGATTCCGGCCATCATCCGGCGGCAACAGGCGCTCAGCCTGTCGACATCGACGCCCTCGCCGGGGCAGTCGACGCCAGGATGGGCCAGACCATTACGTCCTTGAAAGAACTCGTCGCCATACCAGGCATCGCCTGGGAGGCGTTCGACCCGGCCGAGCTGGCAACCAGTGCCGAAACCGTTGCCGAACTGATACGCGGCCTGGGCCTGACCGACGTACAGATCCTCAGTGTTTCCAACGGAGAGACCGAAGGTGGTCCCGCTGTGGTGGCCCGGCGTCCGGCCGCCCCAGGCAAACCCACAGTCCTCTTGTACGCGCACCATGACGTCCAACCCCCGGGGGACCCGGCGCTTTGGAAAACCGAACCCTTCGCCGCAACCGAAAAGGACGGGCGGCTCTTCGGCAGAGGCGCGGCCGATGATAAGGCCGGCATCATGGTCCATGTCGCATCTTTGGAGGCGCTGCTGGCGACCATGGGGGAGGACTTCGGCGTCGGCGTGACGTTCTTTATCGAAGGGGAAGAAGAAGCAGGTTCCCCGACGTTCCGCACGTTCCTGGAAACGCACCAGGAACTGCTCCGCGCCGATATCATCATCGTCGCCGACTCAGCCAACTGGAAGGTAGGGGTACCTGCCCTCACCACGAGCCTGCGCGGGCTGGTAGACGGGGTTATCGACCTGCGGGTACTGGAACACGCCGTGCACTCGGGTATGTTCGGCGGACCCTTGCTGGATGCGCCCACGCTCATGGCCCGGCTCATTTCAACCTTCCACGACGACGCCGGTGAAGTGGCCATCGAGGGACTTGTCTCCGCGGGACCTGCAGCCGTGGACTATCCCGAGGAAGATTTCCGTCGGGACAGTTCGGTGCTGGAGTCAGTGCAGCTTGCAGGGACAGGAAGCATCGCAGACCGGCTCTGGAACAAGCCGGCGCTGTCTGTCATTGGCATGGACGTGCCCAGCGTAGCGCTGAGCTCTAACACTCTCTTGCCCTCAGCACGCGCAAAAATCAGTATGCGGCTGGCGCCTGGCCAGGATCCTGATGCAGCCATGGAAGCCATTGCCGCCCATATCGGCAATCATGCCCCCTTCGGGGCTGAAGTGTCCTTTGTACCCGGGGAACGAGGCAACGCATTCGCCACCGACACAAACGCCTCGGCTGCCCAGGCCGCGCTCTGGGCACTTGGAACAGCGTGGAATACACAGCCGGTCGAGGCGGGCATGGGAGGGTCAATACCATTCATCGCTGATCTGACCGAGCTGTTTCCGCAGGCGCAGATCCTGATTACGGGCGTAGAAGATCCCGATTCACGCGCCCATTCCGCGAACGAATCGCTCCATCTGGGTGATTTCCGCAATGCGGTGCTGGCCGAGGCGCTGTTGCTGGCACGCCTAAACGTTGCCGGCCAATGAATCGGTTCGTATCGCTTCGCGGAAGCCGCCATCACGGCCGCAGATTGGCCGGTTGCCCGAAATAACTGCCCGGGTCGTAACATAGAAGGGGAGCCAGAGCACCGCTGAGTGATAGCAGCAGGTCACCTGCTGGCCAGTCAAAGATAAGGAATAGCAATGAGTGAAACCACCAGCACTGCAACCGACACCACAACCCAGACCGAGGCTGAACTGCCTACGCACGAGGTTGCCCTGAGCGACGTTGCAGCCGGCAAGGTCCGCAGCCTGCTCGAACAGGAGGGCCGCACAGATCTTCGTCTGCGCGTTGCCGTACAGCCCGGCGGATGTTCGGGGCTCATTTACCAGCTCTACTTCGACGAGCGCATGCTGGACGGGGACGCAGTGCGCGACTTCGACGGTGTTGAGGTCATCGTGGACAAGATGAGTGTTCCTTACCTCAGCGGTGCTTCGATCGACTTCGAGGACACCATTTCCAAGCAGGGCTTCACCATCGATAACCCGAATGCCGGTGGGTCCTGTGCCTGTGGAGACTCGTTCCACTAGAACGGGCCCTGTAGGCAGCCCGAGGGCCGGGATCCGACGCCGACGCACGGAGGCAATCTGTCACATCCACGTCATCGGTGAGGGTAAGCTCTACAGTGAGTAGTAAAACTGAATATGCGTGCGCGGTCTCAGCGCGGAAATTTCCGTGCCGCGTGCGCATCACTTGCACGAAACAAGAGGAAGGGCCGTCTGTGAGTTCGCACGACCGAACCGGCAGTCGGCGCGCCAGGATCACCAAGGCTACGGGCCTTGGCGCAGTGGGCGCGCTGTTGTTGACGGGATGTTCAGAAGAAGTCCGAATGGGATGGTTGCCCACTGAACGGGGTACAACCAACCACTCCGATCGGATCATCGATTTGTGGGTGAACTCCTGGATTGCCGCACTGGCCATCGGCGTCATCACTTGGGGCCTGATTATCTGGTGCATCGTGGCGTACCGCCGCCGGAAGAACGAGACGGGTTACCCGCGCCAGATCAGCTACAACCTGCCGTTGGAAATCTTCTACACGGCTGTACCGTTGGTCATGGTTATGGTGCTGTTCTACTTCACCGAAAAGGACATGAGCGCCATCACGGCCCGGGACGACAACCCGGACCAGATCATCGATATCCGCGGTAAGCAGTGGTCCTGGGACTTTAACTACGTCACGGAAGACAAGTACTTCTCAGGCGTTCAGGCACACTTGACCGGCGAAACCGGTATCCCGGAGACTCTGCCCACTCTTTACCTGCCGGTGAACCAGAGCGTAGAGCTGCAGCTCAACTCCCGCGACGTCATCCACTCCTTCTGGGTACCTGCGTTCCTGCAGAAGGTGGACATGATCCCGGGCAAGACCAACTACATTACGTTGACTCCTCAGCGTGAAGGCGTCTTTGATGGAAAGTGCGCCGAGCTTTGCGGCGAATACCATTCGGAAATGCTGTTCCGTGTGGAGGTCGTCTCCGAGGCCGAATTCGAGCAGCGCATGAGCGAGCTTGAAGACGGTCAGATCGGTGAGGAATATGACCGTAACCCGTACGCCGAATCGGCTGAGTAAGGAAGGCAGGGAGAACTAGTGTCTACTTACGAGTACACCGCCGATGAAACCGGCACGACAGTAGCGCCGCGCGTCGTTCCCCGCTCCAAGGGACGCATCGTCGTCAACTGGATCACTTCGACGGACCACAAGACCATCGGGTACATGTACCTGATTGCGTCGTTCATCTTCTTCTGTCTCGGCGGCGTGATGGCGTTGGTCATCCGTGCCGAGCTGTTTGAACCCGGTATGCAGATCCTGCAAACCAAGGAGCAGTACAACCAGCTGTTCACCATGCACGGCACGGTCATGCTGCTGATGTTCGCAACGCCGCTGTTCGCCGGCTTTGCCAACGTGATCATGCCGCTTCAGATCGGTGCACCGGATGTTGCCTTCCCGCGGCTGAACGCACTGGCCTTCTGGTTCTTCCTCTTCGGCAGCACCATCGCAGTTGCCGGTTTCATCACCCCGCAGGGTGCCGCGTCCTTCGGCTGGTTTGCCTACGCGCCGCTGTCCAGTACAACGTTCTCGCCCGGCGTGGGTGGAGATCTCTGGGTCTTCGGTTTGGCGTTGTCCGGTTTCGGCACCATTCTTGGCTCGGTCAACTTCATTACCACCATCATCTGCATGCGTGCCCCGGGCATGACCATGTGGCGTATGCCGATCTTCACCTGGAACACGCTCGTCACCGCGATCCTCGTGATGATGGCGTTCCCCCCGCTGGCTGCCGCGCTGTTTGCGTTGGGAGCGGACCGACGATTTGGGGCCCACATCTTCAACCCGGAGAACGGCGGCGCCATTCTGTGGCAGCACCTTTTCTGGTTCTTCGGACACCCAGAGGTCTACATCATCGCCTTGCCGTTCTTCGGCATCGTCTCCGAGATCTTCCCGGTGTTCAGCCGCAAACCAATCTTCGGTTACAAGGGCCTTGTGTACGCGACGATTGCCATTGCTGCCTTGTCCGTTACCGTTTGGGCGCACCACATGTACGTGACCGGCTCGGTCATGCTGCCGTTCTTCGCCTTCATGACCATGCTGATCGCAGTGCCTACCGGCGTGAAATTCTTCAACTGGATCGGCACCATGTGGCGCGGATCGATTACTTTCGAGACGCCCATGCTTTGGAGCATTGGCTTCCTGGTCACCTTCCTCTTCGGCGGCCTGACCGGTATCATCCTGGCGTCACCGCCGCTGGACTTCCATGTGTCGGACACTTACTTCGTCGTCGCGCACTTCCACTATGTAGTCTTCGGAACCGTGGTCTTCGCGATGTTCGCCGGTTTCTACTTCTGGTGGCCGAAGTGGACGGGCAAGATGCTCAACGAACGCCTCGGCAAGATCCACTTCTGGCTCCTGTTCCTTGGCTTCCACGGCACCTTCCTGATCCAGCACTGGCTCGGCGTCATCGGCATGCCGCGTCGCTATGCGGACTACCTTCCCGAAGACAACTTCACGGCGATGAACCAGTTCTCCACCATCTCCTCGTTCGTGCTCGGCGCGTCCCTGATTCCGTTCTTCTGGAACGTGTACATCACGTGGCGGAATGGCAAAAAGGTCGAGGTCGACGATCCCTGGGGCTTCGGTGCGTCACTGGAGTGGGCGACTTCCTGCCCGCCGCCGCGTCACAACTTCACGTCCTTGCCTCGGATCCGTTCCGAGCGGCCTGCCCTGGACCTGCACCATCCGGAGCTCGCTCCCAAACACACGCCGAAGCAGCCCGCTCCGGCCGCCCAGGTCTTCGGACCGGCCGACCGAGAGGATGCATAGCGCATGAAGGTTGAATCCTGGCTCTTTATCGGACTCGCTCCGTTCTTTGCGATCGTCGCCGTGGTCTACGGCTTCATGGTCGATTGGCAGGAACACGTCGGCTATCTGGCGCTGCTTCTGACGGCGGGTCTTTCAGTGATGATCGGCGGGTACCTGTGGTTCACCGGCCGTCGTGTTGGTGCCCGTCCCGAGGACAGGGTGGATGCAGAAATCCACGAAGGTTCCGGCGAGCAGGGGCACTTCAGCCCCTGGAGCTGGTGGCCGCTGGTGTTGAGCCTCGCGGCTGCAACCGGCTTCCTCGGCCTGGCCGTTGGCTTCTGGATCACATACATCGGCGTCGGCCTGTTGATCGTCGCACTTATCGGTTGGGTTTATGAATACAGCCGCGGAGATCACGCACACTAAGTGAATACTGACCAAAGGGCCCGGAGCATCATGCTCCGGGCCCTTTGGGGTTAACGGCACCGTACAGAAGCTGAAAGCCCACATATCCCGCTCGGCGCGTACGAGACACCACGTGGTTCCAGAACGGCGTGCGGCGGTAGCCATGGAGTCCGGTGGTCTAGACCGGGCTAGAATAGTGTCGTTGCATCAGCTCGGAGCAGGGGAGTGTCTTGGTATCTAAAGCAGCAGCGGCGATTCCCGGAGAAATCGATGATGCGTCCAGAACCTCCAAGCACGTTCAATTGCGGGAGATACTCCGGCGTCATGCGAATGAGAATTGCGAGCCTGGGGGACCGTTTCCGTCTGAAAGGGAACTCACCGAACGTTTCGGCGTGGCACGTATGACGGTGCGACAGGCAATTGATTCGCTGGTCGCCGAGCAGGTGCTGGAACGCATTGTGGGACTTGGGACTTTCGTGAGCCAACCCAAACTGGATCTGCAGGTGAAGCTGACTTCCTACAGCGAAGAGATGCAGCGTCGCGGCATGGTCCCGGACGCCCGCGTCTTGAGCTTTGAGCAGATCGGCGCCGCCCCGCTGGTTGCGCGGGAGCTTCAGATCGAGGAGGGGCAGCCTGTGGTCCGGTTTCGCCGGCTGATGCTGGCCGATGGTGATCCAATGAGTGTGGATGAGAACTTCATTCCTGCCAGCCGGGTTCCTGGCATTCTGGATGATCCGCCTCCCACCTCCCTCTACAACGTTCTCAGTGAGCGCTATGGGTTGGTGATGGAATGGGGCGAAGACACCATCGAAGCCACAGCAGCACAACCATCTATAGCCAGATTGCTGAACGTCGACATCGGCGCCCCGTTGCTCAAGATTCAACGCCACGCCTATGTATCGAGAATGATGGCGGACTTTTCAATTTCGTATTACCGTGCCGACCGCTACAAGCTGTGGGTGCCTCTCCAGCGGCCTGGCGGACGGTCGCCACGCTCCTACAACGTCAAGCGATTCTAAGGCCCTGCTAGGCCGCCGGGATGGCCTGTGAGCATATGCCTATCTGTACGCTCGCGGGGCGGCGACTCGAGCTGAAGCGGCATTCGTGCCGGGGCGCCGGACCATCGAGCCATTATTCCCCGTTAACTTAATTTGTGGGCCAGGGGCGGAAACCGCGCAGGTGACCAGAATTCCATCCACGCTTCCCATCATTCGCTGTTGCCTATCCACAGACGTGTGAATTAAAGCGGCGGGCGGCTCTGGACCACTGGTCCGGAGCCGCCCGCCGTGATGTTACAGATCAGTGGCTGCTGATTTCAGCCTTGCTCTCTGCGGTTTCGATTTCTTCGTGGCCGCCATGGCTATGGGCGGCTGCGAGTTCGGCCGGTGTAACCGGAGCAACGCGGTCCTCGAAGAAGAATCGGGACAGGCGTCCACGCAGCTTCTCCGTGCCGGAGATCTTGCCATTGGCGTCCGGCTCTGCCGGCTGGACCTCCGGGGATTCGAAGCTCACCAGGCGGTGCAACTTGTAGTCATCCAGGGGCGCATGGACCTCGATGAATTCACCGTGCGGGAGACGGACGATACGTCCGGTCTCGCGGCCGTGGAGAACGATCTCCCGGTCCTTGCGCTGTAGGGCGAGGCAGATTCTCCGGGTCACAATGAACCCGATGATCGGCCCGATGAAGAACAGCGCGCGGAGCCAGTAGGTGACATCGTTCAGAGACACGAGGAAGTGTGTAGCGATGAGGTCGGAGCTGGCTGCTGCCCACATGACGCAGTACCAGATCACGCCAGCCACACCGGTTGCGGTACGGAAGGGAGCGTTGCGCGGACGGTCCAGGATGTGGTGTTCGCGGGTGTCCTTGGTTACCCAGCGTTCGATCCACGGCCAGGCAAACATGAGGCCGAACAGGATGCCCGCAGGCACGAGGGCCGGGAGCAATACGTTCAGCGACAGGGTGAAGTTGCCGAAGATCACGTATTCAAACGGGAAGCCCCAGAGTACACCTGGCATGAGTCGAAGCGCACCGTCCACGAATCCGATGTACCAGTCAGGCTGAGTACCGGCGGAAACAGGGGAGGGGTCGTAGGGCCCGTAATCCCA
This sequence comes from Arthrobacter sp. Soil_C_60, assembly GCF_057656375.1. Taxonomy (NCBI): domain Bacteria; kingdom Bacillati; phylum Actinomycetota; class Actinomycetes; order Micrococcales; family Micrococcaceae; genus Arthrobacter; species Arthrobacter sp. Soil_C_60. The sequence continues at coordinate 171,589 of NZ_JBDGKM010000004.1, read as the reverse complement.
GATCGGGAGGATCTGGAAGTTAGCTGCGATGACTGCAACCACACCGAAGACGATAAAGAAGAAACCGCCAGCCTTCGCAGCGTAGACCGGTCCAACAGGGAAGCCAACGACGTTGGTTTCCGTGCGGCCCGGGCCGGGGTACTGCGTGTGCTTGTGGATGACAACCATAAACAGGTGAATGGCAATCATCAGAAGGATCAGCGCGGGCACCACGAGAATGTGCATCACGTAGAGGCGTCCCACGATTGCCGTGCCCGGGAACTCGCCCCCGAAGATCAACATGGACAGGTAAGTACCGATGAGCGGAATCGCCTTGATAACTCCATCGATGATCCGGAGACCGTTGCCGGAGAGAAGGTCGTCCGGCAGCGAGTAACCGGTGAAGCCTGCCGCCAGAGCCAGGATCAAGAGGACACAGCCGACGACCCAGTTGAGCTCACGCGGACGACGGAAGGCGCCGGTGAAGAACACACGGAGCATGTGAACCGATACTGATGCAACAAAGAGCAGCGCAGACCAGTGATGCAGCTGGCGCATAAAGAGTCCACCGCGGATATCGAAGGAGATATCCAGGGTCGAGGCATATGCGACGGACATTTCTACACCCTTGAGCGGGACATAGGATCCGTCATATTGCGTATGTGCCATCGAGGGATCGAAGAACAGCGTCAGGAACGTTCCCGACAGCAGCAGAATGACGAAGGTGTACAGCGCAACTTCGCCGAACATGAATGACCAGTGGTCAGGGAAGATCTTGCGGCCGAATTCCTTGACGATGGATGAACCGCCAACTCGAGTATCTACGAAGTTGGTGACACGTCCGAGACTGGTTTTCGGCTGATAGGTATCCGATGATGTCGAAGCACTCATGATTAGCCACGCTCCCAGAAGCTAGGTCCGACGGGTTCGTGGAAGTCGCTGGTTGCAACCAGGTATCCCTCGTCGTCAACGCTGATAGGCAGCTGCGGCAAGGCGTGTGTGGCCGGACCGAAAATGACTTTGCATTCCTGGGTCAGGTCGAACGTCGACTGGTGGCAGGGGCAGAGCAGGTGATGCGTCTGCTGCTCGTAAAGAGCGACCGGGCATCCCACGTGGGTGCAAATCTTGGAATAGGCAACGATGCCGTTGTAGTTCCAGTCTTCGCGGCCGGGGGATACATGGAGGTCCTCCGGATTGAGACGCATAAGCAGGACGACGGCCTTGGCCTTTTCTTCCAGCTTGTGCTCAGCTTCGTTCAGGCCTTCCGGTATCACGTGGAAAGCCGATCCAATAGTGACATCGGACGCTTTGATCGGTGTGCCGCTTGGGTCACGGGTCAGGCGGACTCCTGCATCCCACATCGTGTGCCTCAGCACATCGGGATTGAGGTCCTCTGAGAGGTCGCGCAGGATCCCGATGGCCGGCAGTGGCGCGAGAATCATGGCACCCAGCAGTGTGTTTCGGATCAACGGACGGCGCTTGATGCCCGTTTCCTCAATGATCTCCGTGACCATCGTTTCCGCAATCACGCGGTCTTCTTCGGTGCGGACGGCGTGGCGCTCTTCGGCGATCTCGTGATCGGGCATCAGGGTCTTTGCCCAGTGGACAATACCTACGCCAATTCCGAGCATGGCAAAGGCAGTGCCCATACCGAGCAAAAAGTTCTGCAGTCGCAGCGTTGCAATGGTCTCATCCAAACGGATGGCAAAGTATCCCACGAAGAAAAGCAGGGTACCGATGATGGAGATTACGAACAGAATCGCAACCTGTTTCTCGGCACGCTTTTCGGCCCGGGGATCCTTGTCGGCAAGGCGCGGGCGATGTGGTGGAAGTCCAGGATCCTGGAACTTCTCCACTTCGCTCTGACCAGCCGTAGCAACGGTGCCCGAGGATTTCGGACTGCCGTGACTATGGTCGCCCATGATCCCTCTCATCCTTCTCTTGATATGTCTCTAAAGATTTTCAGTGCGTGTGTTGTCAGTAGTTTCCCGGCGGCCCTACGGCCGCCGGGAGGAAATCAGGATGACCGCTGGGTCAGCCAGATCGTGAAGGCGATGATGACTCCAAGGCCCGCTGTCCAGATCAGGAGGCCTTCGGAAACAGGGCCGAGCGATCCAAGGGAATTACCACCGGGTGATCCCTGTTCTTCAATGGTCTTCAGGAAGGCGATGATGTCCTGCTTGCCTTCGGGGGAGATGTTGGCATCGCTGAAGACAGGCATGTTCTGCGGGCCGGTCACCATGGCTTCGTAGATGTGCTTCTCGCTCACGCCAGCGAGTGCCGGTGCGTATTTGCCGCGGGTGAGAGCACCTCCGGCTGCTGCAGCGTTGTGGCACATGGCGCAGTTGACTCGGAACAGTTCGCCGCCGGCAGCGGGATCACCTTCGCTGGCATCGAGGTACTGTTCCTCGGGAATGGCCGGACCGGCGCCCAGCGAAGCAACGTAGGCTGCCAACTGCATGGTCTGCTCGTCATTGAACTGCTTGGGCTTCTGCTGTGCCTGTGGGCCGGTCATCTGCATCGGCATACGACCCGTGCCGACCTGGAAGTCGACGGCTGCTGCGCCGACACCGATCAGAGAAGGACCTGCCTGATTCCCGTGGGCACCTTCCGGAGCGCCAACTGCACCCAACCCGTGACAAGTGGCGCAGTTTGCAACGAAGAGCTTTTCGCCCTCTTCGATGTCCTGTGCCGAGTATGTGGTGGTTGTCGCCTGGGCCTCGTTGACCGTACCGGCTACGGCGTAAAGACCGCCGGTAACCAGCAGACCCATAAGCAACAGGGCAATGGCCGCCAGCGGATGTCGCCGCTTTTGCGAAAGTGCCTTCACTTCGTGGTTCCTAACTCTGTGGTGCGTGTGCGTCGAATGCAGCTTCTTGAAATTCTGTCCTTCGTAGAAGAACAGTCAAGTAAGGCTTACTTCAGGAAGTAAATGATGATGAACAGTGCGATCCAAACCACATCGACGAAGTGCCAGTAGTAGGAGGTAACGATCGCTGAGGTCGCTTCAAAGTGCCCAAACTTCTTCGCGACATAGGCACGGCCGATGATCAGCAGGAATGCGATCAGGCCGCCAGCGACGTGAAGACCATGGAAGCCTGTAGTGATGTAAAACGCCGAGCCGTAGGCATTCGAGGAAAGCGACACTCCTTCTGACACGAGCATCGCGTACTCATAAGCCTGCACCGACACAAAGATGGCGCCCATGAGGAAGGTGAGCAGGAACCACTCGACCATTCCCCATCTGGCGACATTGAAGGGGCTGCCGGTTCGGCGGGCCTGAAGGCGTTCGGCCGCGAACACACCAAACTGACAGGTGAAGGAGCTGGCTACCAGGACGATGGTATTGACCAACGCGAACGGAACGTTGAGTTTTTCCGTTTCGGCGGCCCACATCTCTGGTGAGGTGGCTCGCAGGGTGAAGTACATAGCGAAAAGGCCGGCGAAGAACATCAGCTCACTGGAAAGCCACACAACGGTTCCGACGGAAACGAGGTTTGGACGGTTCAGCGTAGGATGCGCCGGGGTACTGGGGGCGTGGGTTGCAGTTGTCACATAGTCATTATGTCTATAAATCCGCCCAGTTCACCAATGCATCGGAACGCGTGGCGAGCGCCGAACGTTCCCAAGCCCCGGTATTCCGCGGATTGTCGGCAAAGTTAATATTCAGGCAGTTTCTACAATTCGTAGATAACCTAGGTGTGTGAGCCCTATTAGTGATGCCAAGACTGCCCTTCAATGGCCCGTTCTGATCTCGGCGCTGATCGCCGGCGACAACCTCAGCCGAGAGCAAACTCACTGGGCGATGAACACGATAATGGCCGGCGAAGCCACCGACGCGCAGATGGCAGGGTTCCTGGTGGCGCTCCGGGCGAAGGGCGAGACGGTCGACGAACTGACGGGCCTGGTCGATGCAATGGTCAGCAATGCCCGTCCGATTGACATACCGGGCGAGAAGCTCGACATCGTCGGAACCGGCGGCGACCGGCAGAACACCGTGAATATCTCGTCGATGGCCGCACTCGTTTGTGCAGGGGCCGGAGCACGCATCGTCAAACACGGAAATCGTGCTGCATCTTCGTCTTCGGGGTCAGCGGACGTTATCGAAGCACTCGGCGTGCGCCTGGATCTCCCCGTCGACAGGGTGGCTCAAGCCGCGGTCGAGGCCGGCATCACCTTCTGCTTCGCCCAGGTATTCCATCCGTCCATGAGGTATGCGGGTACAGTTCGCAGTGAGCTCGGGGTGGCTACGGCATTCAACTTCATGGGCCCCATGACGAATCCGGCGCATCCGACTGCATCCGCCATCGGCGTCGCCGACGCCAGGCTGGCACCCCTCATCGCGGGCGTCCTTGCTACCCGCGGACAGCGGGCGCTGGTATTCAGGGGAGGGGACGGTCTTGATGAGCTCACCACCACCGGCCCATCCATGGTTTGGGAAGTCCGCGACGGCAAGGTAAGCGAAACAGAACTCGACCCGCTCGATCTTGGCATCGCGCGTGCCACGCTCGATGACCTGCGCGGTGGAGATGCGGCCGCCAATGCGGAAGTAGTCCGGCGCACGCTGGCCGGCGACCGCGGCCCAGTGCGTGACGCCGTCGTTCTTAATGCTGCTGCTGCCTTGGTCGCTTTGGATGAGTCCGCCGAAGGAACTCTTCAAGAAAGGCTGGCGAAGGGTCTCGCCCAAGCTGTTGAAGCAATTGACAGCGGATCCGCAGCCGCGGCACTTGACCGTTGGATCAAGGTCACCCAGTAGGCCTGGCCCAAGACATTAAAGGCGTGTGGCCGGAGGATGAATCCTCCGGCCACACGCCTTGGTTCAGTTAGTGGTCGAATCCCAAAGAGAAGGCCGCGTCAAGGTCATGTTGGGAATAGGCGCGGAAGGCGATGTGCGTGGTTGTGGCTTGAACGCCCTCGACCTTGGAGAGCCGGTCCGCGATCACATCGGCAAGATCCTCATGCTTGGTGACCCGGGCAACGGCGATCAAGTCCCATTCACCGGTAACCGAGTAGACCTCGCTGATGCCTTCGATCTCCGAAATCTCCTGCGCGGATTCCGGAATCCGGGATGCATCAGTCTGGATGAGTACAAACGCTGTAACCACTTTTGCTGCCTTTCATCGCACCATTTATGCCTACAACCGAGGTTATGCCAAGGTCCGGCTTTTGCGTATCTTCATGACCAGCGCCGCGACCAGGCGCCAGCCGACAATAAATACGCCCAGTACCAACAGGGTCACGATTTGGAACGACACCGCGAGTCCTCCGCCGGCAAGTCCGCGCAGGAGGAGTCCGAAAACGACCGCGGAAAGCCAAACAACGACGGCGGCCGACCACAGCGACATAGGCCGGCGCCAGGCTCGGCCAAGGAGCCAGCCGATAGCAGCGCCGCCGGCAAAAGGCGCGGCGGTCAAGAGGATTCCCGGCACGTCCAGGTCGTGTTCGTGGGTGTCGCGTCCGATCGCTGCAAAAAGGACGATGCACGCGATGTCTCCGGCGGAAGCGAGGACTATGCTGGCCGTAGATTGTCGGGGAGCGATTGCAGAAGTCTTCACGAATCAAGCCTACGTCCCATCTCGGCACTTCCTAGGTGCGGTCGGGGCGATGGAGGACTCGGAGGAATGGTGAAAATCACACAGATTGCACAGCATGCCTCGGATCTCGACCGGGCCCGGGCGTTCTACGGGGACTTGCTTCGGCAGGAAGCAGCGGCCGTTTTTGACCCGCCGGGACTGGTCTTTTTCATGCTCGACGGCGTCAGGTTGCTCTTGGAAAGGGAAGCGCCTTCCGCGCTCATCTATTTGCAGGTACACGATGTGCACTCGGAGATCACAAGGCTGAGGGACGCCGGGGTTGAAGTAGTGGCGGAGCCGCAACTTATCTTCCACCATGACGATGGGACGCTGGGGCCTGCCGGCAGCGACGAATGGATGGCTTTCATCAAGGACTCCGAAGACAACACCATTGGCTTGGTAAGTCAACCATTGAACTAGCCTTGTCTGCTGACAAACAAAGCTGTAGCATTGTTAGTATGCTCACAAGGATGACGTGTTGTTGTGTACGTATTGACCGTTGATCAACGTAAGTCCAGGACGCGGGAGGACCTCGTTGGCCCGGTGATGGATGAGCTTAACAAGGACGCGCTGCGGCCGTTGATTCTCCCGTTTGACCGAACGGCAGGCGATGAGATGCAAAGTCTTATTGATGATGCTTCCGTCGCCTTGAGCATCGCGATGGAGTTGGCCATTAGTGGTCATTGGAGCGTTGGTATCGGAATCGGGGAAGTGCGAAAGCCTTTGCCGGATAATACTCGGGCTGCGTCAGGGGAGGCATTCGAGCGGGCGCGCACGGCGGTGACGGCTGCTAAGAATGCCTCCGGAAATATCGCCGTTTCGGGTCAGCGCCCTATGGCTGCACAGGCGGAGGCATTACTGCAGTTGCTGGTCTCCGTGGCGCGAAAACGCAGTGCCATGTCAGTTGAGGCGGGTATTCTGAGCGACCAGGGCCTCACCCAGCAGCAGATTGCCCGCCAGCTGGGGATTAGCCAGCAGGCCGTCTCCAGCAGGCTTCAGAGCGGGTTGTGGCAGGAATCGCGAAGGGTCCAAGCGGTCGCAGAGTCCCTTCTGGAAGGTGCAAATCTGTGAGTCTTGCCAGTCTGATTCTGCTGTGTCTGGCTGCCCTCATAGCGGTTCCGATGTATGGAGAGCGGTTCCGCGGCAACGGGAACGCCCGCTTGTATTCACTCAGTGCTATTTCGCTTCTCTGGTTGGGAGTGGCGGCGTTGCTGGCCAGTATCAGCGAGGGTGGTCTGGGAGGCGGCGTCTATGCATTTGCCGTGGCCGCCGCGGCGCTGGGCGGCGGGCCGCTGACTGTCAGTATCCTCACCCTGTCTTTCAACGCCTTGCACCCGGAGAACCGGGAGAAAGCTGAGAAGGAGCCTGTCCTTCGAGGGGGTGCTTGGATCGGCGTACTGGAGCGGACAGGCATCTCCGTTACGCTGCTGGCTGGCTGGCCGGAGGGGCTGGCGGTAGTACTGGCGGTGAAAGGTCTCGGCCGATACTCCGAACTCGGCCAGTCCGGCGCTGCGGAGCGGTTCATTCTAGGAACCTTCGCCAGCGTGCTCTGGGCAGCGGCTGCCAGCGGAATCGCCGTATTGCTCCGCTAAGAGGCGCGACGTTGCTTCGCGTCGTCGCTGTTTTGTGGGGCTGGTAGCGACGGCGGGGGATCGGTGCCATTGCGGTTGAACCGGACGTATGGCATAACAGGCACATGGCCGCCGTCGACCGAATTCAGGCAGAAGTGTCACTCAGTTGCTCGGTTGCCCATGCGTGGACAGTATTCGTGCATGAAAAAGGCCAGTGGTGGCCGGAGATGGACTTCTGGCCGGTTGCGGGCTCGCTACTGACGGAGCACTGGGAACTGGACGGCGTTTCGTTTCAGGCCACCGGTGTGGTCGAAGACGTGGTCGAGGGGCGCCGGCTCGTCTTTTCATGGCGTGAGAGTGATTGGGAACGTCCGACTACTGTCGAGTGCACATTTGACTCAGACGGAATGGGAGCACGGATCTGCCTCAGTGAATCAGGGTTCGCTGCGCTGTCTGATGGAGAGTCGCTTGCAGCCGATCATCGTGCGGGTTGGGCTTATCACCTGCAGACGCTCAAACAGCATGTGGACGAAACCAGTACGCCTTACGGCATGGGGGAGAGGCAATCAACAGAGGGAGTGCCGGGGCCGTCATCGCAATGACAGCACGATGCCGGATGGTGCCCGTATTTCTCGCGATCGGAGTCGGCTGGCGCGACATGCGACGGCGATAGTTAGAGGTTGTGGGTGGGACCGGGGGTTTCGTCGTCTTCCAGCGGCTGCAGCTTGCTGTCCGGCGGGTAGAGGTTGGACCCAGTGCGGTCCTTCAGCGTCAGAGTGGCGATCAGCGAGGCCGCCACGAGCAGGAATAGGTACGTCGAGACGGCGACGGTGGTGTTGAACGTGCCCACCAGTGCGGTGGCGATCGTGGGGGCGAAGGCCCCGCCGAGCACCGCACCCATCGCGTAGCTGATGGAGGCGCCGCTGAGCCGGATCCGGGCCGGGAACAGCTCGGCGTACAGGGCCGGCAGCGGCCCGTAGGACAGCCCCATGACCGCGCCAAAAACCACCAAGGCGGCGACGACGAGGATCATCTCGGCGGTGTCGATGAGCAGGAAGAGCGGGTATAGCCAGGCGAGCATGCACGCCCATCCTATGATGTACATCTTGCGGCGGCCGATGCGATCGGAGAGTACCGCGGAGACCCAGGTTGAGACCAGCCAGGCCACCGAGCCGAGGGTGATGATGTTGAGGATAGCATCGGCGTTCAAGTCCAGCTGCCTGGTGGCGTAGCCCAGGATGAAGCCGCCGGTGAGCATGTAACCGGCAGCGTTATTGCCCATGAAGATGAGCGTGGCCTGGATAACCTGCTTTGGGTGATGGTGGAAGAGGGTGGACAGCGGCGCGGTCTCAGTCTGTTTCGTGGCCTCCAGCTCATGGAACACCGGAGACTCCTCGACGCGGGTGCGGATGTAGTGGCCGATCAGGATCAGAACGAAGCTCAGCAGGAATGGCACCCGCCAGCCCCAGGCCAGGAACTGCTCGTCGGTGAGCGTGGCGGCGAAGACGGCTGTGACCCCGGAGGCCAGAAGCATCCCGGCGGGAACGCCCAGCTGCGGAAAGGCTCCAAACTTGCCGCGGTGTTCGGCCGGGGCGTGTTCGACAGCCATCAGAGCCGCCCCGCCCCATTCTCCGCCGGCGGAGAATCCCTGGACGATGCGCAGGAACACCAGCAGGATCGGGGCCCACACCCCGATTGTGGCGTACGTAGGCAGGACGCCGATGAGCGTGGTACCTAGACCCATGAGGATCAAGGTGATGATCAGCACTACCCTGCGGCCATACCGGTCGCCCACCCGGCCCATGATGACGGCTCCGAGGGGGCGGAACAGGAAGCTGATGCCGACGGTGGCGAACGAGACGATCGAAGCCATGGTTCCCTGTAGCGGGGAGAAGAACAGCGGGGCGAGGACCAGGGCGGCGGCGTTGGCATAGATGAAGTAGTCGTACCACTCCACCGTCGTGCCGATCATCGTAGCCCCTGCCACCCTGCGCTGTTGAGGGGTCATGCGGCCGGTCTCTGTCGATCTGGCGTTCACGACGACTCCTTCGTCCGGAAGCGACGGGCTCGCGCGGGGAGGGCCGGCCGCCGGTTTTCGGTCAACAGGTGGCGGAGAGAATGATGGCCGGCGTCATTGCCCGCGACACGCCCAGTCTACGGCTTGCGCGTCGCGGAATGATAGGGCGCGGTGCACCACGACACGACGCAGACCGTCGGCGCCATCCAAGACCGGACGCCGGTGATCCCCGTCGCCGGGGCTCGGTCACGATCCGGCAAAGAACCTGATCTTTCGACAGTGCATCTGGCAAGATTGCGAGCATGATCGAGATGCCTCGGCCGCCCGAGCCACCCTCCCTGCCACAGGAAAAAATCCGGGAGCTGATCGCCTATGCCGACGGGATGGCCGTTTTCATGGAGGCTGAAGTGGAACTGGTCAACGAGCTGGGCAGGTCGGCTAGCGGGAACGATTTGGCACGGATTATCGGGGGCTGGAAGTTCACCGCCCTGGCCCTGCGTGAAAGCTACGACGGCCAGCTCTGAGGCGGGCAATTGCGTCCTCCCGATCAGCGGGCCACGCCATCAAGTGCCTCCTATATCCCGCGCCTGCCGCGGGATCGAACGTGGATCGTCGCAAAAATAGGGCCGAATACCACGCGGTCACTGACCTCTTGGGAGAGACCAACCCACCCGGCCTTCGTCGTCTTTCCTGCCGCAGACCGTGACGCGGGACCCGGACGGCACCATCAGGGAGATCAAGGAGCAGAGCGGCAAGGACATCTGGCTGTGGGGGCGCTTGAAGCTCATGTACTGCCTGTTGCACACCGGCGTTGTCACGAAGTCTGGATGCTGGTCTGCCCGGCGTAAGGAGGCAAGGCAACGAAACATTTCGAGGATCGGCAGGACCTGAAGCTGGTAGAGCGGATCGTCGCGTATCCGGCGGAGGGCTTCATCGCATCAGCCTTCCCCAGAAGCGGCGAGTGACGCAGGTGGCGGGCCGCGCCATAGGGGGAGTGCCGGCGAGACGTGCCTTCCTCGGCAGGCCGCTTCAGTGATCGACCTAATCCCGAGAAGGAGCCGACATGCGCAAGTCCGCGGCAGCGATCTGGCAAACTGTGCATTCCGAAAGGCGGCGGCTCGCAGCTGATCTCACTGAGCTGCGCAACGACCAGTGGCGCGTCTCGTCTCTCTGCCCGGGATGGGATATCCACGATGTCCTCGCGCATTTAGTCGACACGGCACTGACCGGCCGGGTCTCCTTCGTCCGTGGCCTGCTGATTGCCCGCATGGACTTCGACCTGGCAAATGAGAACGGCATTGCCCGAGAGAAGCGGGAGGATCCGCAGGACACACTCGGCGCGCTACGGGAAGCTGCATTCCTCAGTCGCACACCGCCGGCGAACCTCTCAACACGCCTGGTCGAGGCCATCGTGCACGGAGAGGATATACGCCGGCCCGTGGGCATGGCCGGATGCTACCCCGAACTTGCCGTCGCCCAAGCCTTGGCCTACCAACTGCGCACCCCTGTCTCCTTTGGAGGTGGACGCGAACGGGCAGCAGGATTGCGACTAATCGACAGGAAGACCGGCGCAAGCTGGGGGCAGGGTGACGAGGTCGAGGCCGACTCCATCGACCTGCTGCTGGCAGTCTCCGGGCGCCTGGTGCCCCAAGAGAGGCTCAAAGGCACCGGCGCATCCCGACTGGTCGCGGCGGCAGCAGTCACATCAACTGCGCATGAATCGCGTCACCGAGGAGAAGTGGACGAAGCGATATGACGCGATGGCAGAACGACCGGCTCTGGGCGTTGGCGCACGCCGAGCGAGCCGCCCTGGCAGAAGACCTGTCGGGCCTCAGCGCCGAGCAATGGAGGCACGGCACTTTGTGCGGGCACTGGGATGTCGAGCAGGTCGTGGCCCACCTCACGGCCGCTGCCAGCTTGAACCAGTGGCAGTGGCTTCGCAGCATGCTCGGCGCGCGTTTCCGCCCCGACGTGCATAACCAGCGTCGGCTGACGGAGCGGTGCGGCCGGACACCGGCAGAAACGCTGGACTTGTTCCGTACTGTTGTCAAAAATACAACGGCACCTTCCGGACATATACCCGCCTACCTTGGCGAGGTCGTCGTACACGCTCAAGACGTCCGCCAGCCCCTGGGGCTTCACCGCGCACCGAGTGTCGAGGTGCTGACACCAGTGGCCGAATTTTTCGTCCGCCGCAACTTCACCGTCGCCAGCCGGACGAACGTCGCCGGCCTGCAGTTGCGGGCAGATGACGGCCTATTCGCCGCGGGTAGCGGTCCTTTGGTGACCGGTTCGACCCTTGCTCTGGTGATGAGCATGGCCGGCCGCGAAATTTATCTCGACGAGCTCGATGGCCCGGGCGTGCAAACCCTGCGGATGCGCCTCCAAGGTGCCAAGGCTTCTCATCACTCATTCAGAACCATCCGGGACCACGAGGGGGAGCCTCAGTGACTGCATTAGATGCGATAGCCAAAGTACTACTTGACATAATGTAGATTATCGGCGAATTATTTAAGCGGCTGGGAGTGGCGGAATGCCAGCGTTGCTCGGTGGCATAGAGGCGATGCGGTGGGAACTTCGGTTCCGCCCCGATGGCGACGCCTGCACCATAACTTTGCTGATGCTATTCACGGTGCGATTCGTGCAGTCGATCAACGACGACGATTGATGGCGTTACTTTGCATGAGCGTATTTCTGACCGCGTGCGTGGTTTTCAACGAGTAATCCTGCAGAGGCATTACTCCATGCGTGCTGGCTTGGATAACCCCAAATCAGCACAACTTGACATAACTAGTGCACCACCCTTGTACGCCCGGTCGTCGTCGTTGGACCTACATAGTCCAGCGGCCTGACCTGGCCGCAGCACCTGCTGAGCGATTTGCTGCGGGCAGTCTTCAGATGGCAAGCAGGTTGAGGGACGCGTCGTGGTGCTGGTCCGGGATGTCAGCGCCGCCATTCGGTAGGCGACGCGCCACCACTCCCCCGGCCATTATCCGTCGTGAGTCGGGGCGGCGACGACGCGCAGCACGGTAGTCGCCGCCCTTGGAGATCAAGCGCCCACGTAGGTGGCGAGATGCTCGCCGGTGAGGCCAGCGCGGGTGGTAACAAGCTCGGAGGGTGTTCCTTCGAAGACGAGGCGGCCGCCGTCGTGGCCGGCACCGGGGCCGAGGTCGATGATCCAGTCGGCGTGCGCCATGACCGCCTGATGGTGTTCGATGACGATGACCGATTTGCCGGCGTCGACGAGCCTGTCGAGGAGGCCGAGGAGTTGCTCGACGTCGGCCAGATGCAGCCCCGTGGTCGGCTCGTCGAGGACGTAGATGTCACCCTTTTCCGCCATCTGGGTGGCAAGCTTGAGCCGCTGCCGTTCGCCGCCGGAGAGCGTGGTGAGGGGCTGGCCGAGGCTGAGGTATCCCAGTCCGACGTCGGCGAGCCGGTCGAGGATTTTGTGGGCGGCAGGCGTGCGTGCCTCGCCCTCGTTGAAGAACCCCTCGGCTTCTGTCACCGACATTGCGAGTACTTCGGCGATGTTCCGGCCGCCCAGGGTGTATTCGAGCACTGCTGCCTGGAACCGCTTCCCCTCGCAGTCCTCGCAGGTGGATTCCACAGTGGCCATCACACCGAGGTCGGTGTAAATGACGCCGGCGCCGTTACAGGTGGGACAGGCACCTTCCGAGTTGGAGCTGAAGAGCGCGGGCTTCACGCCGTTGGCCTTCGCGAACGCCTTGCGGATCGGCTCGAGCAAGCCGGTGTAGGTGGCCGGGTTGCTCCGCCGTGAGCCACGGATTGCACCCTGGTCGATCACCACCACACCGTCGCGCCTGGCAACCGAACCGTGGATCAGCGAGCTCTTGCCGGAGCCGGCGACACCGGTGACAACACACAGCACCCCCAGCGGGATGTCGACGTCGACGTCCCGGAGATTATGTGTTGACGCGCCGCGTACCTCCAGCGCGCCGGACGACTGGCGCACTGTTTCCTTGAGGCTCGCCCGGTCATCGAGGTGGCGGCCGGTGATGGTGTCACTCCCCCGCAGCCCCTCTACGGAACCCTCGAAGCAGACGCTGCCGCCCGCGGTGCCCGCGCCGGGCCCAAGGTCGACGACGTGGTCGCCGATCGCGATCGTCTCCGGCTTGTGCTCGACGACGAGCACCGTGTTGCCTTTGTCCCGCAGCTGCAGCAGCAACTGGTTCATCCGCTCGATGTCGTGCGGGTGCAGACCGATGGTCGGTTCGTCGAAGACGTAGGTGACATCGGTGAGCGATGACCCGAGGTGGCGGATCATCTTGGTGCGCTGTGCTTCGCCGCCGGACAGGGTGCCGGCGGGCCGATTGAGCGAGAGGTAGCCCAGCCCGATCTCTTTGAAGGAGTCCAGCAGGTGCTGCAGCCCGTTGAGCAACGGGGCCACCGACGGCTCATCGAGGTCCCGGATCCATTCGGCGAGATCGCTGATCTGCATCTCGCAAAGGTCCGCGATGTTCTTGCCCTTGATCTTTGAGGACAGGGCTTCCTGGCTCAGCCGGGTGCCGTCGCACTCGGGGCAGGTTGTAAAGGTCACCGCCCGTTCCACGAACGCACGGATGTGCGGCTGCATCGCCTCGACGTCCTTGGAGAGCATGGACTTCTGGATCTTCGGGATCACGCCCTCAAAGGTGAGGTTGACCCCTTCCACCTTGATCTTTGTCGGCTCCGAGTAGAGCAGTTTGTGGAGCTCCTTTTGGGAGTACTTCCCGATCGGCTTGTCCATGTCCAAGCCGGCACCACTGAAGATGCGTCCGTACCAACCGTCCATGCTGTACCCGGGAACCGTGAGAGCGCCCTCGGCGAGCGACTTGGTGTCGTCGTACAGCGCTGTCAGATCGAAGTCGTTAACGGCGCCCATGCCCTCGCAACGCGGGCACATGCCGCCCAGCCGGTTGAAGGTCGCCTTCTCTGCCTTGGTCTTGTTGCCGCGCTCGACCGTGATCGCTCCGCTGGCCTTCACCGTAGGCACGTTGAAGGAGTAGGCATTGGGTGAGCCGATGTGCGGATCGCCAAGCCGGCTGAAGAGAATGCGCAGCATCGCGTTGGCATCGGTCGCGGTGCCGACCGTGGAGCGCGGGTTGGCGCCCATGCGCTCCTGATCGACAATGATCGCGGTTGTCAGGCCCTCCAGATAGTCGACGTCGGGGCGCGCCAGCGTCGGCATGAAGCCCTGCACAAAGGCGCTGTAAGTCTCGTTGATCATGCGTTGGGACTCCGCCGCGATCGTGGCGAAGACCAGCGAACTTTTGCCCGAGCCCGAGACACCCGTGAAGACCGTCAACCGGCGTTTCGGGAGCTCGACGCTGATGTCCTTGAGGTTGTTCTCGCGTGCGCCCTGTACACGGATCAAGTCGTGGCTGTCGGCAAGGGGCAGCGCAGGCGACTGAATATCCGTGTTGGTGACCATACTCATCGTGTCTCCATCTGTCATGGGGACGCCGCGGCTGTCTTCGACGGCGTCGTCCGGATCGGTCTAACCAGGTTCGTGCGGTGCTTCAACGGTCCACTGTCTACCTTAATCGACGTCGCCGCCCTCGTGTTTTGAACGTACGATGGCTGCATGTGGACGGGCCGGCAGCTCCTGCCGTTACAGGGCAGGAGCTGCCGGACATTCCTGCTGTTTCTGGTGGCGGTTTTTTCGCTGGCATCCTGCAGCTCCGGCGCTCCGGAATCTTTCCGCGACGCCGCATCCCCGGACCCGTCCGGCGGCCAATCCATGCAGCAGGACGGGCCTCCGGCCACCGTCGAGCAGCTCAGCGCGTCTGTTGGGGCCGCGGACGGCAGCAACAACGACGACGGCGTTGTGCTGCTGACAGTGGCGAACAGGTCCGAGGCAACCGTGCTTGTCCTTGCCGTGACCCTGTACTCACCGCGCTTCAGCGGTGGCACGGACTGGGTGCCGGACAGGTCCGGCGGAACGCGGCTCAGCCCCGGGGACAGCCTGTCCGTACCTGCCGCCTTGCAGCCTGTCCGCTGTCAGGAGGGCCTGGATCACCCCGAGGCGACCATTGCCATCACCGTGGACCGGGCCGAAACGGGATCGCTGACCGTGGAAGTCGCCGCCGCCGATCCGCAGGGCGTGTTGGAAGCCAGCTACCGGGACGGCTGTTCCAGCAGCGCCTGAGCAAACGCGCCTGAGCAATGCGCCGGAGCCAGTGCCTGGGAGCCTCCGCCCAAAGCAGCCTCCGCCCAGGCCACCGGTCGCCTGGGACGTGGATAGGATCAAGGCTGACGGACATTACCGGAACGGACGGAGAAACGCATCGTGTCAGGACTGAGGGCAGCCGACATCCGCGCAGCAGTGGCAGCAGCGCTGGAGCGGGAGCAGCTGCCGCAGATCGTCCAGCTGGGACACCCCGTGCTGAGGCAGGCTGCGGTTCCCTATGACGGCCAGATCGAGGACGCCGAACTCCACGCCCTGCTGGAGCTGATGCGCCGGACCATGCATGCCGCACCGGGGGTCGGCCTCGCGGCACCGCAGATCGGCATCCCCTTGCGCCTGGCGGTATTGGAAGATCCAGCCACCGTGGGGCCTGAGATAGCCAGCGCACGCGAACGGCAACCGCTGCCGTACTTTGCCGCGATCAACCCGCACGTCCGCACCATCGGCGAGCACACGGCGTCGTTCTTTGAAGGCTGTTTGTCCTTTGCCGGCTACCAGGCCGTCGTGGAGCGTCACCGGATAGTGGAACTCGAATATCTCCGCGCGGACGGAACGGTCAGGACCGAAGAATTCATCGGCTGGCCGGCACGCATTGTGCAGCACGAAACGGACCACCTTGACGGCGTGGTTTACATCGACAAGGCCGCCACCCGCTCGTTGTGCACCAGCGCGGAATACAGCAGCCGCTGGGGGCAGCCGACCATCGAGCACGCCCGCCAGGAACTGCGCTTCTGAGTTCAGCCGGCGGCCGGTTCCAGTTCAGCGGTTTCGCCCGACCGCTGGGGCTGCCCGGCTTGGTTCCGGGCGGTGGGCAGGTATGTGGCCCACCAGCGCAGGATCTCGTCGAACCGCTGCTTGCGGTGCCACGGCGTCCCGGCGCGCGAAAGCTCGTGGTTCTCCCCGGGGAAAATCAGCAGTTCGGCCGGCACACCGTGCTGCTTGAGCGCCACGTAGTACCGCTGGGCCTGTTCCAGCGGGCAACGCAGGTCTTCCTCCGAGTGGATGATGAGCGACGGCGTCCTGACGTTGCCGATCTGGGCAAACGGATTCTGGCTGCGGATGCCCTCCTCATCGGTCCCCGTGTATTCGCCAGAGAAGAACCAGCCGATGTCGCTGGATCCCACGAACGACGGCGGATCCAGATAGCCGCGCTCAATGATCGCGGCCGCGAAACGGTGGTCCTGGGAGATGGTCCAGGCGGTGAGATAGCCGCCGTAGGAACCGCCCATCACACCCACCCGGTCGCGGTCCAGCTGCGGATACTTCTCCTGCGCACCCTCCAGGAACGCGAGCACGTCCACCAGATCCACCGTACCCATGGCTTCCTTGATGGCCCGGCCATGCGCCTGCCCGTAGCCGGCGGCGCCGCGTGGATTGCACATCAGCACGGCATATCCGGCCTCCACGTAGACCTGGGCCTCGTCGAAAAGCCCCCAGCCGTACTGGGCAAAGGGTCCGCCGTGGATGTTCAGCAGTACCGGATGCGGGCCCTCCCCCTCCGGCAGCAGCACCCAGCCGTGCACCGGGTACCCGTCGGCGGCGGTGAAGGTCTCCTCCCGCAGCTCCGCCAGCGGCGATGCAGCGCGCAGGGCGGCGGAAAAATCGGTGCGGACATGCAGGCCCTCCGGGGTCACGAGCCCCACATCCCCGGCGGTACCGGGATCGGTAAAACTCACGACAAGCGATCCGCTGGCAGCACCTGCCCCGGTCACCTGGCGCTGGCCGTTCACCAGAACCTGCAACTCTCCCGCGGCACTCACGCGCAGCAGTTCCACGGATCCGCGCGTGCTGTTCATAACGACGACGGCGTCATCGGCCACCGCGACCAGCTCACCGCTGGTTGCACTCAGGTCGATGGTCTCGGCGTCGGTCAGCCTGCGGGCCGGAGCGCTGTTGTCCGTGGGCGCTACATAGAGGCCGGTGTTTTGTGCGACGAAGTCCGTGCCGCTTTCGCCGAGTTCGCTGCCCAGGAAGAACAGCCAGCGGCCGTCGGAACTGGGCGCCGGCAGGTCGGCGGCAAAGCGCTGCGCCGGCTGGTCCCGCAGGTTCGTGTGCTTGCGCAGATCCACTCCGTCCGTGTCGATGGAGTAGATGTCCGAGACCAAATCGCTGTCGGCCTCTGCATGCAGGGCGGCGCTGAAGTAGATGCGGCCGCCGTCGGCTGAGAACTGCGGCGATTGATGGTCCGCCGCGCCGCGGGTCAGCTGGACCGGCTCCGGCAGCGGCTGGAATTTGCGGCCCTCATCTTCAGCCTGCTTCTTCGCCCGGCCTGTCGGGGTTACCGGCGGTTCCGCCTGCAGGTCGGGCGCAGCCAGGCGGAAGAGCTGGGCGCGCTTGTCGTTGGTGTACCCGGCTCCGTTCAGGCGGTACTTATAGCCGGTGATCAGCCGGGCGTCCTCCGCGTCGGCACCGAGTCCCTCCACGATGCCGTAACGTCCTTCTTCCGGTACCGGTGCGGCAAAGACCAGACACGCCGAATCCGGCGACCACGCAAAACCGGAGACACCGAGCTTCCGGTCAGTCAGCTGGACTGGTTCCCCTCCCCTGCTCTCGACGGCGAAAAGCTGGGGCGCTTCCCCGGGTGCAGCGCGCAGGAAAGCCAAAGTGCCCCCGTCGGGCGCAAATTTCGGGGCGGTATCGCGGAAGCCGCGGGTCACGCGGCGCGGTGCACGGCCGTCGTTGTTCAGCGGTATCTCCCACAGCTGTCCGACATAAGCGTCCGCAGCGAAGTCCGGGCGGGTAACGGACACCACCGCGCGGTCCCCCTCGGGATGGATCGTCGGCGCGGAAACGGAATTAAGTAAAACAATCTCTTCAGACTTCATCTTTGTGAGCTTAGTCTCATGCCGGGTGCTTGGGCGAGTCACCTTTCGGTAACGTCGGCGACTGCCGTCTCGCTAGGATCGGTCTATGCCTTCACTCAGCGTGCCCTTGGAATCCGTCGACCTCCTGCTGTGCCCGGTGTGCGCCGAAGACATGCGGCCCAATGAGGGCTCGGTTGCGGGTGGGATCAGCTGTACGGCAGGCCACCGTTTCGACGGCGCCAAACAGGGGTACATCAACTTGCTCACCGGGCGCGGCACGTCTTTCACCCCGGACACGGCAGACATGGTTGCGGCCAGGTCCGCCTTCCTGGATGAGGGACATTATGACCCGTTGCTCCGTCAGGTCGCCGGTGCCGCTTCGGCATTGTTGGAAGGCGTCGACCGGCCGGTCATCGTCGACGCCGGGGCCGGTACCGGACACTATCTGGCTGCCGCCGTTGGAGCCGTGCCTGCGGCCAGGGCCGTGGCGCTGGATCTGTCCAAGTTTGCGCTGCGCCGCGCAGCGCGTTCAGTGCCGCAGGCACTGTGCCTGGTGTGGGACCTCTGGCGGCCGTTGCCCCTGGCCGGTGGTGCCGTCGATCTGATCATCAACGTCTTCGCCCCGCGCAATGCCGAAGAATACGCGCGGATCCTCAAGCCGGGCGGCCATCTGTTGGTGGTGACCCCGGCGCCCGGACATCTCGACGCCTTGAGGGCACGGCTCCCCCTGCTCGCCGTGGACGAGGACAAGTCGGACAAGCTGGCCGCGTCCCTGGCGCGGGACTTCACACCGGTGTCCGCGGACTCCCTGTCCGTGCCCATGCAGCTCAAGGGCGAAGATATGCGGAATGTGGTGATGATGGGGCCGAACGCCCACCATGCCGGCGCAGCTCTTGCGCCCGGCGATGCGGCGGCTGTGCACCAGGAACCGGAGACACCGGTGGAGGTCGAAGCCCGTTTTACCCTCAGCGTTTTCCGAAAGAGCGCCCGCTAGCGTCTCGAACGCAGGATCCGTTGCTCCCAGCGCGCCTGCTGTGATCACGAGTTGGCCACAGTTTCCGCGCTACAGCGAAGTTCGGGCTGGAAAGCGCCACAATTGCTGTCAAATCGGGCATGATGGTGCTGTGGACCACATGTCCGCTGTGGCATGTTCGTGGTCCCGCGTATCTACCTGCAACAGGGGGAACCGATGCTTGAATGGCTCGTTATCAACAGCTGGGTCCTCTGGCTGGCTCTGTTCCTTATTCTGGCGATCGTCGAGATGATGACGCTCGACCTGTTCTTCATCATGATGTCCTTCGGGGCTCTGATCGCCTTATTCACCGCACTGCTCGGCTGGCCGTTCTGGATCCAGGTGGTTGTTTTCTGCGTCGTGGCGCTGCTCATGGTTCTCGTGGTGCGTCCGGTAGGGCTGCGCCACCTGCGTCGCGGCCCCCGGGACCAGGCCACCAACGTGGACCGGTTGATCGGTGAATCGGCCATGGCACTGGAGCCGGTCACGGACCACTCCGGCATGGTCAAGATCGGTGGCGACACCTGGACGGCACGTTCGAGCGACGGCTCGCCAATTCCCGCGGGTGCCCGGGTAGCCGTGGCACGGATCGAAGGTGCCACTGCCGTCGTCTACCCTGCCGCGGAGCCAGGCCCTTATCCGGCGCAGTAAACCGGGCAAACGTCCGACCGGCACATCAACGCACTCAGCCTCACGGATGGCTCAGCATCCGGTCCTACGGCTGATGCGAATATCAACTGAAGGGTAGCTATGGATACCAATATCGGCCTTTGGATAGTGCTGCTGGTCCTGATCATTTTTATGTTCATTGTGTTGGTCCGTGCCGTCAGGATCATCCCGCAGGCGCGCGCGGGCGTAGTCGAACGTTTGGGTAAGTACCAGCGCACGCTCAATCCCGGGCTGACCATCCTGATCCCGTTCGTTGACCGGCTCCTGCCCCTGCTGGATCTGCGCGAACAGGTCGTGTCGTTTCCGCCGCAGCCCGTTATTACCGAAGACAACCTCGTCGTATCCATAGACACGGTCATCTATTTCCAAGTGACCGATCCCCGTGCCGCGACGTACGAGATCGCCAACTACATCCAGGCCGTCGAACAGCTGACCACTACCACGCTGCGAAACGTCGTGGGCGGGCTGAACCTTGAAGAGGCGCTGACCTCCCGGGACCAGATCAACGGCCAGCTGCGCGGTGTACTGGATGAGGCTACCGGCCGCTGGGGTATCCGCGTTTCGCGGGTGGAGCTCAAGGCGATCGACCCGCCGCACTCCATCCAGGATTCCATGGAAAAGCAGATGCGTGCAGACCGGGACCGGCGGGCGGCCATCCTGACAGCGGAAGGTGTAAAGCAGTCACAGATCCTCACCGCTGAAGGTGAACGACAGGCCGCCATCCTCAAAGCTGAGGGTGATGCTAAAGCAGCGATTCTCCGTGCCGACGGTGAATCACAGGCGATCCAGAAGGTCTTCGATGCCATCCACAAAGGCAATCCGACCCAGAAATTGCTCGCGTACCAGTACCTTCAGACGTTGCCCAAGCTCGCGGACGGATCCTCCAACAAATTGTGGATTATCCCCAGCGAAGTCGGCGAGGCGCTCAAAGGTATCGGCAGTGTCTTGGGGGCTGCGACGCCCGACGGGTCAAGCTCTGATGATGCCGACGGCGGTCCGGGCGAAGACCGCGCCAGTCCGACTCGAGGCCTGCTGTGAAATGTTCGCCTTTACCCATGCGGCCATTCCGGACTATAATTGGTTGTTTGCCGCGAAGCTGATGCCCGCTGCCGACCGGGAACAGTTGATGGTCCGGAAGCGTTGAAGGTAGTGCGGGTCATGCCGGGACGGTGCATTTCACCGCCCCACCATAAGACAAGAGGGAGAGATCATGAGCGATCGTAGCCTGCGGGGTATGCGTCTCGGAGCGCAGAGCATGGAGACGGAATCCGGTGTCGAGCCGGCGCCGCGTCAACGCGTGGAATACCGTTGCGAGGATGGCGAACAGGTCTTTGTTACCTTCGCCGCTGAGGCTGAGATCCCCCCGACCTGGGTTTCCAAGACCGGCAAGGAAGCGTTGCTCGTCAATGGCGAAAAGCCGGACGACAGCAATGAAAAGGCCGTCCGGACCCACTGGGATATGTTGCTGGAACGCCGCTCGGTCGAAGAACTGGAGCAGATCCTCGAGGACCGGTTGAACATTCTGCGTGAACGCCGCGGCGAACGCCGCTCCGCCTAAAAGAGGCATAGCTGAGGGAGGAGACCGGAAACGGTCTCCTCCCTCAGCGTTTAAGCCTTGCCGGTCAGCTTGCGCCAGCGGGAACGGAGTCCCCATTTCGTGACGAGGATGATCGATTCAAGTACGATACCGCCACTCATCTTCGAGTCCCCGAATTCGCGTTCCACGAAAGTGATCGGTACTTCCCGGACGTCGAGTCCGGCTTTGAGCGTCTTCCAGGTCAGGTCCACTTGGAAGCAGTAGCCGACGGATTCGACCGATTCGAGATCGATCTTCTTCAGCGTCTCCGCACGGAAAGCATTAAAGCCACCGGTTATGTCCTTGACCTGGACGCCGAGCAGGATCCGCGAATACAAGCTGCCGCCGAGTGAGAGCAGCTTCCGGTGCAGCGGCCAGTTGACGACCTTGCCTCCCCGGATCCACCGCGAGCCTTTGACCATGTCCGCACCGTGATCCAGGGCATCCAGCAGACGCTGCAACTCTTCGGGCTGGTGGGAACCGTCGGCATCCATTTCGACCAGAACGTCATAGCCCGCGTCGAGACCCCAACGGAATCCGGCGATGTAGGCTGCGCCCAGTCCTTCCTTGCCCTGCCGGTGCAGGACATGGACGGCGCTGTCTGCTGCGGCTGCCGCGTCCGCCGCCGCTCCGGTGCCATCGGGAGAGTTGTCATCGACGACCAGGACGTCTGTGGCGGGGGCTACGGCCCGGAGCCGGTCCAAGGTTCGAGGCAGGGACTCAATCTCGTTGTACGTCGGAATGATGGTCAGGACCCGCACTCAGCTGCCTTTCGATCTCGCTACTGTTGCCGCATAGTATGGCGCGGGCATGTCCGCGGGACCGGCCGAACGCCAACGGTCCAGTATATGTCATCGTTCCTTGGTCCAGTCGCGCAGAGCGGACAGCGTCGGCAGAAAAGAGGGTAGGTTCGCGCGCCTTCGGGCCAGGAACCGGATCCGCGAAGCGGACGGAACCTGTTTTCTACTGACGCGCAAACCTACCCGTTGGAAGCACCGGACATCCAGCCCCCGGGCAGAATCTTACTCTGCCGCCGACGTGCACCGCTCTGGTCCGGAGCCCGGCCTGGGCCATTGGCCTATCTAAAAATGACCCATTGAGCTAAAAGCTTACGTGGTCAGGACTGGGTGTCAATGTGGCCTTGACCTGCGCATTCTCCCATTTCTGCAGGTCAGTACGGCAAGTCGGAATACGTCCGCCTTGGAGAGTATTTTCCAGCTATTCCGTCGGCCACCGGCCCGTGCACCATCAGGAAGCCGGGTGAAGGTCTCCGTCGTAGATTACGTACCCGTCCACCACCGTGCGCGAACATACGGGCAGGGCCTCGGTGTCCAGCGAGGGCAGCATGGGTGTGCCGGCCCGCGCGTCCGTGCTCCAGGACGAAACTCTGCTGTCGGCCGTCTGGATGGAGAGCTCGGCCACATCCCACACGGCGAACGTGGCCGGTGTGCCGGGGGCCAACTGGCCCTGCATGGGGTTGGGCTCTCGCGCCGCCCGCCATCCGGCTCTGGTATGGGCAAGGAAAGCAGCCCGTGCCGAGATCCGCTGTTTCTGGTTGTGATGTTCCAGACAGGCTTTTACCGTTGCCCACGGGCTCTGCTCCGTGACTGGTGCGTCCGATCCCAGGCAGACTGGAACGCCTGCCGTCTGGAGTGTCCCGATGGCATTCATACTTAGGGACGTCTGCGCTCCGAGCCGGGATGCGTACATACCGTTCGTGCCGCCCCAATAGGCATCGAAGAGCGGCTGCATGCTGGCAGTGATTCCGAATTCCAGCAACCGGTCGACTGCCCCGGTCGACATCATCTCGACATGCTCGAACCGGTGCCGGGCCGAGCGGACCGCGGCACTTCCCACGCGGTCGGCTGCAACCTGCAGAGCCTCGATGGCCAGGTCGAGCGCTGCGTCACCAATGACGTGGAAGCCGCCTTGGATCCCCTCGATGGAACAGAGTTCGAGGTGCCGGGCGGCTTGCTCCACGGTGAGGAATAGCTCTCCCGCTTCGCCAGGCCGGTCTTGGTAGCCGCCGTGCACATAGGCCGTGTGTGAGCCGATGGACCCGTCAATGTTGAGGTCGCCGGCCAGACCCTTGAGTTTGTGTCCGAACAGCTCCAGGATATCTTGCAGCTGCTCCGCCGACTCCGCCAGCTGGCCCCAGTACGGAAGGATCCTGGGAAGCGAACGGTGTTCGTCGTCCGCTAGTGCAATCAATCCCAGCAGGTCCTCGGCGGGAGCAATATGTGGGGCACCCATTTCCGCCAGTGCCACATACCCTCGCGAGGCGGCGTGGTTCAAGGCCAGACGCTGTACCTCCCTCCGGCGGGCGGCCGATGGGTTATGCGCCGCTGAGCGGACCAGTTGAAGGGCGCGGGTACGGGCCAGTCCCGTGCCGTCCCAGCCTTCCTCAGCCTGCAACCCGAGCCTGGCGGCGAACGAGGCGGAAACGGCTCCCGAGTGCACGTCAACCCGGCTGAGGTACACGTCCCGTCCCCCGCCGGCGCGCTCAAGTTCGTCAGCTGTCGGCGGCCGGCCTTCGGGCCAGCGGCTCTCATCCCAGCCATGCCCGAGGACAGGGGACTTGTCTGAACCCGCAGCGCCGGCAACGGTGTCGAGGAGTTCGGCCAAGGAGTTGCAACGGGACAAGTCGAGCGAGGATAGAGCCAGGCCGGCGTCTGTGACATGCGCATGCGAATCCACGAACCCCGGGGCGACAAGCCGGCCCTGCAGGTCGATGATCTCCATCTTGCTGTCCGCGATTGACGTGGCTGCCTCTTCGGAGCCGATCCAGGCTACCGTTCCGCCGTCGACCAGCATTGCTGTGGCGTACGGATCCGCAGGACTGTAAACGGACCCGTTGCGGTACAGCGAAAGACCGGATGCTGCCGCGCGTTCGGGCAGCTGGGACTCACTCATGAAACTCCAATCAAAGGTAAATCAACAAAAAGGTTCATCACTGGAATCCGTTGGCGCAGTGCCGACGATCGGGCCGTGCAGTGGACCAGTCGCCGTTCTGATGAACGGCTTCCCTATTCGGCTACTGCGGAGTATGCGACCACACCGCGCCGGACCAGAACGATTGCCTGCCGGCTGAGTGCCGCCATCCTGGGGTCGATGTCGGGCACCTTGACCAGTTGGTCAAGCAGATCGATGACCTGTTTGGCCCAACGCACGAAATCTCCTGCCGCGAGTTCAGTCCCTTGGAGGGCGGCCAGCAGGGACCGTCCCTGCGCCCACTTGTACATGGGCCAGATGAGGCCAAGTTCTGGTTCGCCGCTGAGAGGCAGCTTGTGCTGTTCCTCCCTGTCGGTCAGGACCGACCACTCCTTAACCGCAATATCGACCGCTGTTTCCAGGGACACGCTCGGCATTTTCGGACGAATTCCGGTCTCCTCCCGTTTGGCTTGGAAAACCAAGCAGGAGACAAAAGTGGCGAATTCGGCGGCGTCCAGATCTTCAAAAGCACCGTTTTCAATACACAACGCCACGAGCAGGTCGCGATCGCCGTAAATCCGGCGGAGTCTGTTGCCGGCCGTACTGATTGTGACTCTTCCGTCCGGATGAGTTTCGAGGTAGTGATAGGTGTCCAGCAGGTCGCAGACGCGGTCAAAAGTTTTCGCAATGGTATTGGTGCGGCCCTGGATCTGCCCCATCAACTGGTCCGTCTCCCGCCGGAGCTTCCACCAGCGTTCGGACCAGCGGGCATGGTCTTCGCGGTCGCTGCAGCCATGGCAGGGGTGGGACCTAAGTTTCCGGCGCAGCTCCGTAATCTGTTGTTCCTGCCGTTCCGAACCCGGCAGCGCAAAACTCTGCCTGTCGCTTCCCCTCCGAGGAGGCCTGTTTTCATGCAACGCGTTACGCAGCGACGACGCCAGATCACGGCGTTCCTTGGGGCTGCGGCTGTTGAACGTCTTCGGCACCCGGATAGTGGAGAGGACCTCGACCGGCCCTTCGAGATCCTGCGCCGAAATTCGCCGAATCTGCTTGTCCATCGTCAAGACTGTGGGCCGCGGCTCGAAGCCGGACGCATCCGGGGTCAGGATCACGGCGTATCCCTCGCTTCGGCCGCCGGGAATATCGATGATGTCGCCCCGTCGCAGGCGTTCGAGGGAAGCGGCGGCCGCGGAACGCAAGTGCCGGGTCCGGGACTTTGCCGATTGGGTTTCCACCTCTTTCAGCTCCCGCCGCAACCTCGCGTACTCAGTGAAGTCGCCGAGATGGCATGTCATGGATTTGGCGTACCCGGCCAGAGATTCTTCCCGGCTGCGCACTTGCTTCGCCAGACCAACCACAGACCTGTCCGCTTGGAACTGGGCAAAGGAGGTTTCCAGGATTTCGCGAGCCCTTGGCCGGCCGAACTGGGCGATGAGATTGATCGACATATTGTAGGTCGGGCGGAAGCTGGAATTAAGCGGATAGGTGCGGCGCGAGGCAAGACCGGCCACCGCCGCAGGATCCGTTCCCGGCTGCCACAGGACCACCGCATGGCCCTCGACGTCGATACCTCTGCGGCCTGCCCTACCGGTCAGTTGGGTATATTCGCCGGCCGTGATGTTTACGTGGGCTTCGCCATTGAACTTGTCCAGCTTTTCCAGCACCACCGTTCGGGCGGGCATATTCACGCCCAGGGCCAGCGTTTCGGTGGAGAAGACGGCCTTGACCAGTCCGTCCGCGAACAGCTTTTCCACCACCTCTTTGAAGGTCGGCAGCATGCCGGCATGGTGGGCCGCCAGGCCCCGCACGAGCCCCTCGCGCCAGGTCCAGAAATCGAGCACGCCCAGATCTTCCTCAGGTATATCCTGGGCTGCTTCGTCCACCCGCCGGACGATCACATCGCGCTCGGCCTCGGTTGTCAGCCACAATCCGGCATCCAGGCATTGCCTGACGGCCGCATCGCAGCCGTTCCGCGAAAAAATGAAGGTGATCGCCGGGAGCAGGCCCTCTTTATCGAGCCGCGCAATAACCTGCGGACGTGAAGCCCGGCGCACTCGGCTCATGGGCTGCTGGGGCCTCGTGGGTGTACGTTTGCCCCGGCGTGCTCCAGCGCGACCCCAGTTGGCGGCCCTGTTGAGCTTCTGCTCGGAGTAGGCCAGTTCCAGCAGTTCGGGGTTTACCTCGAAGCGGTCCGCGGCTCCGGTCCCGGCCGACATGGCCGGCGCCGCCTCATCAAACGCAACGTCCGAGGCGAAGAGATCCAGGATGTCCGGCCCGACCATCACATGCTGCCACAGCGGAACGGGCCGGTGTTCCGATACAACCACGTCCGTATCCCCGCGCACGGTATCAAGCCATGCGCCGAACTCCTCCGCGTTGGAAACGGTGGCCGACAGCGATACCAACTGCACGCTGCTGGGCAGGTGGATGATGACTTCTTCCCAGACTGCGCCGCGGAAACGGTCGGCCAGATAATGGACCTCATCCATGACCACGTAGGCCAGCTCGTCCAGTGTCTGGGAATTGGCATAGAGCATATTGCGCAGCACTTCAGTGGTCATCACCACCACATCCGCGTTCGGATTGATGGAGACATCGCCGGTCAGCAGCCCGACGCGTTCGGCACCGTAGACGTGGACCAGTTCCGTGTATTTCTGGTTGCTCAACGCTTTGATAGGCGTGGTGTAGAAGGCCTTCAGGCCTCGCTGCAGGCCCATGTATACCGCGAATTCACCGATGACCGTCTTCCCGGCGCCGGTCGGCGCAGCCACCAGTACTCCCCTCCCCCGTTCCAGCGCCTCGCAGGCCTCCCACTGGAAGGGGTCCAGTTCGAATCCCAGGGTTTGCGTAAACGCGAAGAGCTTGGTCTTGGCATGGGCTGCTCTTGCTGTTGCCGCCCTGTACCGATCGGATGGGGAACTCATATTAGAAGCCTAATGGTATTAGCGGCGGAAGAGCGCTTCCACCGATTCAGGCTTCCGCGGGACCCTCAAGATCAGTCAGCGGCGTTGCCTTGTCTGCAGACGCTTCCACTTCCTCCTCGCGTTCCTTCTTTTTCCGTGCACGCCGCTTGTCGTTGAGAAGGCAAACGCCGACGGCGACGAAGAACAGGGCCAGCAGCGGGCCCGCCAGCAGGAACATGGACATGGCATCCGGGCCGGGCGCTGCCATCGCGGCAACCACACACACGACGAAGACGACGATGCGCCAGCTCTTGATGACTTGCCGTCCGCTGACAAGGCCGGCGAAGTTGACGCCGACCAGGACCACGGGCAGCAGGAAAGCCACGCCCAAGGACAGGAACATCCGCATGACAAAGGTCAGGTAGTCCGTTGCCAGGATCTGGTTCACGCCTCCCACGGGGGTGAACATGGTGAGAACCTTGACGATTTCAGGCAGCACAATCCAGCCAAAGTAGATGCCGAGCAGAAACAAGGGCACTGCGGCCACCATGAAACCGAGTGTGTAGCGGCGCTCTTTCTGCTTCAGCCCGGGAGTGATGAAGGCCCAGATCTGGTAAATCCAGACCGGTGAGCTAACAAGGAATCCCAGAAACAGCGAGACCTGTATCTTCAGGTCGAAGGGAGACCCCACGCTGCCGTAGTTGATTTCCGCCCGGCGGCCCTCAACGGACGAGATTTCGATCAGCGGTTGCTGGACCGCGACCATTACCGGGTCGTAAAGGAACCACCCCCCGATGGCGCCCAGAAGAATAGCAATGCCGGATACAATCAGCCGGTTCCGGAATTCTTTGATGTGCTCCTTGAGCGCCATCCGTCCTTCTGGATTGGCTTTACGGCCTTTGGTTCGAGACATTGGCCTTACTGCTGGCTGGGCGGCGTTCCGCCGTTCGCGTTCGGTGCCTGGTCGCGGTTGTTCTGGTTCCGGGGTGGATTAACCACGCGGCCTTCAACGGCGTCGTCGTCAGCGTCATCCTTGGACGGGTTTTCGTCCTTCATCTGCTTGACTTCAGACTTGAAGATTCGCATCGACTGCCCAACACTGCGGGCGAGGCCCGGGAGCTTCGGAGCCCCGAAGAGCAGCAGGACAATGATGACGAGAATGATGATTGTCCAGGGGTTATCGAAGAGTCGTCCCATTGGGTGGTTCCTTTCGTTTCGAATACATCCTACGTTATGAAAGTCTGACGTCTCTGAGTGACTGCCTCTGTCCGCGGGCAGCCCGTCTGGCTACGCGTTTGAGCCGTCTGGCCTCGCGCCGTTCCGCCTTCCCCGTAACGTAGATTTCCCGTGCCTCCGCCGGGTCAAGAAAGACTCCCGGAACAATGGTGCGTGGCTCGGCCGCCGGGCCGTTATCGGACACATCGAATCCCGACCCGAGCTTTCCCGCCGCCACCTCGAAATCCTGCAGAGTTGCCTTCAGCTGGCGGAACAGCCGGAAACCCAGGTAAACGACGAAGAGCAGTGCGAGGGCGCAAAGCGCAACCCAGAGCAGGATCCAGAACCACCATGACATGCTTACGAGTCTAGTCCGTCCAGCTTTGAATTTTCCGAATACAGCTCCAGCGCAGCCGCAAGCCACTCACGGGCAGCCAGCGCGAGGCTCGCAGGCTCGAGGACAGCAACCTCACCGCCGTGACGGGCTACCAGAGGTGTGATAATCGCCGTCGAACCCAGGCGAATCTCCGCCACAATGTCGCCGTTGTCCAGAAGGACGCGGCGTTCGGCGTTGTAGTGCTCGGCGAGCTCGGCCAATCGCGATGAGATCTTCAACACCACGAGTTCGTCAGTGTCTCTAGGGGTAAAGAGCGCCTGGGGAAATTGCGAACTGCGCGCCTCGGGCTGCTGGAAGTACTGCCCGGTCCTGCGCAGCGAACGGATTCTATCTGCCCGGAACTGCCGGATTGCCTGTTGGCCGTGGCACCACGCTTCTGTGTACCAATGGCCATCGACAGCGAACACCTGTACCGGGTCGATGTCCCGAACCGTCATCTCATCCCGGGAAGGGACCAGATACTCAATCGTGAGCGTCTCACCGGCAGCCACAGCATCCTGCAGGGCGAGGACTTCCTCCGTCCGGGCATCGGCGTCGAAGTCCGCAGCAATGGCACGGTGCATGCCATGGTCGCCGCCGGTCGCGTCCAGCAGTTTGCTCAACGCGCTGCGCAGTGCGGGCCGCTCCCCCACTCCCGGAACGGTTTCCAATGCCTGCAGGCCCACCACGAGGGACAATGCTTCGTCGATACTCAACCGAACGGGCTGGGCTATCTCCTCGGCGTTGCCGATATAGATGGAGCCGTCCTCCCAATAGGCGTCGATCAGCTGGTCCGGCCCATAGCCGGGAGCCCCGCAGACAAAAAGGAGGCTGAGATCCTTACCCAGTTGATCCGGGCTCACTCCGAACTTCTCGGCCGTCTCGTTCAGAGGAGCACCTGGATGGGCGCTCACATAGGACACCAGATCGAGGAGCCGCGGAAGGCGGTCCAAGGACGAAGATTTTGTCCGTGAAGGTCTCGCTGCGGTGCCGAGATCGTACGACGGCGGCGCTTGGGTCAGCGACGCTAGCGCGCCATTGAAACGCCGGATGACGGCGTCTTTCAGCTCGACCGGATCTACCGTATAGGCATTCGCGCCATGCGAGGCAACCTCTTCGGCAAACGTCTCGATGTCGCCGAACGTGCAAGTCACGGTATCCCAGCCGCTCGGCCCTGCAGCGACAGTCGGTGCGGCGGTCCGAAGAGAGTGTGCGTGTCCTTGTCGAAGGAGCAGGGTGGCGGTGCCCTGCTGCCTGTCGGGTACCAGCGACTCCAGCGCCGAGCGCATGGTGAACTCTTCGGGAACCAGGTATGTGCCGGAGAGCTTCTTGACCTTCGAACTTATCCGCGTCAAGCGGAAGGTGCGTTCGTCTCCACGGTCAAGGTCATTGCCCACCAGGTACCAATGGCCGAACCGGTTGCCCAAACCCCATGGTTCGACCCGCCGTACCGACACTTCGCCCGAACTGGCCGCCCGGTATTCGAACGACACCGGATACCTGTCCATGACGGCCTTCAGCAGTTCGTCGAAGGCTGGCTCAGCCGTGCGGATTCGGGGTTCAATTCCGATCAGGGAATCGCCTTCCGTAAGGGCGCCGCGGACGTCCAGTCGGCGAACTGCCCTGGCAGCAGCGGAGCCAAGCGAGGCCTGCTGCCATATGCGCGAAGCCAGCGACAGCACCGCCGATTCCTCCGGAGTGAAGGCGAGCTCGGGAAGCCGATAGGTTTCGCGGTCGATGCGGTAGCGCGTAACACCAGAGTCCAGGTCAAAGAAGGCATCCTCGGTGAAAGTTTGGACCGGAATGCCCATTTCGCGCAGGTCGTCCTTGTCCCGTTCGAACAGCCTGTTAAAGGCCTCCTCGCTCGGAGCCTCCTTATACGGAGGTATCAGCGCGCGGAGCTCTTCTTTGCTGTACCCGCGTCTGCGTTCCAGCAGGGCGATCAGAAGATTAAGCAGGCGCTCGGTTTTGGACGCGGACATAGCCTCAAGGGTACTTCCAGCTTCCTGATGCAAGCGAAGTTAACGACGGCGGGCGGAGTAACGATGAACTAACGTTACTCCGCCCGCCGCCAGGCCTCTGCGGTTACCGCACGCCCAGCAGGTCCACTACGAAGATCAGCGACTCACCCGGTGCAATGGCGCCACCTGCGCCCCGTTCGCCGTAGGCAAGCTCCGAGGGGATCTCGAGGCGTCGGCGGCCGCCGACCTTCATGCCAAGCAGGCCCTGGTCCCAGCCTTGGATAACCTGGCCAACGCCTACGCGAAAGTCGAGCGGCTGCCCGCGGTTCCAGGAGGCATCGAATTCTTCGCCGGTGGACCAGGCCACACCCACATAGTGGGTGGAGACGGTGTCCCCGGGCTTGGCCTCTGCGCCGGTGCCGACGATGAGGTCCTCGATGCCCAGCTCAGTGGGAGCATCCGTGCCCGGGAAATCGATTTCGGGCTTCTGGCGATCGTATTCGCGCTGTCCAAACGACATGTTTAAGGTACCTTTCCTAGCGGTTATGGCTGGTTGTTACTTTACTTCGACCAGTTCGACGTAGAAGATCAAGTCTCCTGAAGCGTCCCCTTGCCCTTGGACATATGCTAATTCCGTAGGAATAGACAGCATAACTTTTGCGCCTTCCTTGAGCCCGGTCAGCCCCTTGGTCCAGCCTTCGATAACCCCGTTGAGCGGGAACTCAGTCGGCTCGCCGCGGGAAAAACTTGAGTCGAACTCCTTGCCTTCGGCCCAGTTCCAGCCGGCATAGTTCGCCTTGACTGTGCTCTCGGCCGTGGCTTCCTTGCCGTCGCCCTCCTCGATCACCTGGACAATGAGGTCCTCCGGAGCCTGCGCGCCTTCCGGGATCTTGACTGAGGGGACACCGTCCTTATCGAAGCTAATCTCGGGCAGCTTGCCGGCCTTCTCCAACTCGGCTACCTCTGCAGGCTCGGCTTTTACTGCCTTGTCTTTGACCTGCTGGACTGAAACGACAAGCAGTTGCGGGTTGGAAGCAGGGGCACTGGCCGAAGTTTGCTCAGGCGGAGTGGCGTAGTAGGCGACCTGGGAGCCGGCCTTCGCCCCGATGAGGGCGTCGTAGAGGGCCGGATCGACGGACTTGAACTGTTCGTTGAGCTCGAGCGTCTGCGCGGCGATGCCGGAGTAGGTCTCACCGAGCTCTTCGCCAGTCACCGCGTCGACGGCCATCAACTGGTAGCGGATCCATTGCCCGTCGACGGCGCCTTCGCCTTCGCCCTCATTGACTACCTTGGCCGTGGATTCCGGCAGTTCCAAGGGTGCATCGAACTCGACTTTAGGGGCGGAACCGGCGTCAGTTGCGGTGATAGTCACGTCATCCAGACTGTCCGAACCAGAGCCTTCGCTGTCGGCACTGCTGCATGCAGTAAGCAACAGCGCAAAGGGCAGCATGGTCGCTAGTATTTTGCGCACATTTCAACTTTCGTGAGGTGCTGTCGGGGGCACGGCAGATCCGATGGACCCGCGTTGGTCATATTGTGACAGAGATAGCTGGACAGTTCCTCAAAGTGAGGCCAGCAGAGCCTCGACCCTGTCATCAACGTTCTTAAAGGGATCCTTGCACAGGATGGTCTGCTGGGAACGGTCATTGAGCTTCAGATGGACCCAGTCCACTGTGAAATCCCGACCGTGTTCGCGTGCGGCACGGACAAAATCCCCGCGGAGTTTGGCACGGGTGGTCTGCGGCGGATTGTCCACGGCCGATTTCACCTCGGGTTCCTGCACTACGCGAGCGGCCTCGCCACGAGCCTGAAGCAGGAAAAACAGCCCGCGCCGTCGTGAAATGTCATGGTAGGTCAAGTCCAGCTGCGAAATCCGGGCTGAATCCAGGTCCAGCCCGTGGCGCTGGCTGAAGCGATCAATGAGCTTCTTCTTAATCGCCCAGTCAATCTCCGTGTCGATTCCCGAATAATCCTGTGCTTCGACCGCGGCAAGAGTGCGGTTCCACAAGTCAAGAATCCGTTCCACATGGGGACTGTGCGCGCCGTTGGTTCGAACGAACTCCCGGGCTTTATCCAAGTACTCCTGCTGCATCTCGAGGGCGCTCATTTCCTTCCCATTGGCAAGTTTGAGCGGTTTGGAGCCGGTCAGGTCGTGGGAGATATCGCGGATGCTGCGGATGGGATTCTCCAGCCGGAGGTCGCGCATAATCACACCGGCTTCGATCATCCGCAGCAAAAGATCCACGGAACCGATCTTGAGCATGGTGGTGGTCTCGGACATGTTCGAGTCCCCGTTGATGACGTGCAGACGGCGGTAGTATTCGGCGTCCGCGTGCGGCTCGTCGCGGGTGTTGATGATGGGGCGGGAACGTGTCGTCGCCGAAGAGACGCCTTCCCAGATGTGGTCCGCCCGCTGGGAAAACGCATAGATCGACCCGTTCTGGGTTTTCAGCACCTTGCCGGCCCCGACCAGGACCTGGCGGGTGACCAGAAACGGAATCAGAATGTCCGCGAGCCGGGAGAACTCGAGTTTCCTCGGGATCAGATAGTTCTCATGGCTGCCGTAGGAATTTCCGGCGGAGTCCGTATTGTTCTTGAAAAGGTAGACACTGCCGTCAAAGCCCTCGTGCCGCAATCGGTCCTGCGCCTCGTTCATGAGGTCTTCGAGGATCAGCTCTCCAGCGCGGTCCTGTGCGATCAACTGCGCTACGTCGTCGCACTCTGCGGTGGCGTATTCCGGATGCGATCCAACATCCAGATACAGCCGCGAACCGTTGGTCAGGAAGACATTCGAAGACCGTCCCCATGTCACTACCTTGCGGAACAGGTAGCGGGCCACTTCCTCCGGCGACAGCGGACGCGAGTCCGGTGCAGAATAGGAGATGCCAAACTCGGTCTCGATGCCGAAGATCCGTCTGTCCATGTCAGTCCCCCAAAATATCCGTCACCTCTGCAATGGACAGCCGCCGGAAAGCCCGGCGGTTGCCGCGGCTGGACATCGGGTCCCGGTCAAGGACCGCTACTTCCAGCATTTCCGGGCCGAGCCGGCGCTGGCCGGGTGCCCGTCCGTTGTCAGGAATGTGGCCTTCCAACGCTCCCGCGGCCGCGCGGATGACCCCGGCAAAGCCCTGACCCGCATCCCAATTCGCCCGCAGTGTCTCATTCACCGCGTCGATCTCGCCGCCCATGACCACGTAATCCGGCTCGTCTGCGATAGAACCGTCGAACGTCAGCCGGTAGAGATGATCTTCCGCTTGCCGAAGTCCTACCTCGGCCACGGCCAGCTCCACTTCGAAAGGTTTACTGTCGGCGGTGAACACGGCGCCCAGGCTCTGCGCGTAGACGCTGGCGAGACCGCGTGCGGTGACATCCTCCCGATCGTAGGAATAGCCCCGTACATCGGCGTACCGAACTCCTGCCTGGCGCAGGCTTTCGAACTCGTTGTATTTGCCGACGGCAGCGAACGCGATCCTGTCGTAGATTTCGCCGATCTTGTGCAGCGACGGGGACGGGTTCTCGGCGACCAAGGCGATCCCCTCGCTGCAGCTGAGCACGACAACGGAGCGGCCGCGGGCGATGCCCTTCCGGGCGAAATCCGCCCGGTCTTTCATCAGTTGTTCTGGCGAGACATAGAACTGTTGGGTCATGGTTTATGCCTCCCGACCGGCCACGGCGCGCGAAGCGATCACGGCTTCGGCGGCGGCGGCAAGTACTCGTTCCGGGATGCGCTTCGCTCCGGCCGAATTTACTGCGTAGACCACCGGCCACAGCTGCCGGACCACATCCGGACCGCCGGTTGCGGAGTCGTCGTCGGCAGCGTCATACAACGATTCCACCGCGACAGACACGGCGCGGTCCTCGTCCATATTGGGCTTCCAGAGCTTTTTCAATGCCCCGCGGGCGAAGACGGACCCCGAACCCACGGAGTGGTGTTCGAGTTCCTCATAGCGCCCGCCGGTCACGTCGTAGGAAAAGAGCCGCCCCACATGACGGTCTGTATCGAAGCCCGCAAACAGCGGTATAACGGCCAGGCCCTGCATCGCCATAGGCAGATTGCTTCGGATCATGGCACCCAGCCGGTTCGCCTTGCCCTCCAGGCTCAGCAACGTGCCTTCGATCTTCTCGTAGTGCTCCAGCTCCACCTGGAAGAGGCGCGTGACGTCCAGAGCGATACCGGCCGTGCCGGCAATGCCCAGAACTGAGTAATTATCAGCAGGGAAGACCTTCTCGATGTGTCGGCTGGCAATCATATTTCCCATAGTTGCCCGCCGATCGCCGGCCATGATCACGCCCCCGGCGTACGTCATGGCGACGATCGTTGTGGCATGCGGCACCAGGTGTTCGGCATTCGAGCTGATGCCGGTCGCCGAACCGCGTACTCCGGGCAGCAGGTCAGGAGCACTGCGGGACAGATACTCGGAGAATGACGCCGTAGCCGCATGGGAAATTTGGGAAAATGTGGAACTATGTCCGCCAGCCGGCAAATTCATGGGCTACTGTCCGCCCTTCTGGACAAAACCGCGCACAAACTCCTCCGCGTTTTGCTCGAGGACACCGTCGATTTCGTCGAGCAGATCGTCCGTGCCTTCGGTTTCAGCCTGTGCAGCCGCGGCAGGGGCGGGCTCAGGTGTCTCCGGCGCCTCGTCGTACTCTTCTTCCTGAGTGCGGCCTTCTACGTTCTTGCGGTCCTGCGTTGCCATGACTGCCTCCTTGGTCAGATTCAACGGCTATTGAGTTCTTATTCTTTATGTTGCCACGTCAGGGGCGCTTTCCGGCCCGAGCAGCGCCGAAATAAATTCTTCGGCTGAAGCGGCCTGATCGAAGAGCGGTCCGGTGAGCGCGCGCGTGCCGCGCAAGGGCTCTCGGGTGGGAATCCGCTGCAGACGCCGGCGGCTCGGCAGGTCGAAAATGACCGAGTCCCAGCTCGCGCCGACCACTTCCTTGGGGAAACGCTCGATGCACTTGCCGCGGAAGTAGGCCCGGGTATCCGACGGCGGCTCATGCACTGCCTCGGCTATTTCGGCATCCGTCAGAAGCCGCTCCATCTTTCCCCGCTGGACCAGCCGGTAATACAGTCCCTTCTCGGGCCTGACATCGGAATACTGCAGATCGATCAGTCCCAGCCGGGAATCCGACCATTCCAAACCATCGCGGTCCCGGTAAGCCTGGAGGAGCTTGAGTTTGGCGACCCAGTCCAGCTGGGAGGCGGCCTCCATAGGATCGCGCCGCAGCGTTGACAGCAGCGCCCCCCACCGTGCCAGGACATCGGCCGTTTGCCCCTGGTCCGTACCGTGTCTGCGGCAGTGCGCCACTGCCGCTTCCAAATAGATTTCCTGCAGATCAAGACCCGTGACCATGGCGCCGTCCTTGAGCGCGACCTTCTGCTGCAGGGTCGGATCATGGCTGATGGCCTGCAAGGCCTGGACGGGTTCGCTCAACTGCACGTGCGGCGCCTCGCCGTGCTCGATCATGGACAGGACCAACGCCGTGGTGCCCAGCCGAAGGTACGTGGAGACCTCGCTCAGGTTCGCATCTCCAATGATGACGTGGAGCCTGCGGTACTTGTCCGCGACGGCGTGCGGTTCATCCCGAGTGTTGATGATGGGGCGCCGGATGGTCGTTTCCAGCCCTACTTCCGCTTCGAAGAAGTCTGCCCGCTGGCTGATCTGGAAGCCCCGGTGCCGGCCGGTCATGCCCAGGCCTACCCTGCCCGAGCCGCAAATGACCTGGCGGGAGACGAAGAACGGGATCAGCCCGGTCACTATTTGCCCGAACGGTAGGCTGCGAGGCATCAGGTAGTTTTCGTGCGCACCGTACGAGACTGCCTTGTTGTCAGTGTTGTTCTTGTAGATGTTGACCGGAGCGAAACCTGGCGTCCGCGCGATTTTCTGCAAAGCTTGGAGGACGACGACGTCACCGGCCTTGTCCCACAGCACCCCTGCCCGGGGACTGGTGACTTCCGGGCTGGAGTACTCCGGATGAGCGTGGTCGACATATAGCCTGGCACCGTTGCTGAGCACCATGTTCATCAAGACACCGGAGCCCGCTGACTCCTCGGAGTAGAAGTCGTTTGAGGGCGGACGTCCGCCGGACAAGGCGATCTGCTCCGCGTCAAGGACCGGCGGCATGTCGGTTAGCTGCGACGGATCCGCGTTCTCCCGTGCCACCGACCAGCCGCGGGCATCGTGCAGTGGTTCTTCATCGGTGTAATCCCAGCGCGTTCCCGCCAGGTTTCCCATACCGCTGCGGACGGTAGCGGCGTAGGCATTGATGATTTGGGAGGAGAGCACGGTGGAGTTGGCCAGCGGATCGCTCGGAGCATGGATCCCATACTCCGTTTCCGTTCCCATCACACGATTGACGCTCACAGATACTGCCCCGTATTCGCTGTCGTCTCGATAGACTTTCCGGCTTCCTGGCCGGCCTTGCCCTGGATGATAGTGCGGATGTAGGTGATCCGCTCGCCCTTCTTGCCGGAGATCCTGGCCCAATCATCCGGGTTGGTGGTGTTAGGCATGTCCTCATGCTCGCGGAACTCATCCACCACGCCACGGAGCAAATGTTCGATCCGCAGGCCCTTCTGCTGGCTGGTCAGGAGGTCCTTGATGGCGTTCTTCTTGGCCCTGTCCACCACGTTCTGGATCACGGCGCCGGAATTGAAGTCCTTGAAATAGAGCATCTCGGTGTCTCCGCTGGCATATGTGACTTCCAGATACTCGGTTGACTTCTCCGTGGCGTACATCGCTTCGACAGTGCGCTGGATCATCGCGTCCACCGTCGCCTGCCGGTCGTTGCCATGCTCGGCAAGATCCTCCACATGGATGGGAAGATCCGTGGTGATGTACTTGGCGAAGATGTCCGCGGCCGCTTCCGCGTCCGGGCGCTGGATCTTAATCTTCACGTCCAGCCGGCCGGGACGAAGGATGGCCGGGTCAATCATGTCCTCGCGGTTCGAGGCACCGATGACAATGACGTTTTCGAGCTTCTCGACGCCGTCTATCTCGCTGAGCAACTGCGGAACAATTGTCGTTTCGACGTCGGACGATACACCGGTGCCGCGGGTGCGGAAAAGCGAGTCCATTTCATCGAAGAAAACCACTACGGGGCTGCCGTCGGAAGCCTTCTCCCGCGCGCGGGCGAAGATCAGCCGGATGTGCCGCTCGGTCTCACCGACGTACTTGTCCAGCAGCTCGGGTCCCTTGATGTTCAGGAAGTAGCTGCGCGTTTCCTCCGTGCCGCTGCGCTCGATGGCTCGTGCTGCGAGGGAGTTCGCCACGGCCTTGGCGATCAGGGTCTTGCCGCACCCGGGAGGCCCGTAAAGCAGAATGCCTTTGGGCGCCTTGAGTCCGTGCTCGCGGTAGAGATCCGGGTAGAGGAAGGGGAGCTCAACGGCGTCGCGGATTTCGTCGATCTGGGGCCCGAGGCCGCCGATGTCCTGGTACGAAATGTCCGGGACTTCTTCCAGAATGAGGTTCTCCACCTCGCTCCGGGGGATCTTTTCGAGCGCGTAGCCGCTGCGCGCGTCGATGGAGACAGCGTCCCCCACACGGATCTTCACTTTGAGCAGGGTGCCGGAAAGTTTGACCACTCTCTCCTCGTCGGCCCGCCCGACCACCAGGGCGCGGTCCGCACCGAGCAGTTCCTTGATGGTGACCAGTTCGCCGGCGCGCTCGAACCCCAAGGCCGCGATGACGGTGAGGGATTCGTTCAGGAGCACTTCCTGCCCCGGGCTCAGCTGCGCGAGGTTGATCAGCGGACTGACGGCAACACGCAGCTTGCGGCCGGACTGGATGATGTCCACGCTTTCCTGCGTGGTCGCCGTAGTGGTTGCACCCGTGCGTGGGTGCTGCCGCCTGTTGACCTGGGTGATGGTGGCAAAACTGAAGGGGGTTTCGCCGTCGCGCTCCAGAGCATCCTTGAGTCGGACAATCTCGGCCTTGGCAGACTCCAGCATGGAGACAAGCCGTGCGTTGTTCTGCGTGGCCGACGCCAACTGCTTGTCCAGATTCCGGATCTTGTCCCGCAGAACATTGATCTGGC
The DNA here is from genome assembly GCF_057656375.1 of Arthrobacter sp. Soil_C_60. NCBI lineage: Bacteria > Bacillati > Actinomycetota > Actinomycetes > Micrococcales > Micrococcaceae > Arthrobacter > Arthrobacter sp. Soil_C_60. The sequence continues at coordinate 132,775 of NZ_JBDGKM010000004.1, read as the reverse complement.
GCTGTGCAACAGTCAGCTCGGTTGTCTCTCCAGCCGGTGCCGATTGATTGGTCTGGTTCTGGTCTTCGTTCATCACCGCAACCTGCTCTCTGGAATCGGGTCCCTTGGTAAGACCCTAGCCGCCGATGCCCCGAGTGCAACACTTACTTGAGAAGGAAACGCCGGAGCCTCTCGGGGAATTCCGCTGATAGCAGTATGAACACCTAGTTGTTACTGGTCTGTAACCTGCCCGCCGGCAGCGTCGGGCTGATCGGCATTTTTGAAAGCGCCGCGTTGCACAGTGGAAGCGGCGTCCTTGGCAGCACGCCTGAGCCTTTTGTCCGACACGGCCCGCTCCCCCAGTGCCTCCGTATTCCACTGCTCGTCATCCGGTGCCCAGGTTTTTAGGTCTGCTGCCGAGAATTCCGACTTGGAGGCACGGCGCTTGGGAGTCAGCCCGGTGACGCCGTCGGCCAGCCGGCGCGCAGTGAGCAGGAAGCCGGTGTGGGCGACCATCCGGTGATCCGGGCGAACTGCCAGCCCTTCCAAATGCCAGCCGCGCACCATCGACTCCCAGCCGTCGGGTTCGGTGAAACGGCCGTCGGCCCGGATCGCTTCCGCCGTCCGCGACAGCTGCGTGACCGTGGCGACATAGCTGATCCACACCCCGCCCGGAGCCAGCACGGTTGCAACGGCGTCCAGACATTCCCACGGGGCAAGCATGTCCAGCACCACACGGTCCACACTGCCCGGGGCCTCCTGTTTGACCACTTCGTCCTGGAAGTCGCCGAGCGAGATATGCCAGGCCGGATGCGGTCCGCCGAAAATGGTTTCAACATTTCCCCGCGCGATGTCGGCGAATTCCTCGCGCCGTTCGAACGAATGCAGATAGCCCTGGTCGCCCACGGCGCGCAACAGCGAGATGCTCAGGGCACCGGAGCCCACACCGGCTTCAACTACGCGGGCGCCCGGAAAAATATCGGCCATCGTCACAATCTGACCGGCGTCTTTGGGATATACGACGGCGGCGCCACGCGGCATGGACAGGACGAAATCCGAGAGCAGCGGCCGCAGGGCCTGGTACTTATGGCCGGTGTCATTGCTGACCACGCAGCCTTCCGGCTGGCCGATCAGGACATCGTGCGTCAGGAAGCCCTTATGGGTGTGGAATGCGCCGCCGGGGGTCAGCGTAATGGTGTTCATCCGGCCCTTTTCGTCCGTGAGCTGTACACGCTCTCCGGAACGGAACGGGCCGCGGCGCTGGTCTGCTCCGTGCGGTGTGGTCGGTGAACTCATGCTGGTGCTACTTCCGATCGGTGGATGCTGATTATCGGCTGGGAACTGGGCGGCGTGCTGGTTACGAGGCTTTGCCGGTGATGGCCCGTACAACAGTTGATTGGCTGAGCAGGCCCGTAACCCGCCCGTCAGCGTCGGTGACCGCATATTCGGTTCCGGCAAGCCTGGCCAGGTACTGCACCAGTTCCTGTCCGGCAGCCCATTCCGGTATGTAGGCGCCGGGGGCCAGGGCACGGCTGACGGCGGCGGCCGGAGTACGGGCAGCCGCAGTCTCGGGAACCTGTTCAAGCGCGTGGCCGTCGACGATCGCCTCGGGCTGGCCGGTGGCGGCTGTCAGGATTACGAATGCGTGCGGCGCGCTGCGTGCTACGGCTTGCACCTGCTCCACATTAGAGCTGGCAGGCATGCTGATGGCAGGCTGTTTGAGAGCGCCGGCGCTGACGTGCGGCAGCCGCAGCCGCAACTTGGCGTTGGTAATGGAAGCACTCGCGCCCATCCAGAGGAATCCACCCACCAGAACCATGATCACCACGACCTGAAGATCGGGCTGGCGGCCCATGGCAAGCGGCACGCCGATGAATCCCGCCACGATGAGGATGACGATGATGCGTCCTGCCCAGCCGGCGGCCAACGTGCCCTTTTCCTGACTGCCGGTGATGCTCCAGACAGCTGACTCCACCAATCTGCCACCGTCCAGCGGCAAGCCAGGGAGGATGTTGAAGACCGCGACGAGCAGGTTGGCCCAGATGAAGATGTCCGTCAGGACCCAGGCCACGGCGTTGGCCTCCATGACGGGCATGAGCAGTGCGCCAAAACCGGCCAGCGCGAAATTGGCTGCGGGTCCGGACAAGGCAACTATCAGGGATTTGCCCGGAGTGGCCTTGAAGTTTTCGAACTGGGTATGGCCGCCCCAGAGATTGAGCACAATCTTCGCGGTCGGCCAGCCGAAAATTCGCGCGCTAAGTGCGTGGGCGAGTTCATGGACGAGGACGGAGAGCAGCAACAGCACGGCATAGCCGAAGGCCACCACATAGGATGCGTTGCCGAGTCCCGGGATGGCCCTGCTGACCTGAGGTCCGAAGGCGAAAACGATGAAGACAGCAATGATGAACCAGGAGTAGGCCAGCACGATGGGAACGCCGCCGATGCTGCCCAGCGGGATCCCCTCGCGGCGGGCCGGCGGTTTGGATTCAGGTGCGGAGTTGCTGGTGTCCGGGCTGTTCCCGGTGTCCGGCGACATGTTCATGCGCCTCTCCCGGCACCCTGAGCGTTGACGACATCCTGCTCCAGCAGCAGGTCCAGGTCCGTTAAGTCCTTGCCTGCCAAGCTTTCCCATCGGTACCGGCCCGGATCATCGGGGACCTCGACGACGTGAGGGATGGCCACGGTCACCAGTCCTGCGGCCTGGGCCGAGGTGGCACCCGGCACAGAGTCTTCAAGCGCTACGACACGTGACTTATCGAGTCCGGGGTCGGCTGCTGCGAGCTTGTCGAAGGCACGCTGGTACGGTTCCGGATTGGGCTTGCCGTGCTCCACCATGTCGCCGGTGATCATGAAGCGGAAGCTGCCCGCAGGCAGCGACCGGATGACCTCTTCGGCGAGGATGGTCTCGGACATGGTCACGAGCGCTGTCGGCACACCTGCCTCGTTGAGCTGCTTCAGCAGTTCCCTGGCCCCGGGGCGCCAAGGGATCTCGCGGCGCACCTTGGCGACGACGGCACTCAGCAGGTGGTCGATGATCTCCCGGACGCCCAGATCGACGCCCGCCTCCTGCAGGACTACGGCGGAAACCGGAAGCGCATTGCCGACCAGTCCGCGGCCTAGCTCGTCAGTCCAGACACCGCCGAATTTGAGGACCAGCTCCGTTTCGGCTTCGATCCAGTACGGTTCGGTGTCGACGAGGGTTCCGTCCATATCCCAGAGAACAGCCTGTACGCGTGTAGGATTTTCAGACAGCGCACCAGGGCGGTCGGGAGAAGCAGACATGCTCCAAGTCTACGGTCCAGCCGGCGCCGGGCACGCCTCCATACGCTGGCTATGCTCTACGCGAATCACTGTACCGCTCACTGACAACTCAACGGGCTGGGTTTAGGGTGAAGAAGTGAGCACTATGGACAGTAATGAGGCACGGGGCTTGCGGCGCTTGTTCCCGAAGCCGGACGGCGGAGACGAGCGGCGGCTAACTATCATGCTCGCCGCGTTTGAAGGCTGGAATGATGCCGGCGAGGCGGCAACCGACGCAGTGAAGTACCTCAGCCGGTTGTGGGACGGTGTCAAAGTGGCCAGTATCGACCCCGACTTGTACTACGACTTCCAGTTCACCCGCCCGTTGATCCGGCGTACGGCATCAGGGGACCGACGGATCAAATGGCCCACTACAAAGCTGACCCGCTGCAGCGTTCCGGATACGGACATAGACATTGTATTCGTGCACGGTGTCGAACCGTCATACCGCTGGCGGGCATACACCGCCGAGTTGCTCGCCCACGCCACTGAACTCGACGTCGATTGCCTTGTGCTGGTCGGGGCGTTGCTGGCCGATGTTCCGCACAGCCGGCCCATTCCGGTGACCATTACCAGCGAAGATGACACCGTCCGGGAGTCTCTGAATACGGAAGCCAGCCAGTACGAGGGTCCGACCGGGATTGTCGGAGTTCTTGCCGAAGTGGCCTCGCTGGCGGGAATCCCCACTCTGTCCCTCTGGGCAGCGGTGCCCCATTACGTCGGGCAGTCCCCTTCCCCCAAGGCCGAGCTGGCGATTCTGCAACGCCTGGAAGATATTCTGCAGGTTCCGCTGGATACCGCCGTGCTGACCGAGGAAGCCGAGGCATGGGAGCGCGGCGTCAACGAACTGGCCACGGAAGATCCGGAAGTCGCCGCTTATGTCCGGCAGCTTGAAGAGGCCAAGGACACAGCGGACCTGCCGGAGGCGACCGGCGAATCCATTGCCCGTGAATTCGAGCGTTACCTGAAAAAGCGCCGGAAAGAGTAGCCGGGCGGCAGCCATAAAGGCTCCGCCCGGCCGGCTTTAGCGGTGAGCGCTAAAGGACGATGCCAAGCAACGCGTCGAGCACCTTGGCAACGGGCGATCCGGCGGCCGCTTCACTATGGCTGCTGCCGTTGGGCATGGCTCCGGCCCAGGCGTCCACCGCGGCCAGCGCCGCAGGCGCATTCAGGTCCTCTGCCAAGGCGGCCCGTATCCCGTCGGCCAATGCGGCGGCGGATTCCTCATCCGAGTTACCTGCAGCGGCGCGCCAACGCGCGAGCCGCTCAGTTCCCGCCTGCAGCAGGTCATCCGTCCAGAACCAGTCGCTGCGGTAATGCTGGCCAAGCAGCACGGTACGGATGGCGGACGGATCCACGCCCTCCGAGCGAAGCTTCGACACGAGCACCAAGTTGCCCTTGGACTTGCTCATTTTCTCGCCGTCCAGGCCCACCATGCCGGCATGGACAAAGTGGCGTGCAAGTTCCGTTCCGGTCAAGGCATAGGCATGCCCGGCGCTCATTTCGTGGTGCGGGAAGCTCAGGTCCGAGCCGCCGCCTTGGATATCAAAGGTTTCCGGCAGGAATTTCCGGGCAATAATTGAACACTCGATGTGCCACCCGGGCCTGCCTTCGCCCAGCGAGCTGCCCGGCCACTTCGGCTCGCCCTCGCGGGCTACGCGCCACAGCAGTGCGTCCAAGGGATGCCGCTTGCCGGGCCGTTCAGGATCGCCGCCACGCTCGGCAAAGAGCGGCAGCATTTCCTCCTCGGTCAGCCGCGAGGTCATGCCGTTGTGCCAGCCGTCACCGGCCGCCGCGACAGAATCGAAGTAGACGTCGCCGTCCGGTTCGCCGCCGGTGCCGGGCACCCGGTATGCCAGCCCCTCGGAGATCAGTTGCTCGATTGCCGGAATGATCCATTCGATGGACTCGACCGCGCCGATGTAGTGGTCCGGCGGCAGCACATTGAGTGCCTCCATGTCTTCGCGGAATAGGTTGGTCTGGTCCTTGGCCAGTGCTTCCCAGTCCACGCCCGTGGCGTTGGCCCGTTCCAGCAGCGGATCGTCAATATCAGTGACGTTCTGCACGTACTGGACTTCCCGGCCGGCGTCACGCCAGTAGCGGTTCAGCAGGTCGAAACTGACATAGGTGGCGGCATGGCCCATGTGGGTGGCGTCGTAGGGGGTGATGCCGCAGACATACAACGAACCGGTGGGAGCGGGATCCAGTTGGACCATCTCCCCCGCGGCCGTATCAAAGAGGGCCAGCGTGTTGCGGCCTCCGGCGATCTGAGGCACTGGGCGCGCATTCCAACCAAACAATGGCTGTTCCTTCCGGTGAGAATCACGGTCCGGCGGGGACCGCCGTCGTACTTATGGCGTTGCTAGGCGTTGATGGCGCCGATACCAAGCAGGATGTACAGCAGCAACCCGAGCGCAATCCGGTACCAGACGAAGAGCTTGTAGCTGCGGGTTGAGACGTACTTGAGGAACCATCCGATGATGACGAAACCGACCACAAAGGCCACCAGCGTCGCCAGAGCGGTTTCGCCCCCACCGTACGGCCCGGGCTCGTTCCAGCTGGTAGCCAACTGGTAGAGCCCACTGGCAAATACCGCCGGAATCGCCAGCAGGAACGCATACCGGGCGGCCGCCTCACGCGTGTAGCCCATGAGGAGGCCTGCCGTGATGGTTCCGCCCGAACGCGAGACGCCCGGGATGAGCGCCAGCGCCTGGGCCAGACCGTACAGGATGCCGTGCTTATAACTGAGCTTATCCAGAGTCCGGACCTGCTTGCCGATTGTGTCGGCGATAGCCAGGAACAACCCGAAGACGATCAGCATGGTCGCCACGATCCACAGGCTCCGGAAGGACCCTTCGATCTGGTCCTCGAAGAGCAGGCCGAGCACACCGATGGGGACGGAGCCGATGATGATCAGCCAGCCCATCCGGGCATCCGGGTTGTTCCGCGGCACCTTCCCGGTCAGGGAGCCGAACCAGGACTTCACGATCTGGACGATGTCTTTCCAGAAATAAACCAGGACTGCGGTCTCCGTGCCCAGCTGCGTGATGGCGGTGAACGCGGCGCCGGGGTCCGAGGCGCCGGGCAGGAGTTCACCCGCAACGCGCAGATGTGCGCTGGAGGAGATCGGGAGGAATTCGGTCAGGCCCTGGATGAGTCCCAGAAAGGCCGCTTCTAGCCAAGTCACAACTTAGACCTTAAAGCACGACCACGGCTGCGGCAGAACCGGACGCCGCCGCCGTGACAAAGATCCTCCTACGGTATGAGCCGCCTACCACATGCGAGACTCATCCGCGGGTCAGTTCCCGCCTGCGGCGCGGCAGGCCGTAGGCTTTTGCCCATGGAGCAGAATCGGTTAGGTCATAGTGGGCTGAAAGTACCGCGCCTGTCGTTAGGCACCATGACATGGGGCCAGGAGACGGACGAAGAGAGCGCGGCAACGATGCTTCGCTCCTATCTGGATGCAGGAGGCACGCTGCTCGATACCGCGGCCGCTTATGCCGAAGGCCGCAGCGAAGCGATCATCGGTGCGTTTCTGGGAGAGCTGGTCCCCCGGCAGGAAGTCACTGTGGTTTCGAAAGCGGGGATGGTCCGCCGCGACGGCGCAAGGGAAGTGGATACCTCCCGAGGCGCAATGCTGCGTTCTCTCGACGCCAGCCTTGCTCGACTGGGCACGGACTATCTCGACGTATGGCTGGCGCACGTCTGGGACGACAACGCCCCACTTGAGGAAACACTATCCGCTCTGGAGTTCGCCGTGTCTTCCGGCCGCACACGTTATGTGGGAGTTTCCAATTACTCGGGCTGGCAACTGGCCCGGGCGGTGTCGCTGAGTGCCGTCCCGCTGGTGGCGGTGCAGTCTGAATACTCGTTGCTCCAGCGAACGGCAGAACGGGAAGTTATCCCGGCAGCGCGGGCTTTGGGAACCGGGGTCATGGCCTGGTCCCCCCTTGGCCGCGGCGTGCTGACCGGCAAGTACCGGAACGGCACACCGGCCGACTCGCGGGGGGCGTCTGAAAACAGGGCGGGCTTTGTGGAGCCTTACCTTTCCGGGAGGCCCGCCAGGATTGCCGAGGCGCTGGCAACCGCAGCACGGGGCCTGGATGTGCAGCCGCTTGAGCTCGCCCTGGGCTGGACGCTGGAACAACCCGGCATTGAGACTGCCGTGATCGGTCCACGGACACCCGGCCAACTGGAACAAATCCTCAAGGCTGCCCCGAAGAGCATCCCGGCGGAGATCGCTTCTGCACTCGACGATATCTCGGTACCGTAGTGCCTATATAGGAATGCAGTTGCGGGAGGACCTACTTTTCCTCAATTTCCAGATCGTCGTCGAAGGGGTCCATGACCTGTTCATAATCGTCATCGCCGTCGTCGTCCTCGTCTTCGGACTCGTCGTAAATGACCAGCGGCGTAACTTCACCGTACGCGTCGTAAAGTGCGTCTTCATAGGCTTCGAAGGTTTCCATTATGGAGGAGAACGCGGCCTCCACCGCAGGATCATCCTCACCGCGCCGGCTGGCGGATGCGGCAAGATGTTCCTCAAGGGCAGCTGTAAACGACTGGAGTGCGACACGCGGATCAATTGCCATGTAGTAGACGTTAGCTGTTGTGGGAAGAATAAGTGAAGAGATTGGAGGGCCAATGAGAGAACAAATTAGCACCGGCTCCATCCAGCGCGAACGCGACCACCTCCGCCAGTACGAATATCTTGTCCTGACGGTCAATAAGGGCGAATCTGTCAAGGAGGCCCGCCGGGCGCTGGCTGAGCATGCCGAATACGGCAAGTGGGACCTGATCCGGACCCGCTTCTACATGGGCGGCAGCCGCAAGTACTGGATGCGGCGGAAAGTCCTGCGCGTCGAGGCCACCGTCTGACCTGTTCCCGGGGCCTAGTCCTCGATAGGGCCAAGCCAGGCGTTGGCCACCGTGCCGTGCGCTGATTCGTCGTCCGAGGGGTGGTAAAGCCCGGCCAGCACATCCCGGTACAAACGCTCCAGCTCGCTGCCGCGGAAGTACCCGCCGCCCCCGGAGACCCTTACCGCGTGCTCGACGACGCGCTTTGCCGTTTCCGTCGCCCTGACCTTGACCGATGCCAGTTTGGGGAACCACATCGGCCCATGGTCGACGAGAGCGTCGACATCCCGGGTGATGGATTCCAGCTGTGGGTACAGGCCGTCCATTTCGATCGCAGCATCGGCAACGCGCCAGCGGATGTCTGGATCCTGCGCGTAGCTCTTGCCGGTCTTCAGGGATGTCCGTCGGCGGACGTTCTCCACGGCCAGTTCCACCCCTCGCGTCCCGATGCCGGCATAGACGGAGGCCAGCAGGATTTCGAAGCAACTGAAAATGCCGAAGATCAGCAGGTCCGGGTTTGGCCCGACCGGCAGCTTCCGGAAGATCCGTTCTGGCCCGGCGCGTACCCCTTCCAGCACCGTGGTATTCGACTGGCTGGCCCGCATGCCCAGCGTGTTCCAATCGTCCTTGATGCGGAAGCCCGGTGCTTTCCGGTCGATGAAGGCCCAGACCAGCTGTGGCTCGTCGCCGTCGTCGTCCCGCCCAAAAGTTCCCAGCTTCGTCCATACTGGCGAGAGACTGGTGAAAACCTTGGTTCCCGTGAAGGAATAGCCGCCGTCATCCTGGGGCGCAGCGACCGTGGTGGAGTCGAACAGAACATGATCGTTCCCGGCTTCGGATACGCCGAACCCGAAAATCTCGCCTTGGCTTGCTTCTTCGAGCACGAAGTCCAGGCTCCGGTCCCCGCGGGCCCGCATCACCTGGGCGACGCCGGTCCAGACCAGGTGCATGTTGACAGCCAATGCCGTGGCCGGGGCGGCACTGGCCAGCCGGAGCTGGGCCAGGGAGGCCTGCCGCAGGCCGTAGCCGAGCCCGCCGTCGGAAGCCGGCACAAGCATCTTCAAATAGTCCGCGGCCTGAAGATCAGCGAAGTCCTCGTGGCAGAAGGAGTTGGCCTCGTCATAACCGGCCGCCCGGGAGCGGAACGTGGCGAGCATCGCCTCCGGCAACAGCTCTTCAACTGCCTTGGTCATTGGTCCGTCCTGCACTAGTAAGTGGTCAGCAGCCGGTGCAGCACCCGCGTGCCGAACTTCAGGGAGTCCACGGGAACCCGTTCGTCCACGCCATGGAACATACCGGTGAAGTCCAGGTCATCGGGCAGTTGCAGCGGGGCGAACCCGTATCCGGTGATCCCGAGCCTAGCCAGCGACTTGTTGTCCGTCCCGCCGGAAAGCGTGTACGGCAGAACCACTGCGTCCGGGTCCTCGTGCCTGAGCGAATCCACCATTGCGTCCACGAGGTTTCCGGCGAACGGTACTTCGAGCGCCGAGTCCTGGTGGATGTAGGAGATGTCCACGTCCTCCCCCGCCAGCTCTTTGATCTTGGCCAGCACCAGTTCGTCCTGACCAGGCAGAGTCCGCGCGTCGATCCGGGCTTCGGCCAGGCCAGGTATGACGTTTTCCTTGTAGCCTGCTTTCAGCACGGTCGGATTGGACGTGTTTTGCAGCGTGGCGCCCACGAAACGTGCCACCGTGCCCAGTTCCTTGAGCAGGATGTCCGGATTGTCCGGATCGAATTCGACGCCGGTGAGTTCCGTTACGCCGTCCAGGAACCGGCGGCTGGTGTCCGTCAGTTCGATGGGCCACTGATGGGCGCCGATCCGGCCCACGGCCGCTGCCAACGTGGTCACCGCGTTGTCCGTGTTGATCTGCGAGCCGTGGCCAGCCCGCCCGCTGACGGCCAAGCGCAGCCATGCGATGCCTTTCTCAGCAGTCTGGAGGAGGTAGGCACGTTTCCCGCCGATGTTGGCAGAGAAGCCACCGACCTCCGAAATCGCTTCCGTGGCGCCGTCGAAAAGCTCGGGGCGGTTATCTACGGCCCAACGAGCCCCGTATTTGCCGCCGGCCTCTTCGTCTGCGAAGAAAGCGAATACGATGTCGCGCTTCGGCTTGGTTCCGGTTCTGGCCATGTCACGGGCCACGGACAGGATCATGGCATCCATGTCCTTCATGTCCACCGCTCCACGGCCCCAGATCAGACCGTCCTTTTCCTCGCCGCTGAAGGGATCGACCTGCCAGTCTTCTTTTTGCGCCGGCACGACATCCAAATGTCCATGGACCACTAGTGCGTCTGCGGAAGGATCTTCACCCGCCATACGGGTGACGACTGAAGCGCGTCCCGGAGATGACTCGAAAATTTCCGTGGACAGACCCACTTCCTCGAGCAAGCCTGCCGTGTACTCGGCGGCTGCCCGCTCCCCGGGGCCCGCATTGTCACCGAAATTGGAGGTGTCGATCCGGATCAGTTCCTGGCAAATGCGGACAACTTCATCTTGCGGACGGAGGGCAGGCATTTCGGGCTCCTTGCTGACGGGGGTGCTTGGCTCCAGCCTATCGATCTGCTTGGGTGGCGGCAGCCCGATGTTATGGAAACGCACCGGAACGGGGTTAGGAAAATCCCCGATTCAACACTTCGGCCAAAACGTGTTAGAGTTTTTCTCGCTGCTTTCGAAGGAATCGGTTCGCCGAAACTGAACGAAAACACCACCTGCGCGGGTGGCGGAATGGCAGACGCGCTAGCTTGAGGTGCTAGTCCTCTTATTGAGGGTGGGGGTTCAAGTCCCCCTCCGCGCACAGGGGAAAAACCCCGGAAACTGAACGGTTTCCGGGGTTTTTTGTTGCCTGTCCCCGAGCGGGCAGGTTTGCATCCACGTGGCTGCGAGAATACGACGACAGCCGTGCGAAGCCAGTTGCATAGCCTTTTGGTGGCCTTCATCGCATCGCGCAAGAGGAAGACCGGCGCAACAAACGATGTTGGGGACCGTAACTTCTTCGATAGTTTCCACCGGAGTTGGTGTGAGCGTCCAAGTTGATCATACGCAGCAGTCGCTTCTTCAGTTGGCTGGGTCTCAGTTGGTGAGGCGCAGCCTGCCAGCGGGGGCGGCCAGAGTGCGAGGAGTGTGAGAGCGCGTTCGGAGAAGGCGCCAACCTTTCAGACAGGCCGGTATGCAGCGTTGCCCCCGCGGACTCCCCCAAACAGCTCGACCGGGTCGTTCTCCATGTCCAATCCAAGGTCGAAAGCAGCAGATGTAGAAAGGTTTCAGCGACGCGGCCCCAAGGTGCTCGTCCGCCGATTTCGATGGCAAAACCCGGGGCCGCCGGGCTTGCGAATTAGCCCATTGTGCACCGAGTATTTGGCGCCTAACCTGAATTTAAGGGTAGGAGCTCGACATGGAATTGACCCTCTTCGTTATTGTCGTCGTACTGGCTTTCGCTCCTTTTGTGACGGTGATGTTCGGACCCAACCTAAGGGAAGACAAACCCGTCTCGCGGCGCCACCGCTCCGCTTCCAGCTTGGCTGCGTCGCAGCGGTCTAGGGAGAAAAGGCTTCCTGGAGGAGCCAGGCTTCCACTTCTCCCGTCTCCGTCGGGTGTCGGCGGAGGAACCAGCGCGCCAGCGCGCATGCGGTCGTCCCGGCGGTCCATGCGATCCAGGTTCCGCCGAGGTCCAGGGGATCATTCCCGCGGACCACGATGAACGGGTTTAGCGTCGGTACTGCCCCTCGTAGCTGTCCCGGAGGCCTTGCGCGGTGAACTGCTCACTGACCCGCTCCATCTCTTCCTGCGTGAAGGCGGCCATATCGTCGGCATAGGCGATCAGGCCCGGATCTTCTCCGGCTCCAGTTCGGGCGGATTCGGCGGCGGCATGTCGATCATGCAGGAATTGTGCCAGCTGGACTCCGGTAATAACAGGTGTCGAGCCGGAGCCTGCGGGTTGGGAAACGTAGGCTCCGGCTCGACCGGCCGTCCCTTCGGGGGAATTGTCGCTGCTGGAACGGATATACCTAGTGTCCAATCCATTCACCAGGCCGGTAAGCCCCGGACGAGGGGCGGCTGCACCCCTAGTTTTCGGGACCATTTCGCTCGGCGCTCCCTGCTGAAGGATGCTCCTTGTCCTAGAGCAGGACCCTCACGTTGTGCAGGATGACCTAGCGCTGCCGTGCCATGAGCCGAGACGAGCCGCCCGCGAATGTCCTGCGCGCCCGGGACAGGGCTGCCGACGACGGGACCTATAAGTTCGTGCCGAAGACCGGCGGCGAGTGGAGGATGCCGGCCACCATTCGAGGCCGAGGCGCGCTACGACAATGCCGTGCTGCAGTACAGGACCGAAACGCTCATGAGCGCGACGGTCTCGCTCGGCGGCACCGAATGTCGCCTCGCCAAGGGCGCGGCGACGGAGGAGGGCGCCACCTGAGGTGCCGCTAACTCAGGCCTTCATGAGAGCCGCCGGCTCATCGTTGGCGGTGCTGCCCGAGCCGAGGTAGCGCTCGATGCTGACGGGGCAGTGACCAAGCCCGCCACCCTGCCCCCGACGTCGGAAATTGATGATCTGGCCGGTTCTCCCGCACCCGCAGGTGCCGGTCTCGACGTCGCCCACATCGTCGGTGAGGAGGAAACCGGGATAGCTGGTGTTGAGGGAGTCCAGTACGGCAATGGTGCCGGTGCCCCCCGGAGCGAGCTCTTTGCCGATCTGGCCGGGGTCCCGGATGGAAATGTAGCACCACGGCGGGACGTGCTTGCGATGCAGGTGGCATTCGACAGCGAGCATGTTCGACTCGATCATCCCGTACATGTCGCGCACGTTCCCCGGGCGCACGCCGAGTAGGTCGTGGCACCGCTCCCGAAAGCCCTCGGCAGGGATGGCCTCGGCCGTGTGCCGCTTCCAACCGCCGAGCGTGATGATCATGCTGTACGGATCCAAGCGCACATTACTCTTCTCCTGCTCGAGGAACCGGAGGAGCCGCTCGATGAGGAACGGCGGACAGACGATGTGCCGGGTCATGTGGCCCTTCCACCGGCGCAGGTGCTCCAGAGCCTCCCTGACGTCGAACGCCTGGTCGGCAACTAGGTATACGTGGTGGTCGAAGACACTGTTCAGGATGTTGAAGTCCTTGAGCAGGCCCATCTCCGAGGCTTCAGAGTCCGAAGGGTTCAAGAATAGACCCGCGCCCCCGGACAGGCTGAAGAACTCCCGGTAGGTCCCGATCAGGCCAACCAGTGCCCGGGTCACTGTCTCGCTGTTGCGGCGGGCGACAGACGGGACACCGCGGGTTCCGCTGGAGCTGGTCTCGGTCTCAACGTCGGCCAGGGAGCAGGTGAGTAGTACTTGGGCGTCGGGACGCTTGAACATGCCGACCGGCAACAGTGGCAGGTCTTGCAGGTCATTGATGTCGTTGATCGCGGCGGGATCGACTCCCAACGCGTCACATTGGGCACGGTAAAAGCCGTTAAGGGCTTGGTGGTAGATCGCGGCGTCCCGTAGGACGTCGGTGACCGACCGTGCCCAGTCCTCAGGGGACTGGGCGTGTGCCTTGGACACATTCCCCAGCATCTGCGGTAACGAGAGCATTGTGTCACTCCTCGGTGGGTGCGAATTGATGAATTGGTTGGGCCGCCGGGTCAGCCGTATCGACGCAGCTCGGAAAAGAAGTCCTCGACCACCCGGAGCTGGCCGCTGCTGGCAAGTTCGTCGTAGACGTACTTGCCCACCGCCAGGTCGAGCACGCCCAGGCCGAACGGCGAGAACACCACGGGGCGGTTGTCCGCCGGCTTGACCCTGCCTTCCATGACGTCGGCCAAGGTGCCGTCCACGAAGTCCCGGTGGCCGACCATCTGCTCCACGAGGTGGGCCGACGTCCCGGCTTTCAGACAGTGGTCGACGTCGTCGAGGATGTTGGTCGACGCCAACAGGATCTCCGGGGCCAGGTCGCGGAGGGACACGTGCAGCACCAGTGGGTTGTGCGCAAACCACGTCGTGTCGTGAACGTGCGGTTGGCCCGCCACCGTGGCGAATACGACGAGATCGCTGCTCCGGATCAGCTCCTCGGGGCCATTGTGCACGGTCACCCGGGCTCGGGTGCCGCTGCGTTCGAGATAGCCCTTGAAGCCCTCCGCGCTCTCGCCCGAGAGGTCGAACACCCCGATCTCGTCGAAGGACCAGTCGGTCGCGTTCAGGAAGGTGTGGATGTAGCGGGCGATGAGCCCCACGCCGAAGAACCCGACGCGTCTGGGGCGCCCACGGCCTCGGCTGAGCCAGTCTGCGGCGGCGGCGGCCGAAGCAGCCGTCCTGGACGCGCTGATAATCGAGCTCTCCATGCAGGCGAAGGGGTAGCCCGTCGTCCGGTCGTTGAGGATCAACACCGCTGAGGCGCGCGGTATCCCCGACGCTACATTGTCCGGGAAGCTGGAGACCCACTTGATGCCGTCAACCTCGACCTGTCCGCCGACCGAGGCGGGCAGGGCGATGATGCGCGAGGTGGGCCGGTCCGGGAAGCGCAGGAAGTAGGACGGGGGATTCACCGAGTCTCCGGCCGCGTGCACCAGGTAGGTCTGCTCGACCAGTTCGACGACCTGCTTCTCCCGACCTTGGAGCACCTGCTGCACCTGGGCTCCGGAGATGACCGCGAAGGGGGGAACCGTTTTCGATTCCGCGGCGGCTGTCACTGGGGATATGGCGAATTCTGTCATCGTGCACCGTCCTGGGTATGGGTATCGAGATCGAATACATTGCGCGGCTCGGCCATGCCAACGAGGATCTCCCGTTGACCCTCGTACGCCTCGCGGCTGTGGGCCATGCGCACGTTGTCGACGAGCATGAGGTCCCCGGTCTGCCACGGCGTTCGCAGGGTGTGGGCCTCGTAGACCTCGTTCAAGAGGGCAATGATGTCCTCGCCGATCGGCTCGCCGTTGCCGAAGCGGGTGTTGAACGGCAGCCCGTCAGAGCCGTAAACATCCACCAGATACTCCCTCACCTCGGGCGCGATGGTCCATTCGCTCAAGAACGCGATCTGGTTGAACCAGCAGCGTTCGCCGGTCACAGGGTGCCGGACGACGGCAGGACGCCGTTGCCGGGTGCGGAGCTCCCCGTCGGGCTGCCACTCGAACTCGATCGCGTGGGCCCGACAGTAGCTCTCGACGGCAGCGCGGTCGGCGACCCCGAACGCCTCCTCGTAGGTGGCTCCGATATCCTCGTTGTAGCTGCGGGCGAGCAGCCACCCTTCGCTTTCGAACCGACGGACGATATCCGCCGGTATGGCGTCGAGCACCGAGCGGGCATCCGCGATGCCCGTCACGCCACCGACGCTGGGTGCCTGGAGGCAGGCGAAGAGCATCAGGCCGGGGAACTCGAGCGCGTAGCTGAGCTCGTGGTGCATGCACATAGGCTGGTTCGCGGGCCACGTGAGCGACGAGTACACGCCGTCCAGATAGGGCTGCCTGGTGGCGAAGGCCTCCCGGTCCGGCATGAGGCCGCCCGGAATCAGCCGCTGGTAAACTTCGGCCACCTGGGCTGGATCACTGAGGCCCAGCCCGCGGACCAGGATGGCGCCGCTCTCGTCAACCGCCGCGCGCAGCGCCTCGCGGTTCTCATCGGCCCACCGCACAGGGTCGTGGCCGTCCTCGACGGCGAGCATCGGTGCCCCACCGGCTTGGCGTTCCATGTCGAACTGGATCTTGGGTGAAGGAGACGACATCAGAGGTCCTTTCGTTTCACAGGTAGCGGATTGGAGTGTCTTGCCGGTGTCCGGAGCATGGAAGCGGGCTCTGCGGCGGTTCCCGCCGGCGTGGGCGCGGGCGGTTCGGCAGCGTCCTCCAGGGACGCAGCCTCGAGCAGGATCGCCAGGTCCGCGAGGACTGGCGTCTGCATGATGTCCTTGATGGACACGGCACGCTTGAGCAGGACGGCGAGCTTCACCGCGGACAGGGAAGTGCCGCCCAGCGCAAAGAACGAGTCCTGCCCGCCGATCCGACCCGCCGGTATGCCGAGGACGCTCGCCCATGCCCCGGCAAGCCGCTCCTCGGTGGCCGTGAGCGTCTCCGTGGGGGTGCCGGTCTCGGGGACGGCCTCCCGAGCCATGCGGGTCAAGACCTTCCGGTCGATCTTCCCGTTGCCGGTCAGGGGCAGGCTCTCCTGCCACCGGTACGCCGACGGAACCATATAGCCCGGAACCCGCGAGGCCACCTCGCTGTGGATCTCGTCGACTTCGAGCGGCCGGTCGCCAGAGTAGAACGCCACCAGGAACTTGGACTGCCCGCCGCCCTCGCCAACGACGACGGCGCCGTCGCGGACGCCGGGAACCCGCAACAGCGCATTCTCGATGTCGCCGATCTCGATGCGGAATCCGGAGATTTTGACCTGGTTGTCTCGCCGGCCAAGGTACTCCAGCTTGCCGTCCGGTGACCAGCGTCCATAGTCGCCAGCCCGGTAGAGCCGCGCCCCGTCCACATACGGATCAATGGAGTAGGCCTGTGCGGTGCGCTCCGGGTCGTTGATGTAACCGCGGCCCACGCACACCCCGGAGAAGGCGATCTCGCCCGGTGCTCCGAGCGGTACGAGCCGCTGCCGCTCGTCGAGGATATGGATCCGGACGTTCGGGATCGGCGGGCCCAGTGGCACGGAGCCGCCCGTGGGCGCTGCGCTCATCACCTCATGGTTCGTGTCGTCCGAGGTCTCTGTCAGTCCGTAGGCATTAACCAGCTTGACGTTCGGCATTACGTCGAACCAGCGGCGGACCAGCTCACGTTTCAGGGCCTCCCCGGTCGCGGAGACGCAGCGGAGGTGCGGGAGGGTACGGGGTTTGCCAGCCAAGTACGCGACCACCGCGTCGAGATACGACGGTACGACCTGGAAGACCGCCACCGCGCCCCGTTCCACCGTATCGACGAACCGCTCGACGTCGAGAATGCGGTCCTGCCCGACGATGAGTGTGCGGCCGCCGACGAGCAGGGCCGAGACCAGTTGCCACAGCGAGATGTCGAAGCATTGGGGGGCACTCTGGGCGACGACGTCGCCGGGGCCGATTCCCAGGTCCTCGATCTTGGCGTACAGATGATTCACCATCCCGTCGTGCTCGCACATCGCGCCCTTCGGTTCGCCCGTGGAGCCCGAGGTGAAGTAGACGTAGGCGAGTTGGTCTGGACGCACCTCCACGCCGAGATCGTCGGCGGCGTGCCCCTCAGACTCGATGTCCCCGAAGAGGAGTCTTGTGACCGAGGGCATCCCCTCGAGTGCTTCGTCCAGCGAGGCGGTGCTGCCTTCCTCGGTCAGCGCCATCCGGCTCCCGGCTCGGGTGAGCGTTCTGGCGATCCGGTCGGCGGGGAAGTGCGGTTCGATCGGTAGGTATGCGCCGCCGGCCTTGAAGATGCCGATGACCGCGGCCATCCATTCCAGGTCCCGCTTGGCGACGACCGCCACGACATCCTCCGCCTGTAGACCACGCGCCAGCAGGGCACGGGCCAGCCTGTTGGCGCGGGCGTTCAATTCCGCGTACGTCCACTCCCGCGTGTCCTGGGCCGCGGCGATGCGTTCGGGGTGAAGCTGGACGCGCTCTTCGAACAGCTGGTGGAAGCGTCGTTGGGGCCGGGGCCGCTCGGGTCCGGCCAGATGCTCGAGCTGGAGACGCCGCTCGTCAGGATCGACCAGGTCGGCATCGGCGGGCTCCACTTCGGGGTCGGCGACCAAGTGGCGGAGTGCGGCCAGGTGGTAGCCGGCGATCCTGAGTGCGGCATCGTCGTCGAGGACGTCCCGCCGGTACCGCAGCCGGAGCACCTCGCCCCCGGCCACGGTCCGGAGGGTGACTCCGAGGACGATACCCTCCGGCAGCTCTGCATCGTCGCCTTGAAGCGCTCCGAACACCACCTCGTACCC
Source organism: Arthrobacter sp. Soil_C_60 (assembly GCF_057656375.1). Taxonomy (NCBI): domain Bacteria; kingdom Bacillati; phylum Actinomycetota; class Actinomycetes; order Micrococcales; family Micrococcaceae; genus Arthrobacter; species Arthrobacter sp. Soil_C_60. The sequence continues at coordinate 114,776 of NZ_JBDGKM010000004.1, read as the reverse complement.
GGGAAATGCGGCCTCGTGGCGGGCTTCCCCGCGGCGGGCCTGCTCGGTGTCGGCTGGCCCGGCGCCGGCCCGGACCTGCCGGTCCTGTGCCTCGGCGACTAGGCTCCGCCAGGACGGGTGGCCCAGATCGAGGTTGCACCGCCAGATCCCCGCTGTGTCCATGCACCCGGTGGCGATGTCCGTCTCGCCGGACAAGGCCTGCAGTACCCGCGCGTGGGCCGCCAACCAGAGCGAGCCGGGCGTCGTGTCCAAGGCATGGGCCGTCAACTTCAGGGATGTGCGTAGCTCCTCGGGAACCGCCACCTCGACCTGCTCCTGTCCGGACTGGGGATCCAGTGTCCACCTGGGAATCGCCGTCGGGGCGACGGCCGGAAGGGCAGGCCGGCTGGTTGCCGGATCGGACGAGTGGTTGGCGGCGGTGCGGCAGGTCAGCGCAGAGGTGGTGGTCATGATACGGGCCTTTCCAGTGCGACGGGGGACGTGGCGGCGGCTCGGGCCTCTTCGGCCGGGTTGCCACCCCACAGGGATCCCGAGGTGAGGGTCGTCCCCTTCATTACGAAGGAGTCGGCAGCGACAACGGCACCGTCTTCGACGGTCACGCCGTAGTGGACAAAGGCCCCGACGCCAAGCGTGACGTCGTCACCAATGACGTTGTGGTCGGACTTGAACATTCCGTCCTCTTGGGAGTGGGATTGAACCGTACTGCCGGCGTTCAGCGTGCAGCGGGAGCCGATCGTCACCAGGCTCCGCTCGATAATTCCGCAGCCGTCGTCGAAGACACGGGCCCCAATCCGCACCCCCAGCAGACGCCAAGCCAGCGGCTTGAACGGCGTCCCGTTGAGGATGGCCATGTACCGGCTCTGGGTCATCAGCTTCCAGTACCGCTCGTGCCACCAGAAGTAGGGGTTGTAGATGGAGCAGAGCTGGGGCTGAAGCCGCCGGAACCCCGTTACGAGGTGCTCGATGCCGATGGGGACGAGCAAGCCGACGAAGAGCATCACGACGAACGACCCGCTGAGGGCAAGGAAACCAAACTGGTCGGACAATTCGAGGGCGGCGAACATTATCGCCATTGCAAGCGACATGTTGAACCAACGCGTAAGCATCAGGAGGGCCATAGTGTGCCGGTTGTGCTTGTTCTTGGCCGCGAGGTCCTGGCGGAGGTGGGTCCGGCTCGCATGCTCCTCGGGAAGGGCATCCCGCAGGACCGAGCGGGGAATCTCGAACGCAGGTGATCCGAGCAGGCCCACGTCATGGCGCACCGGTCCGTCGATGGGCACCATCACCTTGGTTGCGAGCAGGCAGTTGTCTCCGGTCTTGGCCCCGGCCGGGTAGAGGACGGCGTTGCCGAGGAAATTGTGGGCTCCGATCGCCGCCTCACTGACCTTAAACGACGTCGCCGAGTAGTCGGTGTTCATGAAAGACACCGCGTCGGCAATCATCGTCCCGCTGCCGATGGTCGAAAGGAACGGGTTATCGTGCTTGAACACCGTGCCCAGGTTCGAGCCGGTCTGCTGGACCTGCGGCTGCTTGTACCCAATGGCCCGCACGTAGTTCACGACGTACGAGCTGTCGCCGAACAACCCTCCAAGCAAGGGACTGTTGGTCAGCCTCGCCACCGCCCGCGCCGCCGCGTCCCGCAGTCCGAACAGCGGATACACCATGTCGGGCTTCACAGCGAGTTGGAGCACCCGCGGCACGGTCGTTATTACGACCAATGCCATGACCGTTCCGCCGAAGACGGCCAGACCGGCGAATGTAATGGCATCGGCGTAGAAGGTCCAGTCAGTGAACGCGAAAGGCTGCACCTCCAGAAGCGCCGCCACGCGCGGCTGCGCCAGGACGACCAGCGCGATCACCAGTCCGACCATGGTGCGGCCCACCCCAAGGGTGGAAACAAGTTGGGATATGGCGAACCATCCCCGCCGCCACGGCCGATAGGGCGTTGCCTCGACCCCGCTGTAGTCCACATCGGTGCGCCTGCCCGGCGAACCGTGCCAGTGCTCGCCCTCGGGGACGACTTGGCCGGTGTACAAAGTGGAGCGGTGGGCCAACTGCGAGCCGTCTCCCATTCCCGTGTCGATGTCCAGGACACTGCCCTCGCCGACGATCACGTCCCGGCCCAGCGTCAGCGCACCCAGCTGGATGACGCCGCCATGGGCGCGGTATCCGTTGAGGACCGCATCCTTGCGCACCACCGTCCCCTCCCCGATCGTGAGCAGGTCAGTGCAGACCGGCAGGCGATTGGTCAGGATCATCACGTTGCGGCCCACCTTCGCGCCCATGGCCCGCAGGTAGAAGGTCGTCAGCGGGGAACCGGTCATCAGCGATAGTGGCGAGGTTCGCATCAGGGTCTTGACCAGCCAAAACCGAAAGTAGGCGAGGCTCCAGATACGGATCTCCCGAGGCCGGAAGCGCCCGATGATGATCCACTTCGCGGCCACCGGCAGGATGCACAGCAGCACGAAAGTCGCCGCGGAGAAAGCGATCGACCGCAGGTAGATTTCCCCGAAGCTCATCCCGTGGCCTAGCCAGTTGTGGTTGCCCGGCCCCGCCTCCGGGAAGATCCACTGGTACCCTACGACCGCGAGCCAGCCGGCGAGGAGGCAGTAGCCGACGTAGACGAGCACCTGCAGGGCGCCGCAGGTGACGTACTCCCAGGTCCGCGCGTCCATCGGCCGCGACGTCTCCGGCACAGATGCCAGAGCCGGGGAGGGCTCCTGCCGCTGGTCTTGCTGCGGGGGGCGTTGCAAGGCCGCGGCGAGGGCGGAGATGTTCGGATTGCTGTAGACGTCCTTCATGGACACCTTGGGCAGGTCCGGCTGCTTACGCACGCGGGCGCAGAACTTGGCCATCACCAGCGAGTCCGCGCCCAGGTCCTGGAAAAAGTCGCTGCCAACGGGGACATGGTCAATGCCCAGCACGCCACCCAGCATCTCGGCCAGCTGGCCCTGCACGGGTGACGTCGCCGGTTTCGCTGGCGCCAGGGCCGCGGCCAGGGCCGAGATCGTTGAGTGCTGGTAGATGTCCTTGATGGAGACCGCCGGCAGGTCCGGCTGCTTGCGCACGCGGGCGCAGAACTTGGCCATCACCAGCGAGTCCGCGCCCAGGTCCTGGAAGAAGTCGCTGTCCACCGGGACATGGTCTCTGCCAAGCGCGCCGGCCAGCACTTCCGCCAACCGGTCCTGCACCTGCGCCGTCGCCGATGTCTCTTCCGCGGGTGCCAAGAACGCGGCCAGGGCCGAGATCGTTGAGTGCTGGTAGATGTCCTTGATGGAGACCGCCGGCAGGTCCGGCTGCTTGCGCA
>NZ_JBDGKM010000004.1:0-111372 GCF_057656375.1 Arthrobacter sp. Soil_C_60 | reverse complement strand
CCACGCGGGCGCAGAACTTGGCCATCACCAGCGAGTCCGCGCCCAGGTCGTGGAAGAAGTTGGCGTCCACCGGCACGTGCTCGATGCCCAGTACATCGGCCAGCACCTCCGCCAACCGGTCCTGCACCTGCGCCGTCGCCGATGTCTCTTCCTCCGGTGCCAGGAACGCGGCCAGCGCAGAGATTGAAGGGTGCTGGTAGATGTCCTTGATCGACACGGCCGGCAGGTCCGGCTGTTTGCGCACACGGGCGCAGAACTGCGCCATGACCAGCGAGTCCGCGCCTAATTCGAGGAAGAAGTTGGCGTCCACCGGGACGTCGTCCTTCTTCACAACTGATGCGAGAAGATCCGCTAGGCGGCGCTCCAAGGCAACGACCGCACTCGTGGCCGGAGAGCCGTTCCCTGCCTGAGCCGCGGATGCCGCGGGATTCGTCGGAATTATCGGAATCGTGGGACCTGGCGACGTTGACAGCGTGTCCACGGACTTGTTCACTGCGAGAAGCTCCTTAGTGAGGCAGTGGCCACGGAGTCTTTCAACGGGCCGGCTGCGGGAAATTGTGGCCCCGACACCGGGTCAGTCTGTAGACCGGGGTCTGACGTCTGACCCGCGTTGGCGAGCGCCTCGGCCCCGAAGTGGTCGAGCACCCAGTCGGGCTGGTAGATGGTGTCCAGGTACGGGCGACCCAAGTCGGGTGAGATGGTCACCGCGGTGACGTCCTGGGCGTGGTGGTCGGCGAGCCATGTCATGGCGCCGTGGACCACGGTCCCGGTTGACCCGCCGAGCAGCAACCCGCCTGCGGCCAGGCGGTGGCAGGCGCGCACCGTGTCCAGCTCCTCGACGAACACCACATCATCGAGCAAGGACTCGTCGAGTTGGGGCGGCCGCACGCTCATGCCGAGGCCGGGGATCAGGCGGGGCGCCGGCGGGCAGCCGAAGGAAACAGATCCGACGGCATCGACCGCGACGATCCGTACGTCGGGGCGGTACTCGCGGAAGTACCGCGCGCAACCCATCAGGGTGCCCGTGGTGCCGGCTCCGACGAATAGCACGTCGAGGTCGGGAAATTCGGCGGCGATTTCGGGGGCCGTCCAGCGGTAGTGCGCGCCCCAGTTGCCGGGGTTGACGTACTGATTGAGCCAGACGTACCGCTCGTCGGACGCGCACAGTTCCTGGACGTGGTTGAGCCGGGCCCCAAGGAACCCGTCGACGGGATCCGGTTCGGTGACCAGGTCAACCTGTGCTCCGAGCGACTCCATCAGCTGCCGGGTCGTCGGATTGCACCGCGGATCCACCACACAGACAAAGCGGTATCCTTTGCTGGCCGCGATCATGCTGAGTGCGACGCCGAGGTTCCCCGACGAGGACTCCACGAGTGTGGAGCCGGGCCCGATTAGCCCCTCCCGCTCGGCGCGCTCGACCATTTCCCGCGCGGGCTTGAGTTTGATCGAGCCCGCGAAGTTGAACCCCTCGATCTTCAGATAGAGGCGGCGGCCAAGCACCCCTTCCAGGTCGACGAATAGGCTCTGCTCGTTGAACAGGTGCGGATCCTTAATAATCGACATGGTCTCCCTCGTTTTCCAGCCATGAGCTTGGTCACAAGGGTCGCCAGGGAATGGCGGGTCGGATCAGTGAGCATCGCTTGTTTTCCCCAACAGAACCCCAATGAAGCTGCAAGTTTGCAATGTCTTTACAGTGGAACCCCGCTCCCGTTATCGTGCCGTTATTGTGTCGTTATCAGCACGTTAGGCCGGACACTCCTCCCCGCTTGGCGGTATGCAAACTTCACGATGGGTTGACCGTGAGGGCTAATGATCCAAGCAGGTCCCCCCAGAGTTGCGCGCCGTCGGGGACCGACATTTAGCCACTGACATTGCTGTGGGAGGATGTGCTCATGGGCAGGACCGGCGCCATTCCGCCTTGGCTTCATCGAACGGGCATCGAACTGCTCGGCTGGGCCCTCATTGCCGTCGGACTCGCCGCACTTGTACTGCCCGGTCCAGGCCTTCTTGCCCTCGCTGGCGGCCTGGTGGTTCTTTCCCTGCGTTATGCCTGGGCCAAGCGACTGTTGGTGCCGATCAAGGCCGAGGCGCTCAAGATAGCCGAGAAGGAGGTGCGGACGTGGCCGCGCATCGTGGCCAGCGCCGTGGGAGGGCTCGCGGCTATTGCTGCAGGAATCTTGTGGGGCATTCGGCCCCCGATGCCGGGCTGGTGGGCATTCGGTGACCGTTGGTGGCTGCCAGGAGGCTGGATCGTGGGATCGACGTTTGTCGTCTCCGGGCTAGTGGCCCTTGCCCTCATGATCTACAGCTTCCACAGATTCCGTCGGTCACGCACCTCTTCCCTCCGCGGGGACTCTTCCGCATGATTTGAAGTGGCCGGGCAAGGAATGTACGCGATGTTGCGCTCCCTGTCCCATAGACCTGAGACGGGTGCCGGGGCGGGCGGTCTCCCCAAGGACCTGCCCGTGCCCCGCACCGGATGAGCCGAGACGAGCCGCCCGCGAATGTCCTTGCACTCCCCAGTAGCTGGACTCCGGCTTCAGCTCTCGCCATCTGCTGGTTCTAGGGTGACGGAGCAAGCTCAATGCTTGCGCACTGTTAGCTCAAGATTTGATCAAGAAGCCTGCGGTCGTGCCGGCGGCTTGCGGCCATACTGTTTGACCTCCGGTGCTTGTCGCAAGAAAGCTGAACGTGGGATATGCGCGTAACCATTTTCAGGGAAAGCATCGGTGGAAGACTTTCACGGAAAAGCCCCGGCCCGCCCTTGCCGAGGCTCTTCTAGTTCCGCAACCGAAACGCATTGGTGGCCAGCCATACGGCGAGGCCTCCGCTGCGCACTAGATGACAGAAACGATCCAGATAATCAGGGCAATGGCCAACAAAATGCCAACGATTGTCCAGACAAGGTTGCTTCCGCGCATGCTGCTTCCTCCGTTCATTCGCTACCGACGACTCCATTGTCGCCCCTGGCAACCGTTTCATCCATGAAATCAGCAAAAGCTTTCGACAGGAATCTGTAGTCAGCGCTTGACGGCGCCGATTCGGTTCGATTGTGCGGTCCATGCAGCAACGCATGCCTCAAGCCACGGAAACGGAATCATCACAGTAATCACAGGCCCGCTACGACGTGCGGTCGGCAGGTCCCGGACCCGAGTGCCGGGGCGGGCAGCCTCCCCAAAGGCCTGCCCGTGCCCCGCACCGGATGAGCTGAGACGAGCTGGCCCTGAAGATCCGTGTACTCCCCAGTATTCGGACTCCGGCTTCAGCTCTCGCCATCTGCTGCTTCAAGCATGGTGGAGCAATCTCAACACTGTGCCCTGCTTTAGCTCAAGATTGGCTCAAGATGCGCGGGCCGCAACACCGCCGTCCAACGTGGACACAAAGAACGACGGCGGGAGGCCGCCGTCGTTCTTTGTCATTGCACGTTAGATTCCGGCGCCCCGGTTCCTGTCGTCGTCCTCGATGTCTTGCCGCACCCGGTCGGACTTCGCGGCGATCTCTTCCGGGGTCAGGGCCGCACCGGTGTCTACGACCGGCTCGGTGACGATCGGCGCAGTCTCCACCACGGGCGTTGCCGGTACCGGTTCTACTACAGGCGTGACTGGCGCGTCTTTATCGGCACTGTCCTTCTTGGCGGCAGCTACGCCTGCTGCGGCCGCTGCCGCTACACCGACCCCGGCGGCCGCAACCTTGCCGGACACGCCAGCCTTTCCGCTGTCGCCGCGCGATGCGCTGGCGTCCTCGACGCCGGGCGTCCCTGTTGCCGCGCCTTCATTGATCGAACCGCGCCATGCACCAGTGGCGTAGCCCTCAGCCTCGATGAACTCCTTGAATTTTTGCAGGTCCGCTTCGGCCTGCTTCTCCACGATGTTGAGCTTATCGCCCACCTTCTCGACCATGCCCTCGGGCTCGTATTCGAGCGTCATTCGTACGGACGTCTGGCCGCCACCCACGTCCTCGAAGGACACCGCTCCAGCGTTCGTGGCGCCTTCGATTGCCGCCCAGGCAATCTTCTGGTCCGGCACCTGCTCAACAATCCTCGCCTCCCACTGCCGACGGACTCCGCCGATCTCGGCAACCCACTCGAGCCGGTTGTCGCCGAGCTGCTTTACGCTCTTGACGCCGCCCATAAAGTGGGGAAATTCCTCGAACTGGGTCCACTGGTTATAAACCGTGCTCACCGGCACGTTAACCATGACTTGCTTCTCGACCTTCGTGCTCATTGCGTCTCCTTTTGATTGGAAAAGACCGTAGAGGCCTGCGATTGATCAGCATGCTTACCATATCGTTTCTGTCTCTTCTGGGCTAGTACGCAAGCAGCTTTCAGATTCTGTCAGTGCGATATGCCACGGTAAGAGTCGATAGAATTCACGGAATCCACTGGAACGATAAACCGCATTTTTGGCGGCGGAACCAGTTATTGAAAGGAACCTCTTCACGATGCTGGGAGCCCATCATGCCGCCAGTGGAGCCGCCGCCTGGATAGCGCTCACCACCCAGTTTGAAGTTTCCCTCGGTCCCTTGGCTGAGCCCCTGGGCCTCGGCAGCCATTCCGTACTGTTAGGCATGGGTCTGCTGGATGTGGGACCCATCGGCGTCATCTCCGGCGCCTTGGTCACGGCCGGGGCTGCCTTGGTTCCGGACGCGGACCATCACCGGGCCACGATTGCCCATTCGCTTCCGCCCGTGTCCAATGCAGTTTGTGCCGGCGTAGGCACGCTGGCCGGCGGCCACCGGAAGGGGACCCATTCCATCATTGGGATGTGCGTATTCGTCCTGATCGCTTGGATGGCGGGCTTGGTGACGTGGGAGACGGAGCGGTTTGGAACCATATACCCGGCCGCCGGTGTCCTCTGCATCCTGCTGGTCGCCTTCGCCGCCAAAGCCCTCAGATTCATACCCGACCGATTAAAGAAGACCCCTTGGGCGGTTGGAATCTTCGTGGCCGCATTCATCACCTTTTTCGCCCCGGAACAACAGAACTGGTTTCCGCTGGCCATGGGCATCGGCGTAGTCATGCATATCCTCGGTGACATGGCTACAACAGGCGGTGTGAACTTGGCCTGGCCGCTGCGGATCAAACCACCCAGGGCCTGGCGGCGAATTCCCGTATTACGCTGGATCTGGCGTCCCAACGGATACTTTGCCTTACCGATTCTTGGGAACGCAGGTTCCTGGCGGGAGTGGCTGCTGCTGATTCCGGTCAGCCTTTACGTCGTGCTGGTTCTCGCCGGTGCTACCGCCGACCTCGGGCAGGTCGGCATGTCCACATTCGTCGCTTCGCGTTAGTCCGTGCGCAGGTTCGGAAATGATTAGGCGGCCTGCCGTGTTGAACCGATGGCAACATAGTCCAACAGGAGGAACGCCATGACCAGCGCCGGAGCACCCAGCGCCGTAGACCGCGAGCAACTGCGTTTTGCCCGTTACCGGCAGATCCGGCATGAAGCACTGGCCGCCGAGTTCGGCTGGCTGACCCTCACTTCGCTGCAGTGGCTCGGGTCGGAACCGACAACCGTTGAGATGCTTCCCGGTCTTTGGAGCGCCAACACATCCGCCTCGGCCGGCGGAATTGCAACGCTGACCGCTACTGCTGCGGACAACCTGGTCTTTGCCGACACCGGTGAGCCTGTGGACGGCAGGGTGACAGCCCGGCTGGCCAATGAGGAGTCGCTGAACTGGGTGCGGTTCGGCAATATCATGGTGGAACTTGCGGTCCGCGCAGACCGCTATGCCATCCGCACCCGCGACCTCGACTCCCCCGTCTACACCAGATTCAGCGGGGTGCCTACATTCGATTTCAATCCTGACCTCGTCGTGACAGGGCATTTCAAAGCGTACGACGGCGAACGCCAGGTTCCGATCGCCACATCGCATCCGCAGGTGCAGAGCACCGCCACGGCAGTAGGGGAAGTCAGTTTCGAGCTAGGTGGCGCCAGCCACCGGCTGGTTGCGGAGCCGGGCACCTTGGGCGGCCTGACGCTGAACTTCCACGATCTCACCAACGGCACCAGCACCTACGACTGGCGCAAGGTCACCACCGCGAAGCCGCGTCCGGACGGCAGTGTCATCATCGATTTCAACCGCGCAATCAACTATCCCAGCGCCTTTACCCCGTACGGCACCTGTCCGCGGCCCATCCGTGGCAACCAGATCGACGCGCTCATTGAGGCCGGAGAGAAACTTCCCTAGCAGAAGCAGGTCCAGCTGCAGTTGGCATGGCTGGCGGATGCTGTGAGTATGAACGTATGAACCCGGAGCAGCCAACGCGCAATTCCGTCCAGCGCGCCCTGTCCTGGATCAAGGCCGGCGTGACCGGCCCGCGATTCATGCTGGCCATAAAGGCAGCCATTGCCGTCGGAATGGCGTGGTTTGTAGCTGGGTACATGCCGGGCGTAGTCGACGACTATCCGTACTACGCGCCGCTGGGCGCCTTGGTCAGCATGTATCCCACCCTGATGGGTTCAGCCAAGGCCGGTCTGCAGACCCTCCTCGGACTGTTGCTCGGGATCCTGCTGGCAGGCGTGATTGTGCTGTTCGCAGAACCCAGCCTGCTCACGATTTCCGCGGTAGTTGGCGTTGCCGTCCTGTTCTCCGGGGTTCGCTGGCTCGGTCACGGCAAAGACTACGTTCCAATGGCGGCACTTTTCGTTCTGATCATCGGCGGGCAGGATGTTGAGTCCTATTCCATTGGCTATGCGGTCCAGATGACCGTCGGCGTGGGATGTGGGCTGCTGGTCAATGCCGTGATCCTGCCACCGCTGAATTTCAACGCAGCAATTCTGAAATTGTCCCGCTTCCGCACCATGCTGGCGCGGCACCTGGAAGGCATGGCTGACGCCCTGACCGATGAATGGCCGCCGGAACCGGAGAAGTGGACTCGCTACAATGACGAGCTCTCCACGGCCGGGCATGAAGTGCGGGAAGCGGTTTACCACGCGGATGAGAGCCGCAAAGGCAACCCGCGGGCCAAGCTGCACCGGCGCAATCTATCGCAGGACTACCGCGACCTCCGGGCTTTGGAATCTGTGTCGTTCCATGTCAAGGACATTACCGACACCCTTGCCGGCGTTAGCGCCGGCGGTAAGGAGCCGTTGTCCAACGAACTGCCCACCGAACTGCTTCAGCCGGTCAGCGAGGCGCTCCGGGGTGCAGCCGAGATGCTGAAGGCCTGGGAATCCGGATCGGAGCTTCAGGACCGGTGGGAGGAAGTGGAGCGGGCCTTGAACGACTTGCTCGACCAAGTCGATGCACACCGCGACGCCGGCGCCGCGGCCTTTAGCCCGGCCGCCAGTGTGGCTACGGCGGTACGGCGGATTCTTGACACCCTGGAACCTTGTATCAAGCAGGATGCGGCGGCAACGTAGACGCGTTCAGGAGAAGTTCGGTTTCTCCTGGTCGACGTAGGTCCGCAGCAGCTCCATGGCACGGTCGGCAGACTCGGCGCTCTCCTGTCCCAACGCCTCGGCGATAGTTCCGGCCTTCTGCTCTCCGGCAGGGAACGGCGGAAGCAGCGGAGTTTCCGGATCCGTGACCACGTCGATCAAATACGGCCTATCTGCTGCCAGCGCGGCATCCCAGGCGGCGCCAACCTGCTCCGGGTCATCAACCCGCTCGCCACCGAGTCCCAGCAGTTTTGCATAGCCGGCGTAATCGAAATCCGGCAGAGCCTGGCTGGCTTCGAAGCGGGGCTCCCCCTCCATCTCGCGCTGTTCCCAGGTCACCTCGGCCAGTTCCCTGTTGTTCAGCACGCAGATAACAAAGCGCGGGTCCTGCCACGTCTGCCACATTCTGCTGACGGTAATGAGCTCCGCGATACCCGTCATCTGCATGGCACCGTCACCGGTGACGAGCAGCACCGGGCTCCCCGGCTGGTCCAGTTTTGCGGCGATGCCGTAAGGCACCGAACAGCCCATGCTGGCCAAGGTGCTGGACAAGTGGGCCGGCACGCCGAGCGGCAGCCTCAGCTGCCTGGCATACCAGTAGACCGAGCTGCCAACATCGACGGCGAGCCGGCCATCTGCCGGGAACCTGCTGTTCAGCTCAAGCAGCACCCGCTCCGGATTGACCGGATCCGCCTTGGTCATGGCACGCTCGGTGGAAAGCTCGTGCCAATGCGAGACCCACTGCTCCACCTGGCCGCGCCATGGCAGATCCCGCTTGTCCTCCAGCAGGGGCAGCAGCGCTTGCATGGTGCGGGACGCATCCCCGGGCAGCGGCACCTCAACGGGGTACCGGTTGCCGATAGCACCGGAGTCCGTGTCGATCTGGACGGCGCGTGCGGCCCCTGGCGGTGGGTAGAACTCGGTCCACGGGTCATTGGAACCTATGATCAGCAGCGTGTCGCACGCGCCGAGTACCTGGCCGCTGGCGCTGGTACCCAAATGCCCCATGGTGCCTGCAACATTCGGCAGTGACTCGTCCACGTACGGTTTGCCCAGCAGGCTCGTGGTGATGCCGGCACCGAGGCGTTCGGCCACCGCGGCAACCTCTTTCCAAGCGTGCCGGGCACCCTGCCCCACGAGCAGCGCCACTTTGCTGCCGGCGTTGAGCACCTCCGCTGCCGCCTTGAGGTCGTCGTCCACCGGTACATTGGCGGACTGCTCCCAGCGCGGGGCGGTGGCAATGATGCCGTGCTTGTGCTCCAGTTCCGGGGCCGGCATCTTCTGCACGTCATGGGGAACAATAACGACGGCGGGTGCCCTGTTTGCGAGCGCGGCTTTGAAAGCCCGGTCAAGCACCATCGGCAGCGCATCCGGTGTGTTGACCTGCTCGCGGAATGCCGAGGCTACGTCCTTCGTCAGGTCCAGCAGATCGACTTCCTGCATGTAGCCGGAGCCGAGGACACTGCGCGACTGCTGCCCGATGATGGCCACCACGGGAACGCTGTCCAGTTTCGCATCGTAGAGACCATTGAGCAGGTGGATCGCCCCGGGTCCCTGGGTTGAGGTCACCACGCCTACGCCGCCGCTGTACTTCGCGTGGCCCACGGCCATGAAGGCCGCGTTTTCCTCATGACGCGCCTGGATGAATTCCACTGTTCCGGCGCGCCGGAGCGCGCCCATGAAACTGTTGATGCCGTCCCCGCTGTAGCCGAAGACGCGCGGCACCGCCCACGCCTCGAGCCGTTCGACAATGGCATCGGCAACGAGACGCTGCGGCATCCGCTTCCTCCTGTCTGCTTAGTAGGAGATGAATTCGACGAGTTCCCCGACCCTGTCCTCGGGGTAATTGCGGGCGACGTCTGCCTGGCTGAGGATGCCCACGAGGTCGTGGCCGTCGATCACGGGCAGCCGCCTGACCTGGTGCTCCTGCATCGTCTTGATGGCTTCTTCGATGCTGTCGTCCGCGCCGATGGTCACCGGCTTGCCTTCACCTAGTTCTCCCGCCTTCACACTCCGCGGATCGCCGCCTTTGGCCAGGCACTTCACCACGATGTCGCGATCGGTGACAACGCCCTTGAGCCGGTTGTCTTCGCCGCAGATCGGCAGAGAACCCACGTCCAGGTCCAGCATCTTCTTCGCTGCCTGTTCCAAGGTTTCATTCTCACCGATGCACTCGGCGCCGCCTGTCATGATTTCGCGTGCTGTCAGCATCCGTATCAACTCCCGATTGTTGGCTTTACTAAGGATACTTACTGTTTATCACTGACCGCAGAGGATTTGAACCCCCTCCCCGATCTCAGGTCTCGTGAGCCGATCCGGTGAGCCACGCCGTCGTATCCGGGGGCAGCTGATCCCCCATCAGCTTCGAGCTACTGATGAGAACCTTGCCCGGTGGCAGGGTCAGCGGCTCGCGGCCGAAGTTCGTGATCGACTGCCATTGGCCGGGACGCCTGAAATGAAGGGTCGATTCGCCGGTACCGCTGATCCACTCCAAATCCTCATAGCTCTGCAGCTGCCCCCGCAGTTTCAGCGCATGTCGGTAGAACTCCAGCGTGGATCCCGCAATGCCGTCCTGGGCTTCGACGGAGAGGCCGCCGAACCAGTCCGGCTGCGGCAGGTGGGCTCCATTGGTCCCGAACCCGAAGGATTTCCCTTCCGTGGTCCAGGGCAGCGGGATACGGCAACCGTCCCGGCCCTTGCGCTGATGCCCGGTTCGCTGCCAAATGGGATCCTGCAGGGTGGCCGCCGGCAAATCCGGCACCTCGAACAGGCCCAGTTCCTCGCCTTGGTAGAGATAGGCCGATCCCGGTAGGGCAAGCATCAGGAGGGTAGCGGCACGGGCACGGCGGAGTCCTGCAATCCGGTCCACCTCAGGTTCGGAGCCGTCTGTCATAAGCCAGGTACCATAGTCCAGGCCGGCCGGCAACCCATAGCGCGAGGGATGCCGTACGACGTCGTGGTTTGAGAATACCCAGGTTGAGGACGCGCCTGATTCTTCCGCCTGGGACAAGTTGTTCGTGATAACGGAGCGAAACTGCTCCACGTCCCAGTCCGCACGCAGCAGATCAAAGTTGAAGGCCTGGCCCAGACCTTCAGGGCTCGCATACGCCATCCGCCGCGAGGCGGGAACCCAGGCCTCCGCGACGGCGGTGCGGGGCGGGTCATACTCGTTGAAGACCTTGCGCCATTCGGCATAGATGTCGTGGACCTCGTCCCGGTCGAAGAGCGGATCCTTGCCGTCCACCGGAGTGAGCTCGTCCGCCACGCTCGGCTTGCTGCGCAGCGGTTCGCTCATGTCCTTGGCGAGCGCATGGGCCACGTCCACGCGGAAGCCATCGACCCCGCGGTCCGACCAGAACCGGAGCGTTTTCAGGAAGTCTTCGCGGATTTCCGGATTCTCCCAGTTCCAGTCCGGCTGTTCCTTGGCGAAGAGATGCAGATACCACTGGCCGGGCTCGCCTGAAGGCTCGGTGATCCGGGTCCAGGCGCTGCCGCCGAAGTGGGAAACCCAGTCCGAGGGCGGCTTTCCGCCGTCGTTACCCAGGCCATCGCGGAAAATGTACCGCTCCCGCTCGGGCGAACCCTTGCCGGCGGCCAGCGCCTGCTGGAACCACTCGTGCTGGTCCGAGGAGTGGTTGGGGACGATGTCCGCGATCAGCTTGATCTCCGCGGCGTGCAGCCCCGCAACCATTTCATCAAAGTCCTCCAGCGTGCCCAGACGGGGATCCACATCACGGTAATCGGCCACGTCATAACCGCCGTCCGCCAGCGGCGACGGGTAGAACGGGCTGAGCCACACGGCGTCGATGCACAGTGCCGCCAGATAGGGAATTTTGGCGGTGATGCCACGGATGTCCCCCAGACCGTCGCCATCCGCGTCGGCGAAGCTTCGCGGGTAGATCTGGTAGACGGCCGCCTGCCGCCACCAGTTCGGGTCCGGTTTGGGTTTGAACTGGTCAAAAGTGTCGGTCATAGTCGGTTCATTCCTCTCCTGCCGCGGAAACGGTGGTATCGGCTATGCGCATGGTTGCTCCGTCCGGATCCGGCCACTGCCCATCTGTCTAGCACCGTGTTTGGGCCTTGTCGAGGTGCATCAGCATCGTTCGCCCTTATTTGATGACAAACGGGCAGCAGCCTTACTAAAATGGAATGCTCTAGTCAATTAGTTTCTGCGGGGGCCTGCAGGAGGGACACACGATGAAAGATCCAATACCCGGCGGCTCCCTTCAATATGTACTGCTGCCCCAGAAGTTCGGCCGGCACCAGACCGCCGTCACGGAATTTACAGTGCTGTGCGTAGAGATCTGGAGCACCGGCATCGTGGTCAACATGCAACTGCCTCCCGCCAACGGTTCTCAGCCTCCGCAGCCAAGGATTGCCGTCCAGGACCATTTCGGTACCGAGTATTCGCTGGAAAGCAGCGCAAGCATCGGTTCCCGCCACCTGCAGGTCTTTACGCCGTCCGTTCCCGCCGGAACCAGAAGCCTGACTATTACGTCAAGGGACGACGACGGCGCACGCTTTGTGGTGGCGCTGGCCGTTCCGGCGGGCAACTTCCGCGGCGGCCGGCTCAAAGTAGGCCATATTCACCTGGCCGGGTTGCCCGATCTGCCGTCGCCCGAACAGGGACACCGGGGCATGCCGCAGGGGCCCGATCTGACGGAGCATAGGGAAGCTGGCTGATACCTCAGCCGGTCCGCCGAAACTGCCAGCGGCTCTGCTCCTGACAGCCTGCAGCCGGGCAGCCGACGGGCTGCCCGGCTGCAGCGTTCCGGCCCCAGTGCGCCGGCATCAGCTGTTCAGGAGTGGCCCAGGTTCTCTTCGGGATCGGTGCCGGTGGCAGGTCCGTCCGCGAGCGCACCGCCTTCGCCTGCCCACTCTCCGCCCGGACGGTCATCCATCGCCGGGTCGGATGAGACATCCCGCATTGTTTCCGGTCGGCCTGCCGCTGCAGCAGCCCCGACGCCCGCGGCGCCGGAGCCGGCTACTCCGGTTCGCGCCGAAGCAGCACTCGCGTCGCCGCTCCACGCATTCCCGGACGACGCGCGGCGTCCTGCCCGCGGGCCCGTTGACGATCCGCTCCGCACTGAATCATTTTGGCGCGTGTTCCTGGAAATGTTGCTGGCCCACAACTCCTGGGCGGCGTCCCTCAGCTGCTCGTAACTGCCACGGCCCGCGCGTGAGCCGAGGACGAACCCGACTGCGAGCCCGGCTCCCAATATGAGTTTGTTTTTCATTGCTTGCTACTCCTCATGGCCTTGGTCCGAACTCATCTGGTCCTCTGCTGGTGGAGTTTCTCCCGGTGGGACTCCCCCGCCGGGTTCCAGGCCAGTGATGTTCTCCGTCTCCGGATCGGGGTTGACCCTGTCCGCCTTGTCCTGCGAGGACCTGCCCTCTTTCATCGGCGGCTCCACATCCGGAACGTTGCTTTCGTGCTTGTCCATATTGCTCATGATCCTGCCCTTCGTCGTCCTAAACCAGGTCTCTGGGAATTGCGCGCTGCCAATTGTCAGAGTAGACACGAGGATTCCCGCGCTGGGTGTCGAGTTCGTAGGCATCGAGTTGTGCGCTGATGTGGAAGTCCGTCGGTGTTGACGTCAACACCGTCCGGGTCACTATTTCCACCCTCCAGTCATCGCGCTCGAAGCGCCGGATCGTCCGGGTTTCGCCGCGGACGGAATTAACCTCGTTCCAGCGGAAGCTGTACCACTCGTTGGTGCTGCGCCGGACTATGGTGTCCGTTTCGTCGATCCGGAAGCTGCCTTGGTCGTTGGCCACCTCTAAGGTCGACACATTTGTGACCAGATCGCGGGAGACACGCCAGTGGTGCTCGCCCGGTGTCAACGGGGTGATTTCCAGACCCGGCGCCGCTTCGGGCTCGCCGAATTCCCTGAGGGCGGCGTCCTCCGGCCGCGGAGGGCGGACCGGCAGGGTGAGCGTGCTTGCGCCGGCCGTCAACGTCACCATGGCGGCCTCCGGCGAGGGCCAGGCCAAGGGCCAATAGGACGTGGACACCGACAGCCTGAGCCGGTGGCCTGCGGGGATCGTCTGCGCAATCCCGTTTAGGGCGATCTCCACGCGGTATTTGCGTCCCGGTTCCAGCGGCTGCGGGTTTTCGCTGCCGTCCCGGTGGGTCAGATTTAGCAGTCCATAGGTGAACCGCGTGGCTTCGCCGTTCGGCGCCACATCGGACAGGCGGACCGCAAGCATTGCGACAGGCTTGTCCGCGGAGACTTCGAAGGTGACCGAGGGCAGCCCGAAAATCTCCATCGTTTCCTGGAGCGGATCCGTCTCGTAGACGAGTGCTCCGCCGTCTTCCTCGCGTTGGTCGAACGGAAGATCGGGAGTGGCGGCATACGAGGCCCATTTACCGGCGAACATACCCACGCTCAAGGGTGATTGCAGGGTGACGTCGTGACCCGGTTCATCCTTGGCGTCGCCTTGCTCGATGCCATGGCGATTCAGATGGTAGCGGCGTTTTTCGATGGCCGGCGAGGGCCAGCTGTCCTCGGCGACCCAGCGGCCGGGACGGTCAGAGTAGGACGGCTCCGGAGAGACGCTGTCCTGCATCCAGGCACGCAGCATCGGCTCTTCCATCAGGCCGGTGTCCTTGCCCTTGAGCCAATGGTCCCACCACCGCACGACTTCCTGAAGGAAGCCGATGGCCGGGCCTGGAATGCCGATATGGGGATATTTGTGTCCCCATGGACCGATCAGGCCCTTGCGCGGCACGTCCAGGTTCTCCATCAAGCGGAAGATGGCGTTAGTGTAGCCATCGGCCCAACCGCCTACCGCCATCACCGGAACCTGGACATCGCTGTAGTCTTCGCAGACCGAGGCAGGTTTCCAGTAATCGTCGCGGCGCTGGTGTTCGAGCCAGGTTTCAAGCCAGAGCCCGCTGCCGGCAAGGCGTTCGTGCCACATGTCTCGCCAGCGGTCTCCTACAATGGCCGGATCCGGCGGAAGCGAGTTGAAGGCGAACATGACGGTGGCCTCCGACAGGTTGTCGGCCAGCAAGCAGCCGCCCATGTAGTGCATGTTGTCCACATACAGGTCATCGGTCGCCGAAGCACTGATGATGGCTTTCAACGCGGGTGGTCTGCGTGCGGCAATCTGCAGGCTGTTGAAACCACCCCAGGAAATCCCCATCATGCCTACGTTGCCGTCGCACCACCGCTGTTCTGCGAGCCAGGCAATGACGTCCTCAGCGTCCTCGTGTTCCTGTGGCCGGTACTCATCCACGATGACGCCGTCGGAGTCGCCGCTGCCGCGCATATCGACCCGGACCGCGACGTAACCGTGGCCGGCAATGTAGGGGTGGTTCATGGCGTCCCGGCCGCGCGTGCTGTCCCGCTTACGGTACGGAAGGTATTCCAGCACGGCGGGAACGGGAAGCTCCTCGGCGTCCACCGGCAGCCAGATCCGGGCCGCTAGCTGGGCGCCGTCGCGCATGGGAATGAAGGTGTTTTCGATGACCCGGACTTCATGGGGAAATTCGGTGATGGTCTTCATGCGGCTCCCTCCTGGCCGGCGGTCTGATCCACCGGGGCGAACTCAAACGGCAGCTCGGACAGGATGGCGTTGTACCGTTCCACCAGCTGCTCCCGGTTGTCCGCGCCAATGTAGAGCTTGCCCAGAATGTAGCGGTAGCTGTCCTGGCCCGGCAGGTCCGAGAGCTTCTCCCCTTCCTTGACCTGCAGGGTCACGGTAGTTTCCGGATAGCGTTCCCGGATGGCGGCCTTGTCTTCGGCGCTGGGTACGCGCGTCACTATGGCATCTTCGTCGTGGAAGATCATGCATTGTGATGCGACGGCGAAGTTCCCTTTCCGGCGCGGCATCTTCGGCTCGTGGCCCAGCGCAATGTCAATAGCTACTTCGTGATTGGAGACTCCGTCTACCTTCGCAAAGAGGTCACTGTGGGACTGCGAGATGCGCGTGTTGATTTCCACGAGCCACAGCTTGTCCTTGGCCTCGTCCCACATGAATTCGGCATTGAAGCAACCGTTGTCAAAACCGACATGGTGCATGTAGCGCTCGGTGAGGTCGATCATGCGCTGCTGGACACTCTCCGGGACGCTGTTGGCAGGATAATCGAGGCGTTCGAAGCTCGTTCCGGCTTCGTCCTTGTGCATGTCGAAAACACCATGGACGTGGAATTTTCCGCCGAACATTGTTCCCTCAGGGGCGGCCTGTATGCCGGAAATGAACCCCTCGGCCAGACAGGTGTTGCCGTCCGCGTTCCTTAGCTCCGGCGGCAGATCGACCATGGCGAGTACATCGTTGAAGGCGTCGCCAATCTGTTCTATTTGGTCGCGGATTTCCCGGACCGCTTCGTTGAACTGCTCCTCGTTCTGGATTTCGAAGCCGAGGTTTGAGGAGTGCGACTTCACCGGCTTGACCCAGAACGGGTAATCAATGTCGATCTTCGACAGTGCGTCGTCGTCGAACGGATCGAAAGAGGCGAACTGCGGAACACATTCGGGTATCGAGGCTTTTTGCTCGAGCCGGCTCCAGTACTTGTGCTCGCACTTGAGCAGGCTCTCCAACGAGGGTGCAGGCAATCCGTGTTCCTTCGCCAGCAGCGGTCCAATCACACTGGCCGGGAAGTCCCAGTGCGTCACGATGGCGTCTACCGCCCCATCGAATTCCTGCAATTGGCTCCGCGCCTTGGCCAGCAGGCCCTTGAAATCGATTTCCGAGGTGTTTACCACGCTCTCGTAGTCGAGCAGGTTGCGGAATACGTAGTTTTCGGCACCGTTGACAGTTTCCAGTTCCCCCCGCTGAACATCAGTCAGTGCAAGTACGAATACATTCTTGGCTGTCATTGTGCCGTCCCTTCTCCGTTGGCGGGCGAGTTTGCCCGCCGCGGTCTATGGTTCCCCCCAACGATCTGCTCAGCCGGCTTGCGCCGGCCGCTGGTATTGCGCGAGCAGGTTGATGACCTCGGCGTCATCCACTTGGTCGAAACGGTCATAGGCTTGGCCGACGGCGACCAGATCCTGCGGATTCCAAGGGCACACCACCTCGTCGGCGATGCTGCCCACGTCCCTGCAGGTGCCGCTGAGGCCAACCGGAATGGCCGCCACGATGCGCGCCGGCGATTGTTCCCGCAGAACGGTAATCGCCGCCCGCATGGTGGCACCGGTAGCCAGTCCGTCGTCCACCACGATCAGTGTGAGGCCGGCAACGTCCAACGGTGGCCTGTCGGCGCGGTAAACCCGCTCCCTGCGGTCCAGTTCCGCGCGCTCCTTTGCAGCAACCTGGTCAAACGCACCGGAGTCGCCGTAGCGTTTGGCGAATTTGGCCAGCACGTCTTCATTGCGCACGGTGTCAACGGAACCGGCCACCGAAGCCATCGCTCCCATGGCCACCTCCTGATAACCCGGAACGCCGATCTTGCGTACTAGGACTACGTCCAGCGGCGCCTTGAGGCTTTCGGCGATGACTGCGGCTACGGGGACGCCGCCCCGAGGCAAGCCGAGTACCAGAACATCCGGGCGACCACTGTAGGAGTCCAGTTCCGAGGCGAGCGTTCTGCCAGCATCCTGCCGGTCGGCATAGCGCTCCCTGCGGTTCCGGTTAGTAGTCATTGCACTTCCCATCCCTGGCAGTTGGTTCCGTTACCCATGCCGGCGGTTGTTCAGTTCGTGGCGTTTCCTCCACCGTATGACCGATACCCGAAGGTGACAAGGAGCTTGCTGAAGGTGTGACTGGCACCATGGGCTGCGGGGCCATGCCCCGGTTGGACCAGCGGGGACCGGGACAACAACGTCGCCGGCCTACGGGTGGCTGATCGGCTTCAAGCCATTGTTTTCCTGACCGGGCTCCTCTAAGAATGAACTATGTCGGTCACCATGAGGTCCCTTGAAACCGCCGTTCCCGAGACCATTCTGGTCCAGTCCCAGGTACGCGACGTCTTCGCCGCACAGCCGGGCCTGACCCGCCTGGGCCAGAGGCTGGTGGGGACGTCCTTTGACTATTCAGGAATCGAGACGCGCTATACGGCGGTAGAAGAACTGACCCTGGAGCGGCGCTCGGAGACGCCGGTCTTCTTCGATCCGGAGAGCCGGCTCATCCTGAGCCCCAGTACGAGGGTCCGAAACGACAAGTTTGCTGATGCAGCCACTCCGCTCTTCATCGAAGCAGCTTCCAAAGCCCTGGCCGCCTGTCCAGGGATCACTGCTGGCGACGTGACCCACGTAATTACGGTTTCCTGCACGGGGTTTTTCAACCCCGGGCCGGACTACAAAGTGGTGCGGGCTCTCGGGCTGAGCCCCGCCGTACAGCGCTACCATCTGGGCTTCATGGGCTGCTATGCAGCTTTTCCCGCCCTGCGCGCCGCGAAATCTTTCTGCGAGGCCGATCCGGACGCAGTTGTCCTCGTGGTGACCGCGGAACTGTGTACCCTGCACGTGCGCACTTCCAATGACCCGGATACCATCATGGGCTCGTCCCTGTTCGCCGACGGCGCCGCCGCGGCGATCGTCACCGCCCGGGACCTGCCGTCGTCGTCCCCTGGTATTGTGTTCGATCATTTCGAGACGGTGCTGACCCCTGTCGGCGAGGAATCCATGGCCTGGAACATTGGCGATGAGGGCTTCGAGATGGTGTTGGGCACTTATGTACCGCACATCATCGACGAGCATATCGTCGGCGCGCTGGAACCCCTGCTGGCCCGCGATGCCTCCGTGCATGGCCGGCCCTATGAAGAGATCGAGCATTGGGCCATCCACCCCGGGGGACGCAGCATCCTGGACAAGGTGGAAGCAAAACTGCAACTGCGCGAAGACCAGCTGGTCCCGGCCCGGGAGACCTTGCGCGACTACGGCAACATGTCCAGTGCCACCGTGATGTTCGTGCTCAAGCACATTATGGACGCGCCGTTCGCCGGAGACGACGAACGCATCTGCTCCATGGCCTTCGGTCCGGGGCTGACTGTGGAAACCGGACTGTTCACCAAGAGCGGCGCTCCGACGATCACGACGTCGCGGGCAGCGGCCAGCGAGCCGGCTACTGTCTAGGCACGGCAGGCAGCAGTAGTGGGTTTTCTGGCGGAGCGGGCGGTCGACGCCGTCGAGGAGATGGACCGGCCTGACTGCGATGAGCGGAAGCTGGAGCGCACCTACCGGCAGTTTCCGGTCATTAACTGGGCGGTGTCGGGCTGGCACGGCGTTTACCGGCGGCAGCTGCGCCCGTTGCTGAGGCCGAACGGGCCCAACACCTTGCTGGATATCGGCTCGGGCGGCGGCGACATTCCCCGGGCGATCGCCAAGTGGGCCGCCCGCGACGGCATCCCGCTGGAGATCACCGCGATCGACCCGGATGAGCGGGCCCACGCGTTCGCCGTCTCCCGGCCCAAGGTGGACGGTCTGGTATTCCGCCGAGCGCTCAGTTCCGAACTGGTGGCACAGGGGCGCACCTTCGACCTGGTGACGTCCAACCACCTGCTCCACCATCTGGACGCCACCCAGCTGCCGGCGCTGCTGTCTGACTCGCAGCAGTTGTGCCGCCGCGCGGCTTTGCACAACGATATCCGCCGCAGCCCGCTGGCCTACGCGCTTTTTTCCGCCGGGACGCTGCCGTTCTTCCCCGGTTCCTACATCCGCAGGGACGGACTGACTTCCATCCGCCGCAGCTACACCTCCAGCGAACTACAACAGCTCGCGCCGCCAGGCTGGACGGTCAGCACCAAGAGGCCGTTCCACCACCTGCTCACCTACAGGCCGCAGAGCCATGCATGACGTGGCTATTGTGGGCGCCGGTCCGGTAGGGCTGCTGCTCGGAATCCTGCTTCGACGGCGCGGCCTCGACGTCGTTATTCTTGAGCAGCGCAGGCAGCGCAGTGCTCACTCGCGTGCGATAGGTATCCACCCGCCCGCGCTCGCCGTCCTGGCCGAAGCCGGGGTTGCCGAAGAGCTGATTGCCTCCGGGGTGCGGATCAGGGACGGAGTGGCGCGCCGCAGCGGCCGCGACATCGCTGTTCTGGACTTCGGATGCGTGCCCGGACCACATCCGTACGTGCTCGCAGTGCCCCAGGTGATGACGGAACGGATCCTGGAGCAGCAGTTGCAGGCTCTCGGCGGCAGGGTTCATTACGCCAGGACGGCCCAAAGGATTGACGACGGCGGGGGCAGGGTCACGCTGGAAGTCGGCCGCTGCAGCGGGACAACCGGCAACGCCGGCGGCAGCACCGACCGGGAACTGGAGAAGGTCTACGCCCGGCTGGCAGTGGCGGCCGATGGTGCCCGTTCCACCATCAGGGACGTTTTGCAGGTGCCCGTGGCCTCGCGGCGCTATCCCGATACCTACCTGATGGGCGACTTCGCGGACACTACGTCCGACGGAGCCACCGCCGTTCTCTACCTGGAGCCGGACGGCATCGTCGAGTCCTTTCCACTGCCCGGGGGCCTCCGCCGCTGGGTGGTCAGAACCCCTGCCCTGGACCATGAGCCGCAGCCGGAGCGGCTGGCCGATCTGATCTCTGGGCGCACCGGCCGGAACGTGGACGTCGCCACCAATTCGATGCTCAGTTCGTTCGCCGTGCGCTCGCGGAGAGTCCGCCGGATGGTCCACGGCCGCGTTGCCCTGATCGGGGACGCCGCCCATGAAATCAGTCCCATTGGCGGACAGGGCATGAACCTGGGGTGGCTGGACGCTGCCGCGCTTGCCCCGATCATTTCCGCGGCACTTCAAGGGCAGGACACCGGTGAACAATTGCGCGTATTCGAGCGCAGCCGGCGCGCAGCTGCGGCCACTGCAGGATGGCAGGCCCATCTGAATATGGCGCTCGGCCGGCCGCTTCCGCCGACGGTCCTGGACGTCCGGAACAGGCTGCTGCTGCCCGCCCTGGCCGTCCCCGGTGCAGCCGCACTGGTGGCCCGCCGGTTCACCATGCACTAACCCTCGCTGAAGCTGCCCTGCCAGACGGCCCGGGCGCCGGATTCGCCCACCTGGACAATCATGACCGTGGCCCCCACACACACGGCAGCAACCACCAGCACGGCCAGGGCCGCCAGAACCCGGGTCCCCACCTTGCCGAGCTTGCGGCGGATGCCCGCCGCCGCCGTCGTGCCGTAGCGGAACCACAGCCACTGGCCCAGTGCGGCGATAAAGATGCCGATTACCCAGGGCAGCATCATTTCGCCCAGCGCTTGGTGCTCCTGCACCAGCGGTGTTACATCGATCCGCGTTAGCAGCCAATCCCCGGCCTGCTGTGTGATGGGCACCAGCACCAGGGCTGCAAGGGCGATCAGCGGGGTCACAATGCCAAGCCTTCGCCGCGCGGTCGGCCAGACCAGGCTCAGAATGGTGCACAACGCCGCAACCGGAATCACGATGACCGTGGCATGGACCAACAGAACGTGCATCGGCAGTCCATTGACTTCGTACTCCATGACGGTGTTCCCCTCAACTCCGATGGCTTTCGTTGCCAACTCCGTCGGCTTTCGTTGCCGCGGCAGGCTGTGACGTTTCATCGACCCGAACGCGTTTACTGATCCAGACGCGTCCGGACGGCAGAAGGTTCAGCACCGACTAAAGTTGATGCTACGTCCGCCAGCCCTGAGGGAAGGAAGCCCATGCGCCCCCTGCGCCGAATTGCGGTCCTTTCCCTCCATACCTCGCCGCTGGCTGTGCCCGGCGGCGGCGACGCAGGCGGCATGAACGTTTACGTCCGGGCAGTCTCACGGGAACTGATTGCGATGGGAGCGCAGGTGGATGTCTTCACCCGCTCCACGGTGGAGGATCAGGAGCCGGTGGAGTATCCGCGGCCTGGGGCGCGCGTCATCCACCTGCCCGGCGCCCCCGCGGACACCGTGCCCAAAGAGGAACTCCCCCGGCTGCTGCCGCGGCTGGAGGCAGAACTGCGCAGGTTTACCTCCGCCGACAACGCCGGCGCTTACGATGTCATCCATTCCCACTACTGGCTCTCCGGCGCCGTAGGGCTTCAGTTGCAGCGCGATTGGCGAGTGCCCCTGGTGCATTCGATGCACACCTTGGCCAAGGTCAAGAACCGACACCTGCAGTCCGGCGAATCCCCGGAGCCGCAAATCAGGATCACGGGCGAACAGGACGTCGCAGACGGCGCGGCGCGCCTCATCGCCAACACGCTCACCGAGGCCGGCGAGCTCAAGGAGCTGTACGGGACCGCCGGAGACAAGATCGATGTGGTTCCGCCCGGGGTGGATCTGTCGAACTTCACGCCGGAGGGCCGGGACGAGGCGCGGCGCAACGCGGGCATCGCCCCGGAGGTTTTCCACATTTGCTTCGCCGGGCGGATCCAGGCCCTGAAGGGACCACAAGTATTGGTCAACGCGGCGGCCCGGCTGAAGGAGCTCTGCCCCGACATGCGTCTGCAGATCACCATCATCGGTGAAGCCAGCGGCGCGAGCAAACTGGAACTGGGACCGCTGATCCACCAGCTGGGCCTGGAGGAGACGGTCCGGCTGCTGCCGCCGGTGGACGCCGCGGAACTGGCCGAACACTTCCGCAGCGCCGACGTGGTGGCAGTGCCCTCCTACAGCGAGTCGTTCGGCCTCGTGGCGCTTGAGGCACAGGCCTGCGGCACGCCGGTGGTCGCCACCAACGTCGGAGGCCTGCCCTCGGCGGTCAGCCACGGCGTTACCGGGCTGCTGGTGGACGGGCATGCGGCACAGGACTGGGCCTCGGCCCTGCGCGAGCTGTACGAGTACCCGGGCTTCCGCCACCGGCTGGGGGTCAGCGCGGCGATCCATGCCGCGGCCTTCGGCTGGGAACAGACCGCTGCCCTGACCGCCCACAGTTACCAGCATGCGGTGGATCACTTCGCGTAGCGCCGCCGCCGCCATTCCGGTCCTGTCCGGCCGGGCCGCCGGCTGGCAGCCGCGGTCAGCCGAGCGCGAGTTCCGCCTGGATCGCTGCCACCCCGACATAGACTTCTTCGAAACTGGTGGACAAGGGCGATAGTCCCAGCCGCAGGCCGTCGGGTTCGCGGAAGTCCGGAATGATTCCCTGCTCCCAGAGCCTGCCCACCACCTTCTTGAACGAAGGATGGTCGATGGTGATATGGCTGCCGCGCTGCGCGGGGTCCCGGGGTGAGGAAATAACGACGCCGTGGCCCGCCAGCAGCTCCTCCGTCACCTCGACGGCAAATTCCGTTAGGGCCACGGACTTGGCACGGACATGCTTGATCCCGGCGGTGCCGATCAGGTCCACCATGTCCTGGATGGCCGTCATGCCGATGATCGGCGGCGTGCCGCTGTCGAACCGGCCGATGCCCGGGGCGGGCTCATAGCCCTGCCCCATCTCAAAGGGATCTGCACTGCCGATCCACCCTTGGACCGGCTGCCGGAAATGGTGATGCTCGGCCCTGACATAGGCCCAGGCCGGGGCGCCGGGACCGCCGTTGAGGTACTTGTAACTGCATCCGACGGCGAGGTCCACGCCCCAGGCGTCCAGCTCAACCGGGACGACTCCAACGGAATGGCACAAATCCCATAAGACCAGAGCCCCGGCGTCGTGCACCGCCTGGGTAATGGCGGGCATGTCGGCCAGATACCCGGACCGGTAGGCCACATGGCTGAGCAGCACCAGTGCCGTGTCCGGACCTACGACCGATCGGACGAGTTCGGCGTCCACACCGCCATCCTGCGGTGCCTCGAGCCAGTCGAGTTCGAGTCCGCATTCGTCCGCGATGCCCTCCACGATGAACCGGTCGGACGGAAAATTGTCGCGGTCAATGACAATCCTGTTACGTCCGGGGCGGGCCTGGATCGCGGCCCGGGCCAGTTTGTACAGCAGCACCGTGGTGGAATCCGCCACGATGCACTGGCCCGGCGCAGCACCCAGTGCCACGCGGCCCAGCTCGTCCCCGATCATTTTCGGCAACTGCAGCCAGGTTTCGTCCCAGCCGCGGATCAGACGGCCGCCCCACTGGTGCACCATCAGTTCCTGGACCCGCTCCACGCTGGCCTGGAGCGGGCGTCCCAGGGAGTTGCCGTCCAGATACGAGCGGACGGTGGCGTCGTCGTGCCCCACGAAGCGGGTCCGGAACGACGCCAACTGGTCCGCCGCGTCCAGCTCGCGGGCACGCTTCAGCAATCGGTGGTCTTCAGTCATGGTGCCAAGCATACTTCCGGCGGGTCAGAGGGCGCGGACGCTGCCGCTGAAGTGCTTGCGGTGGCTGCGCTCGCCCCAGCCGGTGAAGTCCGCAGAATCCCACCGGCCGTCCGCTTCGTGGTCCTCAATCCGCAGGGCAACCGTGGCCGGCAGGAACACCGGCGCGGCGAACTCGATGTCCCAGGCGAATGGCTCCGCCGCAACGGCCTCGACACTGTTGATGACCCGGGCAGCCAAATACATGCCGTGGGCAATTGAACGTTTCAATCCCAGGATCTTGGCAGACAGCGCGCTCAGGTGGATCGGGTTGAAGTCGCCGGAGACGGCGGCATACTCCCGTCCCGCTTCCGGACCAAGGCGCCATTTGGCCGTCGGTTGGGGCGGCACGAAGTCCTGCCGTTCGGGGCGGCTCGTCTTGTCCAGGCCGGGCAGGTACAGTCCCTTGGCCAGATAGGTGGACGTGCCTTCCCAGACGTTCTCCCCCGTTGCCTGGACATCGACACGCACGTCCACACAGGTACCCGCGTGATGGCCGGCCAGGTTTTCCGCCCACGCCGTGACCGTCAGGGGTTCACTGAAGTCGATGCTGCGCAGGTGCCGAACCCGGTTGCCCAAGTGGACCATGCCCAGCAGCGGGAGTGGGAAATCCGGACGCGTCAGCACACTCATGACTACCGGGAACGCTACCGAGTGGACGAACACAGAGGGCAGGGTGTCCCGCACCGTGCCGTGCAATAGGTGCTGGAACGTGGTGACGTGCTCCAGGCTGACCTGCACGTCCGCGACGGTGTGCTGCACGTGGGGCAGGGCATGGCTGCGTTCCAGCGACCCCAGCTTGGTCCTTGCGGCCGTCGAGAGGGCGCTGACATACAGCTTGGACAGGGACGGCAGTTCCGGGAGCGCAATGGCTTCGCGGGTGCTCATGCGCCCACCAGGCTCTGGCCGCAGACCCGCAGTGTCTGTCCGTTAATGCCCCCGGCCGCATCGCTGACCAGGAAGGAGACCGTCTCGGCGACGTCGAGCGGAAGTCCGCCCTGCTGCAGGGACGGCAGCATCCGGCGTGCGATTTCCCGGGTCGCCAGGGGAATCCTCGCCGTCATCTCCGTTTCGATGAAGCCGGGAGCGACGGCGTTAATGGAACCGCCGCGTTCGGCGAAGGCCCCCGCGGAGGCGGCAACCATCCCGATGACCCCGGCTTTGGAAGCCGCATAGTTGGTCTGCCCGCGGTTGCCGGCGATACCGCTGATCGAGGCAAGCGAGACCACGCGCGGAGCCTGCGGGAACAGCTCGGAGGCCAGCAGGACCTCGTTGATCCGCAGCTGGGAGGCGATATTGACGCTGATCACCGAATTCCACTTGGCTTCATCCATGTTCGCCAGCAGTTTGTCCCGGGTAACACCGGCATTGTGGACCACGACGTCCAGCCTTCCGTAGCGGCTGTGGGCATGTTCCAGGATTTTCTGCCCGGCACCGTCACCGGTGATATCGAGCTGCAGCGCCGTTCCGCCGGTTTCGTTGGATACCTTTGCCAGCTGCTCGCCGGCGGAGGGTACATCCACGCAGATAACCCGGGCGCCGTCGCGGTGCAGGACCTTGGCTATGGCAGCGCCAATGCCACGGGCTGCACCGGTAACGACGGCGACCTGCCCCGCCAGCGGCCGGTCGAAGTCTGCCGGCAGCTGCCCTTCTGGTGACCCGACGAGCAGGAACTGGCCATCCACGTAGGCACTGCGGCCGGAGAGGAAGAAGCGCAGCGCCGCCAATGCACTGGGGGCCTTGGCATCCACGCCTTCGTCGAGCAGGATGCCGTTGCCGGTGGCGCCGCCACGGAGTTCATGCGCGAGGGAGCGCAGCGCGCCTTGGACCCCCTGCCGGGCTGCCGCCCGTGCCGGGGCTTCCGCAGCGGACGCCGGGCGGGAGATCGTCACGACGCGCCCGCCCGGCAGGAGGCTCCGCAGCGAGGAACCGACGGCCAACATCGGCTCGGCAAGTTCCTCGGGATCGGATACCTCGTCCAGCACGGCGATAATCGCCCCCAGCTTGTCCTTGGGCCCGGCGTGGCGGCGCACATCGAGTCCCCACGCCAGCAGCTCCGTGGCCAGCGCCTCGGTACCGGCACTGCTGCCGATCAGGAGCACGGGTCCGGGAACCAAGGGCTGGCCCGGGTGGTAGCGCCGCAGGATGGCCGGCCGTGGCAGGCCAAGCTTCTTCGCAATGTTCTTGGACAATCCGCTGTTGACGAGCGTCAGGTAGGAATCCGTCATGGCTTAGCGGGCCTCCAGGATGGCGACGACGCCCTGGCCGCCTGCTGCGCAGACCGAGATCAGTCCGCGTCCGCGGTTGCCCTCGGCTGCCGCTTTCTCGTGGAGCAGCTTGGCCAGCGTCGCTACGATCCGTCCCCCGGTAGCGGCGAAGGGATGACCGGCCGCGAGCGATGAACCGTTGACGTTGAGTTTGCTGCGGTCGATGGCCCCGAGCGCTTTGTCCAGCCCGAGCTTGTTGCGGCAGAATTCTTCGCTCTCCCACGCGGCCAGGTGGCACAGTACGGTGCCGGCAAATGCTTCGTGGATCTCAAAGTAGTCGAAGTCCTCGAAGGTGAGGTTGTTCCGCGCCAGCAGCCGCGGGACGGCGTAGGCCGGTGCCATCAGCAGCCCTTCCTTGCCGTGCACGAAGTCCACGGCTGCCGCTTCCGAGTCGACTATGTCCGCAAGCATGGGCAGATCGTGCGCGCGGGCGTAGTCTTCCGAGCCAATGAGGACGGCCGACGCACCGTCGGTCAGCGGCGTGGAGTTGCCGGCGGTCATGGTCGCCTTCTCGCCGAGGCTCTTGCCAAATACCGGCCCCAGCTTGCCGAGCTTCTCCAGCGAGGTGTCGGCGCGAAGATTCGCATCGCGGGTGAGGCCGTGGTAGGGGGTGACCAGATCGTCGAAGAAGCCGCGGTCGTAGGCGGCGGCGAGGTTTGTGTGGCTGGCCAGGGCCAGTTCGTCCTGTGCTTCCCGGGAGATGTTCCAGGCGGCAGTGGTCAGGGCCTGGTGCTCCCCCATCGACAGCCCGGTACGGGGTTCGGCCGTACCAGGGGCATTGGGCGCCAGGTCCTTCGGCCTGAGTTTGGCCACGGCGGTGAGCTTCTGCTGCAGCGTCTTTGCGCGGTTCAGCTCCAGCAGCACAGCGCGCAGTCCCTCGCTGACTGCTATCGGCGCATCTGAGGCGGAGTCGACACCGCCCGCGATTCCCGATTCGATCTGGCCCAGTTTGATCTTGTTCGCCAGTCCCATGACCGTTTCCAGTCCCGTGGCGCAGGCCTGCTGCAGGTCGTAAACGGGCGTCTCCGGCGAGAGCGCGGAGCCGAGCACGGCTTCGCGGGTGAGGTTGAAGTCCCGCGAATGCTTGAGTACCGCCCCGGCGGCGACCTCGCCGATGCGTTCGTCCTGCAGTCCGAAACGGGCAACCAGGCCGTCGAGGGCCGCGGTGAGCATGTCCTGGTTGCTGGCTTTGGTGTAGGCGCCGTTGGCGCGGGCGAAGGGGATGCGGTTTCCACCGATGACTACCGCCTTGCGGATTCCCGCACCAGCGGCGGAGTCAGTGGAAGCGGCGGACACATCGGGTGAAGCAGCCATGGGGGCGTTCTCCTCGGAGCTCGGTGGCAGATCAGGTAGTTACTGCTACCTAGCGTACCTGATACGCTGAGTATCGTGAATACAGCTCTTGCCCATGGACAACCTGCGGCAGATGGACGATCGGCTCGGTGGGATGCCCACCGGGCTACCCGGCGCCGTGAGCTCATCAGGGCGGCCCGACAGGCTGTGCACCGGCTGGGCCCGGACGCGTCGATGGAAGAGATCGCCGCGGCAGCAGGCACCTCGAAACCAGTCTTTTACCGCTACTTCGGCGATAAGGCGGGTCTCCAGCGGGCGGTCGGCGAAGTGGTGATCGGACGCATGCAGGACAAACTGCAGGAAGCGGCGGAGACCGCCACAACAGCCCGCGAAGGGCTGCATGCGATGGTTTCGGTCTACCTGCAAATGGCTGAATCATCGCCCCATGTCTACGCCTTTGTTACCCGGCCCGGCGGAGCGGAAACCTCTTCAGTGACGGGAATCGAGGCGGACGGTGCCGGTGGCGCGGCGGTCCTGAGCCACTTCTTCGCCGCCGTGACGGCCATGATGGAGGCTCCGTTCCGTGCCCATCTCACAGCCGGCAAGAGCACCGAAGCCCAGCTCAAAGCCGCCGCATACTGGCCTCCCGCCGCCATCGGTATGGTCCGCGCAGCTGGCGAACATTGGCTCGGAGCACCAGAAGGCGACGACAAGCCCAGCAGGGAGCAAATGACGGAGCAGCTCACCGGTTGGCTCTTTGACGGCATCGCCCAGATCGCGTCGAACGCCGGCGGCAGCACTAGCAACAAGAACAAAACCACCATCTGAAGGATCAAGGATGACCCAAGTGACAGTCACCAACACAAGCGCCCCCGAACTCCCGGAAGACGGCATCACGGCCCCGGTCGCCGTGGATGTTGCTGCGCTGGGCGGCCATCTGCTCGGCAACTGGGCGGACATCCGCCGGCAGGCCCGCGAGCTGGCCGGCCGCCCCGAGGTCCAGGGCATTGACGGGCTGACCATGACCGAACATCGGGAACGAGTATCCGGTCAGCTCAAATACCTCGTGGACAGCGGCGCGGTCCACCGCGCGTTCCCGAAATACCTCGGCGGAGAAGACAACCACGGCGGCAACATCGCAGGCTTCGAGGAGCTCGTGGTGGCGGATCCGTCCTTGCAGATCAAGGCCGGTGTCCAATGGGGGCTCTTCGGTTCAGCCGTGCTCCACCTGGGCACGAAGGAACACCACGACAAGTGGTTGCCGGGGATCATGAACATGGATATTCCGGGCGCCTTCGCCATGACGGAAACGGGGCATGGCTCCGACGTCGCCAGCATCGGCACCACCGCGACATACGATCCGCAGAGCCAGGAGTTCGTGCTGCACACACCGTTCCGGGCAGCGTGGAAAGATTACTTGGGCAACGCGGCCAAGGACGGGCTTGCCGCCGTCGTTTTTGCGCATCTGATCACCCGCGGGGTCGACCACGGTGTGCATGCCTTCTTTGTCCCTATCCGCGACGAACAGCGGAACTTCCTGCCCGGCGTCGGCGGTGAGGATGATGGCCTTAAGGGCGGTTTGAACGGCATCGACAACGGTCGGCTGCATTTTGACCACGTCCGTATCCCCAGCACCAACCTGCTCAACCGCTATGGGGACGTTGCCGCAGACGGCACCTACAGCTCCTCCATTGCCAGCCCGGGCCGGCGCTTCTTCACTATGCTGGGCACGCTGGTGCAGGGCCGAGTGTCCCTGGACGGTGCCGCCGTAGCCGCAAGCAAGGTAGCGCTGTCCATCGCGATCAAATATGCCAACGAGCGGCGGCAATTCAATGCGGCTTCGGACACTACCGAGGGAGTGCTGATGGACTACCAGCGCCATCAGCGGCGCCTGCTGCCGCGGCTCGCGACTACGTATGCAGCCTCCTTCGCCCACGAGGAACTGCTCGAGCAGTTCGACGGTGTCTTTTCGGGAACCCACGATACCGACGAAGACCGGCAGGACCTGGAGACGTTGGCCGCGGCCCTCAAATCCTTGAGTACCTGGCACGCCCTTGACACCATTCAGGAGTGCCGCGAGGCCTGCGGCGGCGCCGGCTTCCTCGCGGAGAACCGGCTCCCGTCGCTGCATGCCGATCTGGATGTCTACGCGACCTTCGAGGGTGACAACAACGTCCTGCTGCAGCTGGTCGCCAAGCGTTTGCTGGCCGACTATGCCAAGGAATTCCGCCATGCCGACTTCGGCGTGATGGCCCGCTGGGTGGCCCACAAGGCCGCAGACGCCACGCTGCATAGGACCGGCCTGCGGCAGGTCGCTCAGACCTTTGTGGACAGCGGCTCCGAGAAGAAGTCCGCCAATTACCTCAAGGATGAAAACACCCAGCGCCAATTGCTGACCGAGCGGGTGTCCGCGATGGTCAAGGAGGCGGGTAACGCTTTGCGCAGCGCCAGCAGATTGCCGCAGGCCGAAGCCGCAGCGTTGTTCAATGAGCACCAGAACGAGCTCATCGAAGCGGCGCGCGCGCATGCCGAGCTGCTGCAGTGGGAGGCCTTCACCCGGGCGCTACCTGGAATGGAGGACCGGGACACCCGCCAGGTGCTGACCTGGGTCCGGGACCTCTTCGGGCTGGGTCTGGTGGAGAAGAACCTGGGCTGGTACCTGATGAACGGCCGGCTCTCCGCACAGCGCGCCCGGACGCTCGGCGACTACATCAACAGGCTGCTTGCCCGTCTGCGCCCGTTCTCGCTGGACCTGGTGGATGCCTTCGGCTACGGCCCGGAGCACCTTCGCGCGAAGATCGCCTCCGGTGCTGAAGGCATGCGCCAGGAAGAAGCCATGGCCTATGCACGCACACGCCGCGCCAGCGGCGGGGCTCCCGTGGATGAGAAAATTCTGATCGCCCGCCAGAAGGCGGCAGCCAAACGGGAGAAACGCCAGGCAGCAGCGGGGAACTGACCCAACGCTCAGCCCCGCCGCCAGGGCTACCGGTTCGGCGGGGCTCTGCGCTCTACTTCAGTACGCTGCGGTAGACCTCAAGCGTGGTCTCCGCGATGGAGTGCCAGGAGAAATGCTCTTCCGCGCGGCGGCGTCCGGCCTCGCCCTGCTTCCGGGCGCGGGCCGGGTCGCTGACCGTCTCTGTCAATGCGGCCGCGAAATCCTGCACGAACTTTTCGGGATCCAGCGGCGTTCCCGTGCCGTCCTGGACCTGTTCCAGTGGGACCAGCGTGCCGGTGACGCCGTGGTCGACAACCTCCGGAATGCCTCCGGTGGCGCTGGCGACGACCGCGGCACCGCAGGCCATGGCTTCGAGGTTGACGATGCCGAGGGGTTCATAAATGGACGGGCAGGCAAAGGCCGTCGCATGGCTGAGCACCTGGATGAGCTCGTTCCGGGGAAGCATCCGCTCGATGAGCACCACGCCGTCGCGTTCCGCGCGCAGGTCTTCGATCAGGGCGTTGACCTCGGCACCGAGTTCCGGGGTATCCGCCGCGCCGGCGCAGAGCACAACCTGCACCTCGGGCGGAAGCAGCTTGGCCGCACGCAGCAGGTACGGCACGCCCTTTTGGCGCGTTATCCGGCCCACGAACACCACGCTGGGACGGGACGGATCAATACCCAGGGCGCGAACGGCGTCGTCGTTTTCGTCCCGGTGCCACAGTTCGACGTCGATGCCGTTGTGGACGACCTTTACCTTGTCGGGGTCCACATCGGGGTAACTGCGCAGGATGTCGTTCCGCATTCCGGCGGACACCGCGATGATTGCCGCCGCGGCCTCGTAGGCAGTCTTCTCCACCCAGGACGAAACCGCGTAGCCGCCGCCGAGCTGCTCGGCCTTCCACGGGCGCAGCGGCTCGAGTGAATGCGCGCTTAATACGTGCGGAATGTTGTGTAACAGGCTGGCCAGATGTCCGCCCATGTTGGCGTACCAGGTGTGTGAATGGACCAGGTCCGCGCCCTCGATGCCCGCGAGCATTTCGAGGTCAACTCCGAGTGTCTGGACCGCGGGATTGGCCTCGTTCAGGGACGCCGGAACCGCATAGCTGCGCACCGTCGCCCCGTGGAAGTCAGCCGGGCGGTCAGCCCCGAAGGCGTGGACACGCAGATCCACTTTGTCTGCCAGCACACGGCTGAGCTCGGCCACATGAACACCGGCGCCGCCATAGATGGCAGGGGGGAATTCCTTCGTCACAATATCTATCCGCACGAAACCTAACGTAGTGCACCCGGGGGTTCTCCTCTAGTCTGAAGTCGTGGGGGACTTCATAGTTGGTTCACGGACGAACTAAGCGACTGAACGGGGAAGATGCAATGCCACAGAAGAAAGTTCTCGCCGTAGTCTTAGCAGGCGGCGAGGGCAAGCGGTTGATGCCATTGACGGCAGACAGGGCCAAACCGGCCGTGCCGTTTGCCGGCAGCTACCGGCTGATCGATTTCGCGCTGTCCAACCTGGTCAATTCGGAGTACCGGAAGATTGTCGTGCTGACCCAATATAAGTCGCACAGTCTTGACCGGCACATCTCCGAGACCTGGCGGATGGCAACCCAGCTGGGCAACTATGTGGCATCCGTGCCGGCGCAGCAGCGCCGCGGCAAGAGCTGGTTCCTGGGCAGTGCCAACGCTATCTACCAGTCGCTGAACCTGATCCATGACGAAAATCCGGACATCGTCGTCGTAATCGGTGCGGACCACGTGTACCGGATGGATTTCTCCCAGATGGTTGAGGACCATATTGCCAGCGGGGCACCGGCCTCCGTCGCCGCCGTCCGCCAGCCGCTGAAGCTCGCTGACCAGTTCGGCGTGATCGAAACCGACCCGCAGGCGCCGACACGCATCAAGGCCTTTGTCGAAAAGCCCGCCAGCACCCCGGGCCTGCCGGATGATCCGGACAGCTTCCTGGCGTCCATGGGCAACTACGTGTTCAATACCGATGCGCTGCTGGCTGCCTTGGAAGCCGACGCCGAACGGCTGGACACGAACCACGACATGGGCGGGGACATCATCCCGTATTTCGTGAACCGCGGTGAGGCTGCCGTCTACGACTTCACCGCCAACGACGTGCCCGGTTCGACGGCTGCCGACCAGCAGTACTGGCGCGACGTCGGAACGCTGGATTCCTACTACGACGCGCATATGGACCTGATCAGCCCGCTTCCGGCATTCAACCTGTACAACCTTGAGTGGCCGATCTATACCCGGCAGTCCGTCTCCCCGCCCGCCAAACTGGTCCGCGGGGTCAGCGGGGCCGCCGGGACCGCGCTTGATTCGATCCTGTCCCAGGGTGTTGTGGTCTCCGGTGCCGAGGTCTCCGGTTCGGTTCTCGCCACTAATGTCTTTGTGGCCGAGCGGGCGGAAGTGTCGGACAGCGTTCTGATGGACAAGGTGACCGTGGGCGAAGGCGCTGTCATCCGCCGGGCCATTCTGGACAAGAATGTGCACGTGCCTGCCGGCGCCAGCATCGGCGTCGACGCCGAGCTGGACCGCGCGCGCGGATTTACCGTGACCGATTCCGGGTTGACGGTGTTGAGCAAGGGCCAGGAGGTCCTGCTCCAGAACCCGTCGCCGGTGGCTACCCCGTAGGCTCCTGTCCCCCGGGTTCAACGGACGGAGCCCGGGGGCAGTAAACTTGGCAAGGCCCGGTATCAATGCGGGCCATCCCCTGCCAAGTCTTCCGGAGTGAAACAGCACCACATGAGCAAGCCAGACCTGACCCCGGAAGAAATCGCCGCGTGCGTGAAAGTGCTCGAGCAGATCCATGTCCTGGATGAGGACCATCCGGACTATGTGGCAGTGCGCCGCGCCACCGGGAAGATGTTCAAGTCCGTCAAACGGCACCGCAAGATCCAAAAGCGCGACGCCGTTGCTGCCGCCGACCGGGAGGTCATGTCGCGGACTGCTACCGCGGCCGAGGACCGGATCGACGACGAAACCCAGGGGCTGCAGCTGACCTCCTCCGCCCGGGGCGACGTGGCCGGACATCTGATCCGGCCGCGGAACTGCTACATCTGCAAGCAGCCGTACACCCAGGTGGACGCCTTCTACCACCAGCTCTGCCCCGAATGCGCGGCATTCAGCCACGGCAAGCGGGAAGCGCGGGCCGACCTGCACGGCAAGCGTGCCCTGCTGACCGGCGGCCGCGCCAAAATCGGCATGTACATCGCCCTGCGCCTGCTGCGCGACGGCGCCCACACCACGATCACTACCCGTTTCCCGAAGGACGCGGCGCGCCGCTTCATGGCGTTGGAAGACAGCGCGGACTGGATCCACCGGCTGCGCATTGTCGGGATCGATCTGCGCGACCCGGCACAGGTCATCGCCCTGGCCGATTCAGTCGCCGAAGCGGGACCGCTGGACATCCTGATCAACAATGCCGCCCAGACCGTGCGCCGCTCCCCCAATGCCTACCGTCCCCTCGTCGACGCCGAATCGGAGCCGCTGGCTGCCGGGGCCGGCACCGTCCCCGAACTGGTGACCTTTGGCCACGCCCATGACAAGCATCCGATCGCCCTGGCCGGCTCAGTTTCCTCCCACCCGGTGCTTGCGGCGGACGAGATCACGGCCCTGGCATTGACCGCACGTTCCGCGACGCCGGAACGGATCAGCAACGGAACAGCGATCGACGCCGGTGGACTGGTCCCCGACATCACGCACATTAACAGCTGGACGCAGGTTGTTGACCAGGTGGATCCGCTGGAAATGCTCGAAGTCCAGTTGTGCAACGTGACGGCGCCGTTCCTGCTGGTCAGCCGGCTGCGCCCCGCCATGGCTGCCTCGTCCGCGCGGCGGAAGTACATCGTGAACGTGTCCGCCATGGAAGGGCAGTTCTCGCGTCGTTACAAGGGTCCCGGCCACCCGCACACCAATATGGCCAAGGCATCGTTGAACATGCTCACCCGAACCAGCGCGGAAGAAATGTTCACCGAGGACGGCATCCTGATGACCGCCGTGGACACCGGCTGGATTACCGATGAGCGGCCGCACCACACCAAGATGCGGCTGGCCGACGAAGGTTTCCACGCCCCGCTGGATCTCGTCGACGGTGCTGCCCGTGTCTACGATCCCGTGGTCCAAGGGGAGGAAGGCGTGGATCTCTACGGCTGCTTCCTGAAGGACTACAAGCCATCACCATGGTAGATCCAGATACAAAGTCTGAACGTCGTGCTTACCTAGGCTTGCTGTTGCCGCCACTGTTCAACCTCGGCCAGCAATTCGCGCCGGCGCGTGTCCGTCAGGAAGGCTGACCTGACGGAGTTGGCGGCCAGATCGGCTAGCTGCGCGGTGCTCAAATCGAAGGCCGCGCGCACCTGGCGGAAATTCTCGTCGATATAACCACCGAAGTAGGCTGGATCATCCGAGTTTACGGACACGTTCAGGCCGCGCTGCAGCATCTGCGGCAGAGGGTGCTCGGGCAACGTGTCCACAGCCCGCAGCCGCACATTGGATAGCGGGCATACAGTGAGCGGAACCTGCTCGGCGATGAGGCGCTCCACCAGTTCCTCGTCCTCCATGCACCGGATGCCGTGGTCGATCCTGTCCACCGCCAGCAGGTCCAGCGCTTCGCGGATATAGTCCGGCGGCCCCTCCTCTCCCGCGTGTGCCACGCATTTGAGGCCCGCTTGGCGGGCCCTCTCGTACAGTGCCACGAAGTTCCGGGGCGGGTTGTCCCGCTCGGCTGAATCCAGGCCGATACCGATGATCGGTACTTCCATCTCAAGCAAGTCGTCCAGTACGGCGAGTGCCTCTTCCGCGGGGCGAT
Source organism: Arthrobacter sp. Soil_C_60 (assembly GCF_057656375.1). Classification (NCBI taxonomy): domain Bacteria; kingdom Bacillati; phylum Actinomycetota; class Actinomycetes; order Micrococcales; family Micrococcaceae; genus Arthrobacter; species Arthrobacter sp. Soil_C_60. Next base: position 76,545 of record NZ_JBDGKM010000004.1, on the reverse strand, counting down.
CCCGCAGGAATGCGGCTATCAGCTCTGTGCTGACTCCGAATTCGGATTCACTCTTCGCCAACACTTCGGCAACGGCTCCCACCGAGGTGGCCAAAGGGATTCCGCGGGACAGGTGGGCCTGCGGGTCCATCATGATTTCCGCGTGGCGGACCCCCGCGGCCGCCGCCCGCGTCAGGTACGCCCTGGTCATGTCGGCGAAATCATCCGCGGTCCGGAGTACGGCCATATTGCTGTAGTACAGGTCCAGGAAGGACTGCAGGTCGATGAACTCATAGTGCCGGCGTAGCTCTTCGATATCTCCATACGGCAGCTCGATGCCGTTTCGTTCGGCTAGCCGGAAGATCAGCTCCGGCTCCAGCGTTCCCTCGATGTGGATGTGGAGTTCCACGGTAGGTAGCTCGCTCATTTCGCTCCTCTGCGTCTTCATGCCAGCCGGGTTACCTCGACCTGCACCTTGAGTTCGGACCGGCCGCCGCCGGAGAGTATGCCCTTCAGCGGAGAGACATCGCGGTAGTCCCTGCCGCGGGCCACGGACACATGCAGGTCGCTGATCGGGCCGGCGTTGGTGGGATCCCAACTGCGCCATTCTCCGTCCCACCACTCCAGCCAGGCGTGGGACTCCCCCGTTACCGTCTCGCCGATCCCCGCGTCCGGCTTGGGATGCAGGTACCCGGAGACGTACCGGGCGGGAATACCGAGGCCGCGCAGCGCGCCGATGCCCAGATGTGCCAGGTCCTGGCAAACGCCCTTGCGGTGGTTCCACACCTCCTCAGCGTTGGACTGCACCCCGGTGACGCCGGGGACGTACTGCATTTCCGCCTTGAGCCAGGCCATCAGGGCGTGGGCGGCCTCATGCGGCGGCAGTCCATCCGTCAACTCGCGCACCGATCTCAGGACCTCCTCGCCAGGCTCGCTGAGAGGGGTCTGGGGCAGCCAATCGGCGTAGTCGTCCAAGACCGGATCGGACCGCAGCACGTACCAATCCGCCGTTTCCTCCGCGGCCGGAATCCTCTGGCTGCGATGGACTTCTACTGTGGTCAGCGAGGTGACTTCGAGGAAGTCGTGCGCCGTCTGCATATCGAAGGCCGTGACTCGGGTGCCCCAGTAATCGCGGTAATTGCTGACGACGGCGCTCGATGGGCTGACCGTCAGGGATGATTCCAGCACCACTTGCTGGGAGTCGGTGAGGGGCGTCATCCGTGCCTCGTTGTAGGAGAGCGTGACGCTGCGGTCGTAGCGGTACCCGGTCCGGTGTTCGATGCGCAGCCGGCTCATGAGACTTCCCCCACCCAGGACAGATCGATGGGCTGGGCGAAGTAGGTCCGGGTGACGGCATCGGAAGCCTGGGCGCAGGCCCTCTGGACGCGGTCCATGTGCTCGGGCAACTCGGCCAGCAGATCATCGGGCTGGTGGAACTCCAGGAAGGTGCGGGCCTGGCCAACAATCCTGCGCGCGTCGTTGATGAAGCCGATCCGCTGATAGGACGGATCCAGGCGCTCGAGGGCCTTTTCCGCGTCGCTGAGCGCGTAGACAATGGACCGCGGAAACAACCGGTCCAGCAGCAGGAACTCCGCGGCCTGTTCTTCACCTGAGGCCCCGCGCCGGGTGCGCAAGAAGGACTCGTAAGCTCCCGCGCAGCGCAGCATGTTCACCCAGGACAGCCCGGCAGAGAGCACCCCTTGGGTGGAGAGCATGCGGGCCGTCATGTCCGCCCTTTCAAGGCTGCGGCCCAGGGCGAGGAACTGCCAGCTCTCGTCGTGGCTCATGGTGGTATCGGCCAAGCCTTTGATCATGGCGGTGCGTTCCAGCACCCAGTGGCAGAACCGGTAGGTGCCCACCACGTCCTTACGGTGCTGGCTGAGCCCGTACCAAGTGGTGTTCAGCCCTTCCCAGAGCGTTGAGGAGACGGTCTCGCGCGCCCGGCGGGCGTTTTCGCGTGCAGCCCCGAGCGCACCGGCGATGGAGGTCGGACTCACCCGGTCATAGGCCAGCTTGTTCAGCAGATCGCCCAGGCCGAAGTCGTCACTGTCCGGGCGCGAGCCCATGATCCCAAGCAGTTGCCGCGCCACCAGGCGCTGCTCGTCCGGCTGCAACTGGTTCAGCCGCTCCAGATTGACGTCCAGAATGCGCGCCGTACCATCGGCGCGTTCCACATACCGGCCTATCCAGAACAGGGATTCCGCAATGCGGCTCAGCATCGGTTCGTGCCTCCTTGGTTCAGTGTCACAACGTCCTTTACTGTTCCGGCTGGCTGTCGGGCCAGTTTGAATCCACCGGCCAGACACTCGCCTGTTCCCGCGCCGGCGGGGCAGGCACAACGGCAGGACTGCCGGTCGTTTCGACCTGCGTGTCCGACGAATCGTCGGCGAGCACCCAGGTGTCCTTGGACCCACCGCCTTGGCTGGAGTTGACGATCAGCGACCCCTCCTTCAGCGCCACCCGGGTCAATCCGCCGGGCAGCACCCAGACGTCGTCGCCGTCGTTAATCGCAAAGGGGCGCAGGTCCACATGGCGCGGGCTGAACTGGCCGCCGGACATGGTGGGGACCGTGGACAGCTGGAGCACCGGTTGGGCAATCCAGCCGCGCGGATCCTGGAGAACCTTGGCGCGCAGCGTCTCCAGCTCCTCTTTGGTGGCATCCGGCCCGATCACGAGTCCTTTGCCGCCGGAACCGTCCACTGGCTTGACCACCAGTTCATCGAGCCGGTCCAGGACTTCTTCGCGGGCCTGGGGTTCCTCCAACCGGAAGGTGTCCACGTTGGGAAGGATAGGCTCTTCGCTCAGGTAGTACCGAATCAGGTCCGGCACATAGCTGTAAACGAGTTTGTCATCGGCGACGCCGTTGCCCACTGCATTGGCGATGGTCACGTTGCCGGCCCGGGCCGCATTGACGATGCCGGGGCAGCCCAGCATCGAATCGGACCTGAACTGCAGCGGGTCGAGGAACTCGTCGTCGATCCGCTTGTAGATCACGTCCACGCGCTGCTCGCCGCCGGTAGTGCGCATGTAGACCCGGTTGGCACGGCAGATCAAGTCCCGGCCTTCGACCAGTTCCACGCCCATCAGTCCGGCCAGCAGGGTGTGTTCGAAATAGGCGCTGTTGAAAACGCCGGGAGTGAGTACGACGACGGTCGGATCCTCAGCGCCGGCAGGTGCGGTTTTGCGCAGCGCCGTCAGCAGCCGCCGCGGGTATTCCTCGACCGGGCGGATGGGCTGCTGCCCGAATGCCTCCGGCAGGCCCTTCGCCATGGCGCGTCGGTTCTCGATCACGTAGCTGACGCCGCTGGGAACGCGGACGTTGTCCTCCAGGACACGGAAGGTGCCGGACTGGTCCCGGACCACGTCGATTCCGGCGATATGCACGCGCACGCCTCCGGCCGGATCGAAGCCGTATGCTTCCCGGTGGAAGTTGGCGCTGGAGGTGATGAGCTTGCGCGGAATCACGCCGTCCGCCACCACCGACATCCGGTTATAGACGTCGTCCAGGAAGAACTCCAGTGCCCGGACCCGCTGGGTGACGCCGCGCTCCAGGATGTTCCAGTCGGACCCTGAGATGATCCGCGGCACGAGATCCAGCGGAAAGGGCCGTTCCTCGCCGGCGAAGTCGAAGGTGACGCCGCGGTCCAGGAAGGTCCGGGCCATGGAATCTGCCCGTGAGGTGACATCCGCCAGCGTCAATTCCCCCAGTGCTGCCGCCACATGCGCGTACTCGGCGCGCGGCATCTGGCCGGCGCCGAACATCTCGTCGAAGGCAGGGCTGCGTTTCGCCGCGGTGGCGTAGTCCTCAAACAAGTCCGACATGGCAAAAGCGTTTCACGTATTTGGCTCCGGCACACGCTTTTGCTCCACAACAGCGTGTTTACCGCGGACCAGTGCGCTGGCCACCATGGTTAAATGGGCCGGGTGAAGAACGAGAATCTTAGCCGGTCCGAGGCCCGCCGACGGTCAGAACTCATCGAAGTCGAGAACTACGATGTAGCGCTGGACCTGCGAGGTGTCCTGGACCCGGAGGCAACCGGCTACATTTCCCGCTCCGTCATCACGTTCAAGTGCAATGAACCGGGAGCCGGGACCTTTGTGGACTTTATCCACGATGGCATCCACTCGGTCATGCTGAACGGGATCCAGCTGGATCCGAACGCCGTCGTGGACGGCTCGCGTATCCACCTCGCGGACCTGGCCGCCGAAAACCAAGTCACCATCGTCGGTACTGCCCCTTACAGCCGCAGCGGCGAGGGACTCCACCGGTTCGTGGACCCTGCGGACGGCCGGATCTACCTGTATACGCAGTATGAGCCGGCGGATGCCCGCCGGGTCTTCGCCAACTTCGAACAACCTGACCTGAAGGCCAGCTTCACCTTCAATGTCGCTGCGCCGTCGGACTGGCAGGTGTCCTCCAACAGCCCGCTGGCGGTGTGTGAGGAGATGACCTCTACGCCCGGATTCTCGATCCGGCGCTTTGCCCCGACCGAGCGCATCTCCACCTACATCACCACGGTCCTCGCCGGCCCGTACCACTTCGTCGAGGACAGCTGGAAGCGCACCCTTGCGGACGGCACCGAACTGGAGGTCCCGTTGGGGGCCTATTGCCGGGCATCGCTGGCGGAGGCTTTCGATGCGAAGGAAATTCTCACGCTCACCAAGGCCGGACTGGACTTTTTCCACGAGTTGTTCGAGTACCCCTATCCCTTCGGCAAGTACGAGCAGGCCTTCGTGCCCGAATACAACCTCGGTGCCATGGAAAACCCGGGGCTGGTCACTTTCACCGAAACCTACGTCTTCAAATCCAGGGCCACGGATGCCCAGTACCAGGCACGCGGAAACACCATCATGCACGAGATGGCCCACATGTGGTTCGGCAACCTCGTCACGATGCAGTGGTGGGATGACCTCTGGCTCAAAGAGTCCTTCGCCGACTACATGGGCTCGCTGGCGCTGGTGGAAGCCACCGCGTGGAAGGACGCCTGGGTCGCGTTCGCCAACCGCCGCAAGGCCTGGGCCTACGTGCAGGACCAGCTGCCCACAACGCATCCGATCGTCGCCGACATCCGGGACCTGGAGGCCGCCAAGCAAAATTTCGACGGGATTACCTATGCCAAGGGCGCCGCGGTGCTCAAGCAGTTGGTCGCCTATGTCGGCTTCGACGCCTTTATCGGTGCCGCCCGCCAGTACTTCCGGGACAACGCCTACTCGAACACCAGCCTTGATGACTTCCTGACCGTCCTCAGCGACGCCTCGGGGCGGGATATGCGCCGCTGGTCCTCCCTGTGGCTGCAGACTGCCGGCATTTCCACGCTGGTTCCGGAGACTGAGTACGACGGCGACCGGCTGGCCCGGGTGCGATTGGTCCAGGAGGCAATGGATCCCGTCACCGCCCGGACCGTAGAGAGGCCGCACCGGCTCCGGCTCGGTTTCTACAACTTCGACGCCGGTGGTGCCCTGGTGCGGACCGATTCCGTGGAGCTGGACCTGGCCGGAGCGGCGACGGACGTTCCGGAGCTCGCGGGGCGGCCAGCCCCGGCGCTGCTGCTGGTCAATGACGACGACCTGACGTACGCCAAGGTCCGGTTCGATGCCGCCTCGCTGCAGACCGTGCTCTCTGCCTTGGACAAGATCACCGATCCGTTGGCCCGCGCCCTGTGCTGGTCAACCTTATGGAACATGACCCGCGACGGGCTGCTGGCACCGGCAGACTACCTGGGCGCCGTGGAACGCTTCGCTCCCGCCGAATCGGACAACGGTGTGCTGCAAATGCTGCTCGACTGTGCCAGGACAGCGCTGGATCGCTACCTGCCCGCAGTTGAGCGGACGGTACAGCGGGAGCGCTTTGTTGACTCCGTGCGGCTGGAACTGGGAAAGGCCGCGCCCGGCAGCGACCAGCAGCTGACCTGGGCCCGGTCCCTGGCCGCATTATCCCGCTCGACCCCGCGCTATGCCGGCTACATCGCAGACCTGCTGAACGGCACTGAAAGCGTTGCCGGGCTGACGCTGGACACCGACCTGCGCTGGCGTTTCTGGCAGGCACTCGCCGCCACCGGCCACGCCAGCCAGGAGCAGCTGGACACGGAGCTGGCGGCGGACCTGAACGCAGCCGGCAGAGCAGGGCACCTGACAGCCATGACAGCGCGTCCCGATCCTGCAGTCAAGGCGCAGGCTTGGGCTGACGCAGTGGCCGGCTCCGAACTGTCCAACCAACTGCTCGATGCGACCATCGACGGCTTTACCGCCGCCGACCATGAACTGTTGGATCCCTACGTCGAGCCGTACTTCCAGAGCATCGAAAGCGTCTGGGCGCAGAAGAGCATCGAGATTGCCAGCCGCATTGTCAGGGGTTTCTATCCCCTTGCCCAGGACCTCGAGCCGGGCGCCGAGCCGCGGCAGCACGCCGTCGTTGTTCGTACGGACGAATGGCTGGCCGGCCACAGCGACGCGCCGGCCGCCCTGCGCCGGATCGTCATCGAGCAGCGCGACCATCTGCTCCGCGCCCTGACTGTGCAGGGGCGGCAGTTGGTCCAGGCATTCTGATCAGGTTACCCAGGCCACGTTGACGCGTGAGTCTGGGAGGTAGACGCAGTAAGTCCCAGTCCGGATGGTCCGCTCGAGGTGCTCCGCCAACGGCGGGTCGTGCTCACGAATCCGGTCCATGGCATGGCGGATTGCCCGGGTCACGCTGACGCGGGCGCGTTCGGATGCGGAGCCGGCGCGCCGGCCACGCCCGCTGAGTCCGACAGCCCTAGATAGCTCGCGGATGAGGAACTCGCGTTCCGCCTCCGCCTGGACAACACGCCCGCGGTCCCGCATGAGACGGGCCTCATCGAGGTCCTCATCGATCTCCGCAAGTCGCCGACGATAGGCGTTCTTCGCCTGGTCGTCCAGCATGGGGCCTGCGTCTCCCCAGCCGGAAGACGGGAGCTCGGGATCAGGCAGACCCGCATGGACCGCAGCTGGATCAGTCCCGCTCGATACGAGGTCGAGCACGTGGAACTCCCTGCCGGGATGTGCGAGGAGCCGCGCCAGATAGTGAAGCCCCTTCAGATCGCGCAGGGCAACAGTGTTTTCCTCGAATGAGATGAACCAGTAGTCGCCTGTCCGGCGGAGGGAGTTGGGCCCGCTTTTGCGTTCTTCTGCCTGATGGCCCGCTCTAAGGATTTCGACGGCAGCATCGGCAGCCGCCTGCTCCAGGCCGGCACTGATTTCATCCCCCGCAGCGCGGTGCGCCTGTGCGAGCCCGGTGCGCGCCAAGGCGACTTCGTAAGGTGCTCCTACCAGGCTCCACAGCTGCACGGCACTCTGGAAGGCACTCCGGGCTCCGGGCACCTCACCGGCGGCGAGCCGCACTCGTCCGTTCGCCATAGCCGTACTGGCAGACAATGCCCTGCTCTCGAACGAGGCGGCTATCTGGGCAAGTTCGTCGGCGGAGTCACGGGCGGCCACGAGGGCTCCGGCCGCCGCTTCGATCTCGACGCTTGCGGCCAGCAGCGGAGCCCGGCGTAGTGCGGTGTTCGGCGGGAGTTCCTTGGAAGGGACGGTCACGGGATGTTCGAGTGAGTCCCGGATGGATGCGGCCGCCAAAGCCACGTCGCCCTGAGCCAGCCGCACAAGGGCGAGGCCCGGTTCCGGATCCCAGCCAGCCTGGCGAGCTGCGAGGAAAGCTTCCTCCGCACCGTTTAGATCGCCTAACTGGTATCGCGCGCGGCCCAATTCTGTAAGTGGCCACCCGAACTCGCGCCGAAGATATGGCCGGAGCTCCGCGCACGCCGCCAGGGCCACCTGCTCCGCTTCGGCGGTTGCCCCGCGAAGCCGCAGGATCTGGGCACGGTGGACACGGCAGCGACCATGGGTGCTGCCGATACCGTTTCCGTGGCGCCACCGCTCCATGGCCTCCGTCCACTCCTCGGCGAGGTCGTACTGAGCGAGCCCCTGGAGCATGCACACGAGCTCGCAGTAAACCATTCCCGTCGACATGGCATCCAGTTCACCGGAGACGGCGGCCACCGCGGCTTCGTCGACAAGTATCAGGCCCCGGCGGACGTCCCCCTCCAGAATTACCGCGTGGGCCTCTGCCACCCTGCCGACGGCAGCCGCTGCCGGGTTGCAGCTCGAACCCACCTCGACCGCCCGGGCGGCCCATTCGCGCGCGGCGCCGACGTCGCCTATCATCAGGCGCTCGTAGCTCCTGATGACCGCCAGCCAGGCATGGACCGGCGTCTCCTCCTGGCCCGCCAAGAGCCGCTCTGCCCGTTTGACCCACCCGCGGATCGGCGCCATCAGAGCAGTATCCATGAGCAGATGCAAGGCTACGCGGGCCGCCGCACCGGCCGCTGCGATCGGGTCGCCGAGGCGCACAGCCTCCGCATGCGCGCGTTCCCACGCCTCGATCGTCACGTCGAGATGACCGGCGCCATAGGCGGCTTCGGCCAGAAGCCCCAGGTCCTGCACCGAAAGTCGGCCGCGCGCGTCCAGTCCGACGAGCAGGTCGTACGCCTGCGACCACTCGCCGCTGGAGTATGCCTCGCGCGCCTGCTCCACCAGCGGCGCTTCGGCGTCGTCGTACATCGCTCACCGATCCCCAGCCATGCCTGCTCAGACCCGGCCCCGGTGTAACACCGGGGGTTACCCATGTAACAGTGTTCCCCACGCGTAGGGGTTTACCAAGCCCGATCTCTGGCCGCGGGAGACGCCGCGAGCCGATGACGGGTCACTCACAAGGAGCATCAATATGAACACGAACCAGGCAAAACTGCCATCAGCGGGCACGGTGCAGACGAACGGGCAGGTGCTGTATTACGAAATTCATGGAGAAGGACCTGAACTCGTCCTGGTGATGGGAATAGGCTACGACTCGTCGCTCTGGACGTTGGCGCAGGTCCCGGCCCTGTCCACCCAGTTCCGGGTGGTCTTGGTCGACAACCGCGACGCGGGCCGCAGCTCGAAAGCCAGCCATCCGTACACCATTGCGGACATGGCGGACGACCTGTCCGGCCTGCTTGACGCGCTGGGGATTGCCCGGACCCACCTGTTGGGGCTTTCCATGGGCGGGATGATTGCCCAGGAATTCGCCCTACGGCACGCCGACCGGCTGGATCGGCTGGTGCTCGCCGCATCGGGAGCCGCGCCGGCCAGAAGCGCCGTCGACCCGATCCAGATCTGGAGCTGGGTCAAGGCGAACGACGCTACGGGGCAGGTGTTTGGCGGCCAGCAGTTCGTGTCGCTGTTCTCCACAGCCTTCCTCCGGAACCACGAGGCTGTGCGGGACACCGCCGCGCTATTGGCAAGCAATCCGTATCCGATGAGTCCCGAGGCCTACGGGCGGCAGGCAGATGCCTACCTGCAGTTCGACGCCCTTGACCGGTTGGGCGCAATCACGGCACCCACTCTGGTCCTCGTTGGCGAGCAGGACCTGCTGACGCCACCCTGGATAGCGCGCGAGGTCGCCGACGCGATCCCCGGCGCACGGTTCGAAGTCATCCGTGGAGACGGGGCCTCGCACGTTGCGGCGATCGAGCGCGCCGACGACTTCAACCGCCTCGTTTCGGAATTCCTTGCACCGAAGGTTCAGGGCACGCGGTTGAGCCATTCGTCGGTGGCGAACTTGGTGGCCGCGAGTTCCTTGGCGGCAGCCAGTTCCTCTTCGGAAATCCCGGCCTCCACCGCCCCGTAGCGGTCCTTGAAGGTATCCATCATGGTGTTGATGATCTCGGCGCGGGACAACCCGGTCTGACGGCGCAGCGGATCGACCCGCTTTTTGGCACTGCTGATGCCCTTGTCGGAAAGCTTCTCCTTGCCGATCCGGAGCACGTTGGTCATCTTGTCCGCATCGATGTCATAGGACATGGTCACATGGTGCAGCATGGAACCGCTGGCCAGCCGCTTCTGCGCAGCCCCGCCGATCTTGCCCTCCGGCGTCGCAATGTCATTGAGCGGCTGGTAGAAGGCTTCTACGCCCACCTTCTTCAGTGCGGCCATCGCCCAGGCGTCCAGGAACGAATACGAGGCTTCAAAGGACAGTCCGTCCACGAGGGTCTGCGGCAGATACAGGGAGTACGTGATGGCGTTGCCATGCTCCATGAACATCGCTCCGCCACCGGTGATCCGCCTGACTACCGTGACGCCGTGGCGCTCGGCTCCGTCCGGATCCACCTCGTTGCGCACGGACTGAAAGCTGCCGATGACCACAGACGGCTCGTCCCAGTCCCACAGGCGCAGCGCGGGCGGCCGTTTGCCTTCGCCCACCCGCCGTGCCAGTACCTCGTCCAGGGCAACGTTGAGGTGGATGGGCAGCGTCTGCGGCCCGATGACCTGCCAGTGATGGTCAAGCCATCCAGTTGCTTTGGCCAAGGCGCGCCGCACTGCCACGGCCACCGCATCGGCCGAAAATCCGAAAAGCACGACGTCGGCAGCCAGCGCGGCGGAAATGGCTGCGGAATACTCGCCGTGGCTGGCCTCCGTGGACAGTCCGTTCAGGGCTGCGTTGATGTCCGCCAGCGCCTCGTCGGGCTCGAGGAAGAAGTCCCCGCTGATTGAAACGTTGGCCAGCCGGCCATCAAGGACGTCGAGGTCGGCGACAACCAGCTTGCCGCCGAGGACCTTGTATTCACCATGCCGGTGTTCTGACATCTGCGCTCCCTGTGCTCCACGCCTACCAACTTAACGTTCCAGTCTTACCACCGACGGCGGCCAGTGCGCGAAGCGGGGCAGGTCAGCTGCGCAGCGTCTTCATCGCCCCGGCCCAGGCAATGACCTGGTCGAAGAGCGGCGTGAGGGCTTCGGTGGCCTCGTCCGTGGGGACGAAGTCCTGGTCGTCGTCGAATTCATCATCGAAGGGCAGGAAGACCTGGGCCCTGACATCGGCCAGCTGCAGTTCGGCCGCAATCCCGCGCAGGTGTTCCACCACACGGGTGCCGCCGGCACTGCCGTAGCTGACGAATCCGGCCGACTTGTTGTTCCACTCCGCGTACAGGAAGTCGATGGCGTTCTTCAGGGCGCCGGGAACCGAATGGTTGTACTCCGCGGTGACGAAGATGTAGCCGTCGAACGGGGCAATCTTCGCCGACCACGCCTTGGTATGGTCCTTGCTGTATTGCCCGGTGGACGGCGGCATCGGCTCGTCGAGCAGAGGCAGGTTCTGCTGGGCGACGTCGATCAGCTCGAATTCGGCATCCGTACGCTGGCGGGCGTGCTCATAAACCCAGTTGGCCACGGGCGAGCCAGTGCGGCCGGGGCGGGTGCTGCCGAGGATGATCGCGATTTTCAACATGGCGGACTTCTCCATTCGACGAAGGCGGTTCAGTCGTGCTCGTATCTGCGGCGCGGTGGGCCTAGTCGCATCCTAACCTCCCGAGGGCGTGAGGTTCCGTTAAAGCACGAATGCCCGCACCAGAACGGTACGGGCATTCGCGGAAAGCTGTGGGCGAAGAATTACTTCTTGCCGAAGCCCTTGAAGCGTGCGTTGAAGCGCTCCACACGGCCGGCGCTGTCCATGATGCGCTGCTTGCCGGTGTAGAACGGGTGCGACTCGGAGGAGATTTCAACCTCGATCAGCGGGTAGGTGTTGCCGTCTTCCCACTCAACAGTCTTGTTGGAACCAACAGTGGACTTGGTCAGGAAGGAAACGCCGGACGCCAGATCGCGGAAAACAACCGGGGCGTACTTCGGGTGAATATCAGACTTCATTGTGTAACCTTTGATCGCGCCCCTGGATTTTGCCAGCGGCTTTAAGGATTGGAAAGAGAGCAGTCCACACAGGACCAGCAATAAACACTACCGTATCCAAGCCCCCACGTCGAAACCGGAAGGCAACCCGGCTTGGCAGCGGGCCCGTCGCGGCGCGCACCCATGCTCCGGACATTTCAGTCCGGGCGGCAGGCCCAGAAAGCCACCGCGCTGGCGGCGGCCACGTTGAGGGAATCCACGCCCGCGCGCATGGGGATCATGACTTTCAGATCGACGCCGGCCAGGGTCTCCGGCAGCATACCTGCACCCTCGGTGCCCAAGACCAGGGCGAGCTTGTCGAAATCGCGTGACTCGAGTTCATCGAGGGTGATGGCGTCCTCGGTAAGTTCCAGCGCCGCCGTCGTAAATCCTTCTTGGCTCAACAGGGCGAGTTCACCCGGCCAGTCGTCCAGCCGTGCCCACGGGATCTGGAAGACCGTCCCCATACTCACCCGGATGCTTCGGCGGTAGAGCGGGTCCGCGCAGCGGGGGCTGATCAGCACCGCGTCCATGCCCATGGCGGCAGCGGAACGGAAAATGGCGCCGACATTGGTGTGGTCCACGATGTCTTCCAGCACGGCCACGCGGCGGGCGCCGGAGAGAACCGCGGCGACCGGCAGCGGGGTAGGGCGGTTCATCGCGGCCATTGCACCGCGGTGCAGGTGGAAGCCGGTGATCGCTTCGAGGACCTCGGGCGCGCCGACGAACACCGGGACATCCGGGAACTGCGTGATCACATCCTCCAGGTCCGCCAGCCATTTTTCGGCCAGGAAGAAGGATCGCGGGGTGTGGCCGGCGCCGATGGCCCGGCGCAGCACCTTGGAACTCTCCGCAATGTACATGCCTTCGGCCGGTTCGCGGCGCCGGCGCAGCGCCGTGTCGGTCAGCTGGGTGTAGTCGGCCACGCGGGGATCCTGGGCCGAGGACAGATACTGCAAGTTCATGCGATGAGGTTCGAGATCATCACGTAGAGCGCCACGAGGCCGAGGACAACGATGATGCCGCGCAGGACAATAGGCTTGAGCCGCCGGCCCACGGCGGAGCCTGCCAGGGCGCCGATGAGGGAACTGACCGCGATGATGAGCACCACCCACCAGTCGATCCGGTCGAACGCGAAAATCATGTAGGAGATGGCGGCAATGATGTTGACGCCCAGCACCAGCACGTTCTTTATGGCGTTGGCCTGCTGGATCGTGCCGTGCAGGAACACACCAAGGATCCCGACGAGCAGGACGCCCTGGGCGGCGACAAAGTAGCCGCCGTATACGCCGGCGAAGTAGACCAGGAACAGCAGCACCCAGGGGTGGCTCTTCTCCCGGGCCTGGGCGGCCTCGCGTTCACGCACCCACTTCTGCAGCCGGGGCTGGAAGACCACGAACAGCAGGGCGATCACGATCAGGAACGGGGCGGCGTATTCAAACACTGCTTCGGGCAGGTTCAACAGCAGGGCCGCTCCGGTGATGCCGCCGAGCAACGAGGCAGGCAACAGGACCTTGAGGGTGCTGCGGAGCCCGGAAAGTTCACGCCGGTAGCCGTAGACTCCCCCGACGTTGCCGGCGATCAAACCCATGGCATTGGAGATGGTCGCCGTCACCGGGGCGAAGCCGAGCGCCACCAGGATGGGGAAGGTGACCAGCGTGCCGGAACCGACAATGCTGTTGATCGTTCCGGCCCAGAGCCCGGCCAGGGCAATGATTCCAGCCTGCAGTAAATCCATCTAGGGGCAGAGCTTAGCTGCGCCGGGCGACGGCGGTGTAGCGGCCGCCGTCTTCCTTGAGTTCAAGCGGCATATCGAAGGCCGAGCTGAGGTTTTCTTCGGTCAGGACTTCGGTTATGGGGCCCTGCGCCACCACGCCGCCTTCGCGCAGGAGCATGGCATGGGTGAAGCCCGGCGGCACTTCTTCGAGGTGGTGGGTGACCAGGACAAGGGCGGGAGCATCCTCGTCGGCGGCCAGTTCGCTCAGGCGCTGCACCAAGTCCTCGCGGCCGGCCAGATCCAGTCCGGCGCCCGGCTCATCCAGCAGCAGCAGTTCCGGATCCGCCATCAGTGCACGGGCGATCTGCACGCGCTTGCGTTCGCCTTCGCTCAGGGTGGCGAACGGGCGGTTCAGGAAGGTGGACATGCCCCACTGGTTCAACAGTCGGAAGGCGCGGCGTTCGTCCATCTTTTCGTACTGCTCGCGCCAGCGTCCGGTGACACCGTAGGAGGCCGTCACCACGACGTTGAGGACCGTTTCATGCTCGGGTATCTGGCTGGCCAGCGCCGCCGATGCCAGGCCGATCCGGGGCCGCAGCTCAAAAACATCCACCGAGCCCATGGTCTCTTCGAGGATGCCGGCTTCGCCCTTGGTAGGATGGAGACGGGCACCGGCGATCTGCAGCAGCGTCGTCTTACCTGCACCGTTCGGACCGAGAATAACCCAACGCTCACCGTCCTTGACCTGCCAGTCGACGCTGTCAAGCAGGGTCTTGCGCCCGCGGACAACGCTGACTCCGGCAAATTCAAGAACATCGCTCATAGGAGTAGACATTAGGCTAAAAGCCGTAGCATTCGCCAAACGCTACGCCGGTTACCGATGATGGGATCCGGCACATTTCCCCGTTGTTTATCCGTCCGGCCCCGCAGTTAAGATAAGGATCTATCCCGCATGCTCTCGCTTTTCCGCGTTGTTTCCTACGGCGTCGAACTCCCCGACGACTATCTTGCCGCCGTCCAGCACGCCGTGTCCGAAGCCGGCGGGGACATTGTGGAACTGGAAAACTTCAAGAACGACCGCTTCAAGGCCACCATACTGACCGTCGGGTACGACGGCGATACCGCCGCCGGCCTCTCGGCGCTGCGGGCGGCGGTCAAACCGGTGATCACCGATACCTTAGGAACGGCGGTCATGCCGGCCGAACTGGCGGGACCACGCCGCAAGATGCTGATCATGGACGTGGACTCCACGCTGATCAAGCAGGAAGTGATCGAACTGCTGGCCGAGCACGCCGGCACGCATATGGAGGTCGCTGCCGTGACCGAAGCGGCAATGCGCGGCGAAATGGACTTTGCCGAGAGCCTCCATGCGCGGGTGGAGACACTTCGGGATCTGCCCGTGGACGTGACCGAGCGGGTCCGGGAGACCGTTCAGCTCTCTGACGGGGCCGCCGAGCTTGTGGAAGCATTCCTTGACGCGGGGCATGTGGTGGGCGTGGTATCCGGCGGCTTCAGCCAGATCCTCGACCCGCTGGCCGAGGATCTGAAACTCCATTACTGGCGGGCCAACCTGCTGGGCACGGCGGAAGGTGCCCTGACCGGATTGGTGGATGGCGCCGTCGTCGATCGGGCTGCCAAAGAAGCCTCGCTGCGTGAGTGGGCCAAGGCCGAGAACATCGACCTGGCACAGACCATCGCGATCGGTGATGGTGCCAACGACCTCGACATGCTGGCCGCCGCCGGCCTTGGCGTGGCCTTCAACGCCAAACCGGCCGTGCGCGAAGCCGCCGACGCCGCTATCAACATCCCTTATCTGGACGTCGCCAGGCTCTTCGCCGGCGTCTGACCGGCTTCGAGAGGTTCTGGTCTTTCTAGTTGCATCGACTGGCAGTGCGCTTAAATGGCCGGCGGCTGCCGCGGAAGGACTCCGCTGCAGCCGCCGGCTCAGGTCCCGGTTGAGGTCCCGGTTGAGGGACTCAGGCCTGGGCGTTCTGGAACCAGTCGGCTCCGCCGACCAGCTCGGTGTGTCCCGAAGGAACGTCCGCCCTCGCCATTCTGGCAATCTCCACGGCAAACTCCTCGACTGAATAAAGCTTTCCTGCCGCCTCACGGCGGGCCTCGATGGCCCCGGGCGCCGCGCGGTCCAGCAGGGTGGCGGTCACGGTGCCTTCGATCATGTCGCCGGAGACCACCACCAGCGAGATGCCCTTCTCTTCCAGCGCCGGCAGTTCGGCCCGCAAGGCGTCCTCGCCGGCCCGCTTGCTCCGGGCCACCGGCTCATACTCGGGCATCGTGGGGACGGTGTCGATGAAGTGCGCCTGGTGGCTGGTGACGAAGACGACGCGCGAACCCGAGGGCATGACGTCCACGGCGGCCTTGAGCATGTTCACCTGGGCGTCACGGTTCAGGCGCATGGCGTAGTCCTCACCCAGCCCGGTCTCCATGCCGCCGGACGCATTGAGGACCAGCAGGTCCAGTCCGCCGAAGTTTTCCTTGGCTGCGTCGACCAGCGCCTGCGCGCCTTCCGGCACGGTGAGGTCCGCCCCGACGGCCACCGCGCGGCCGCCGGCTTCTTCGATCTGCGTCACTACCTTGTTGGCGCGGGGCGCCTTCTGGCGGTAGTTGATGACTACGGAAGCGCCTTCAGCGGCGAGGTTCTTCGCTACGTCTGCGCCGATCCCGCGGGACGAACCCGTCACGATGGCCGATTTGCCTTCCAATGCGCCCATGGCTGCTCCTCAATTTTTGCGGGGGACTCCCCTGCGCCTCCTTGTAGGAAACGCTTAACGGTAATGGTTGTCTGCTTCCATACTGCCAGTACGTGAAGCCGGACCTGTTGTAGGAAACCGACAAAATGCAGCCGAGGCCGCGAGGCCGCCGCTAGTGCCCCATGCCAAGGCCGCCGTCAACGGGGATGACGGCGCCGGAGATGTAGGCGGCCTCGTCGCTGGCGATCCAGCGGACCACATTGGCCACCTCCTCCGGTTCGGCGAAGCGGCCGGCCGGAATGCTGGCAAGGTAGTTCTTCTGGGTATCCTCGGGCAGCTCGGCCGTCATGTCCGTGTTGACAAATCCCGGGGCAACCACGTTGGCGGTGATGCCGCGGGAGCCGAGCTCGCGGGTCAGCGACCGTGCCATGCCGACCAGGCCGGACTTTGACGCGGCGTAGTTGATCTGGCCGGGGGAACCGTACAGGCCGACAACGGAGGAGATCAGGACAACGCGGCCCTTGCGCAGCCGGATCATGCCCTTAGAGGCCCGCTTGATGACGCGGAAGGCGCCGCCAAGGTTCGTGTCCACGACGTCAGTGAAATCGTCTTCGCTCATCCGCAGCAGCAGCGTGTCGCGGGTGATGCCGGCGTTTGCCACGACTACTTCCACCGGGCCGTGGGCGGCCTCGACCTCGGTAAAGGCTGCGTCAAGGGAAGCGGCATCGGTGACGTCGGCCTTGACGCCCAGCAGACCCTCGGGAACGTCACCGCTGCGGTAGGTGATGGCTACCTTGTCGCCGTTGGCCAGAAAGGACTTGGCGATGGCCAGTCCGATCCCGCGGTTACCGCCCGTGACCAGGACGCTTCGCCCGGTCTGCTGTTCGTTGCTCACTTTTACCTCCGTTGAACGCGGTTTATTTCTAAAGAATCCTAGCCTTCTGCAGGCTGCGGACCCGCATGTGACCATGGCCATCCCGGCGATCCCGGCCACGGACTTCGTCTGGGTTCCGGCACGTGGGAGAATTGAAGTGGGTCTTTGGAGCGTGATGAATAAGCAGCCAGATGATGATCGGGAAGTCCTCAGCATTACGGATGTCCCCGAAAGCCACACGGACGAGATGCACCGTCGGATGGTCAAGTATTCCCTTGCGATGGGAATCCGCTTGGCCTGCCTTCTGCTGTTCTTTTTCATCGACGGCTGGGCCAGGTGGCTCTTTGTTGCCGGAGCAGTCTTCCTGCCCTGGATCGCGGTCGTGATTGCCAATGGCGGCAGCGACCAGAGCAATCTCAAGCACAGCGATGCGTTGCTGGACCGCGCACCCGCCGGCGAACTGGAATCCGCGGAAGCCGCTGCGAAGGCCGCTGAACCCGTGGTGGTGCCCGGCGAGATCGTGGACGAGGAACAGGAAACCGCCACGGCGGCAGGCCCGGCCGCACCCGGCGAAGGACCGGAACGGGCAACCGGCTCGGAAACAGTTCACCGGCGCGCAGGACCTGCCGCGCCCGTTCATGACAGCTATGAGGTCTTCGAGGGCAATCTGAGCCCGGTGACGAAGCGCCGGAAGGACGAAAGCGCCGCGTGAGTATTTTTGACCAGCTGTCCGGAGGCGGGCAGCCAATGCCGGCTGAGACGGTGTGTTCCAGAAAGGGCTGCCGCGCTGCCGCGGTTTGGCAGGTGCGGTGGAACAACCCGAAAATCCACACGCCCGAACGGCGGAAGGTCTGGCTGGCCTGTGAGGACCACCGCGGCTGGCTGGAAGACTATCTCAAGCTGCGCGGGCTGTGGCGCGATACTCAGCCGCTGGACACTCCAGTAGAGGGAAGCTAGCCGATGTACCGTTTTCTGTTCAGCGCCAAGTGGCTGGGCTGGCTCCTTCTGGTGGTGTTGCTCGCCTCTGTGTGCGTGCTGCTGGGCAACTGGCAGATGGACC
Organism: Arthrobacter sp. Soil_C_60; assembly: GCF_057656375.1. Classification (NCBI taxonomy): domain Bacteria; kingdom Bacillati; phylum Actinomycetota; class Actinomycetes; order Micrococcales; family Micrococcaceae; genus Arthrobacter; species Arthrobacter sp. Soil_C_60. The sequence goes on along the minus strand of NZ_JBDGKM010000004.1, from coordinate 58,495 downwards.
GCAGGGACCAGGCCCACAACGTTATTGCGGCGATTGAATCCAATTACGACGCCGACCCTGTCGATTTTGAAACCGTGCCGGATATCTTCGCCGAAGCCGACGACGCCGATGAATGGACGCCGGTGGTGCTGCGCGGCGAGTATGACGAAGCGGGCCAGCGGGTGGTGCGCAATCGCCCGCTCAACGGCCGTCCGGGATACGAGGTCCTGGTCCCGTTGAAGCTGGACTCAGGCGCGGCGGTCGTTATCAACCGCGGTTGGCTGCCGATTGGCAATGACGTGGCCGGGCACCCGGACACGGTTCCGGCTGCCCCGGAGGGTGACGTCACCGTCGTCGCACGTGTTAAGCCCGGTGAGTCATCAGTGGACCGCGGTGCTCCGGAGGGACAGCTGGCATCGATCCAGCTCGACGAGTATGCAGCCGAGCTGGACTACCCGATCTTCACGGGCGGCTACGGCTTGATGGCAGCCGAAAATCCCGCCCCGGCTGAGCGTCCCGCCCTCATGCCCAAGCCGGCAATCGATGAAGGCCCGCACCTGTCCTACTCCATGCAGTGGTACGCCTTCGGTGTGCTGTTCTTCGTCGGCTATGGCTACGCCGCCCGGCAGCAGGCAAGAATGGACCGGCTGCAGGAGGAAGATGAAGAAGCCGGCTACCACGAGGCCAATCCCGCTCCACGGCCAGCCGCGCAGAAGCGTTCCCGCAAGCGCCCCAGCGCCGAGGAAGAAGAAGACGCCGTGCTGGACGCCCAGGGATTCCGCACGGATGGCTCCCTGCTGAGCGAGCGGGACTAAGCCCGCCGCCAGCAGCAGCCGTCAGCGCTACGCGAGCGTGACCAGGTCCAGATAGCTCTCGTTCCAGAGGTCCTCCACGCCGTCGGGCAGCAGGACAACGCGCTCCGGGTTCAGCGCTTCCACTGCCCCCTCGTCGTGGCTGACCATGACCACCGCGCCGCTGTAGTTGCGCAGCGCGCCGAGGATCTCGGCACGGCTGGCGGGGTCGAGGTTGTTGGTGGGCTCGTCGAGCAGCAGTACGTTGGCCGAGGACGCAACAATGGTGGCCAGCGCCAGACGGGTCTTCTCACCGCCGGAGAGTACGCCGGCAGGCTTGTTGACGTCGTCGCCGGAGAACAGGAACGAGCCCAGGATGTTGCGTACTTCGGCGTCCTGCAGATCCGGGGCGGCCGTGCGCATGTTTTCCAGCACGCTGCGTTCGGTGTCGAGCGTTTCATGCTCCTGCGCGTAGTAGCCGATCTTCAGCCCGTGCCCGGGAATGACCTCGCCGGTATCCGGCGAGTCCACGCCGGCGAGCATCCGCAGCAGCGTGGTCTTGCCCGCACCGTTCAATCCCAGAATCACTACCCTGGAACCGCGGTCAATGGCCAGGTCCACGTCGGTGAAGATTTCCAATGAGCCATAGGACTTGCTCAGTCCCTCGGCCGTCATCGGGGTCTTGCCGCAGGGAGACGGATCCGGGAAACGCAGCGCTGCGACCTTGTCGCTGGCACGTACGGCATCCAGTCCGCTGAGCAGCCGCTCGGCCCGCTTGGCCATGTTCTGCGCTGCTACGGCCTTGGTGGCCTTGGCGCGCATCTTGTTGGCCTGATCCATCAGGACCCCGGCCTTCTTCTCCGCATTCGCTCGCTCACGCTTGCGGGCGCGCTCATCGGTTTCGCGCTGGAGCTGGTAGCGCTTCCAGTTCATGTTGTAGATGTCGATGGTGGCGCGGTTGGCATCGAGCAAGAAGACCTTGTTGACGGTGGCTTCGAGCAGCTCGGTGTCGTGGCTGATCACGATCAGCCCGCCGTGATGGTTCTTCAGGAACTCGCGAAGCCAGCTGATGGAATCGGCGTCCAGGTGGTTGGTGGGCTCATCGAGCAGCATGGTGTCGGCGCCCGAGTACAGGATCCGGGCCAGTTCAACACGGCGGCGCTGGCCGCCGGAAAGAGTTTTGAGCGGCTGGTTCAGGATCCGCTCCGGCAGCGCCAGGTTGGAGGAAATCGCGGCCGCTTCCGCTTCCGCAGCATAGCCGCCGCCAGCAAGGAACTCGGCTTCGAGCCGGTCGTAGCTGCGCATGGCCTTGGCCTGGACCTCCGCATTCTCGCTGGCCATGTCGGCCTGCGCGGCGCGGAGTTTGCCGGAGACGATATCCAGCCCACGGGCGGAAAGAATCCGGTCACGTGCCAGCTGGTCCATGTTCGGCGTCCGCGGGTCCTGCGGCAGGTAGCCAATGTCTCCGCTGCGGGTGACCTGGCCTGAGGCCGGAATGCCCTCGCCGGCGAGAACCCGGGTCAGGGTGGTTTTGCCGGCTCCGTTACGGCCCACCAGCCCGATCTTGTCGCCCTTGTCCACACGGAATGACACCGCGTCCATGAGCAGACGGGCTCCAGCGCGCAGCTCAAGATCATTAACGGTAATCACAGGTGGGACCTCTCCAAAGGGAATATAAGGGAATGTGCAGTACACGATGCTGCAGAAATCAGCCTTTCCAGTCTACCGGCCCGTATGACTTCGAAGGAAACCTACAAACGATCCTTGGCGCGCAGGCGCTATTCTCGGTAGTTGGGGTAGACATGTTGTCCCCATGCCATAGAAGGAGCTTTCGATGCCGAAGCAGTCCGCCCACAATCGGAACCTTGCAGCCTCCGACGTCGTCGGCGGCTCCCCTGCCGCCGGAAACGCACCCCGCCGCCGCTCCTGGAACGGCACCGATCTCGCCCTCATCGGCGTCTTCGCCGCCCTGACCGCCGCATCGATCGCAGTTCCCCCGATCCCGGCTGGCAATATCCTCGGTGTGCCCATAACGCTCCAGACCATGGTGGTTGCCTTGGCCGGACTGGTTCTCGGCGGCGCCCGAGCGTTCGCCGCGGTGGGACTGTATGTGCTCCTTGGCCTGGTCGGCCTGCCCATTTTCGCCGGCTACCAGGGCGGCCTGGGCGTGCTGGCGATGGGTTCGGCCGGCTACCTGCTTTCCTTCCCCTTCGCGGCGGCTCTCATCGGGGTGCTGGCGCGGCCGGCGCTCCGGCGGGCCCGCAAACTGACGACGCTGACCACGCTGTGGCTGTTCGCGGCGGCCACCGCAGGCACCGTTCTGACGCATCTGTGCGGCATCGCCGGCATGATGCTCAACGGCCAGCTGGCCTTCGGTGCTGCGCTGGTTGCCGACCTGCCGTTCGTCCCCGGGGACCTGGTCAAGAACGCCGCGGCTGCTGCAATCGCCGTCGGCATCCACAAAGCCTTCCCTGATCTGCTTCGCCGGCCCCGCTGAAATGATCAAATTCCGCGACGTCCTGGTCCGTCCTGACTTCGCCGAAGACGCAGCACCGATCCTGTCCGTGCCGCATTTGGCGCTCGGGGAGCAGCGCATCAGCATCATCGGCGCCAACGGCTCCGGTAAATCCACCCTGCTTAAACTGATCAACGGCCTGGTCCTCCCCGACGTCGGTACCGTGGATGTTGACGGCCGTGATACGGCCAAGCACGGAGCCGCGGTACGGCGGAAGGTCGCGTTCGTCTTCACCGACCCTCTGTCCCAGCTGGTCATGCCCACGCCGCTCGAAGACGTCGAGCTGTCGTTGCGGCGGATCCACCGCAACCGTACCGACCGCCGGAACGCGGCAATGGAAATCCTAACCGGTTTCGGCCTCGCCGCCCTGGCCGACCAGAGCATCTACCAGCTCTCCGGCGGGGAGCGTCAGCTCGCTGCCCTGGCCAGCGTGCTGGCAGTGGATCCGGATGTGCTGGTGCTGGACGAACCCTCCACCCTGCTTGATTTGAAGAACACGCTGCTGCTGCGGGACCGGCTGGCCTCGCTGCCGCAGCAGGTCATTCTGGCCACCCATGACCTGGAACTGGCCCGGGACAGTGAACGCACGCTCGTCGTGGACTCAGGCGAAGTGGTTTACGACGGCGATCCGCCCGCCGGCGCGGACTTTTACCGCAGGCTTTGCGCCGGCATCCGGGAGTCGACGCCGTGAGAGGCCGGGCCCACCTGATCAGCGCCTACGTACCCGGGCGGAGCTGGCTGCACCGGGCGCCACTGCTGCTGAAGTTCCTGCTGCTTGCCGCAGCCGGCATCACGGTTCTGGCCCTGCCCGGCGCCCTCCCCCGCACGGCGGTTCTGGCCGTCGTCGTTGTCCTTCATGTAGCCGCGGGCCTTCCGCTCCGGAAGCTCGTGACTCCGCTGCGCGCCATGTGGCTTTTCCTGCTGGTAGTGGTCGCCTACCGCTGGTGGGTCGACTCTCCGGCAGGGGCACTGGCGGTGGTGGCGGCCCTGCTGACCTGTATCTATGCGGCCAATCTGCTGACCTCCACCACCGAGACGCAGCGGCTGCTTGACGGGCTGGTTGCGGCCGTGGCTCCCCTGCGGCGGTTCGGCGCCGATCCCGAGCGTTTCGCCTTGACTATCTCCTTGATGCTGCGCAGCATCCCGTACCTGCTCGGGTCCCTGCACGATGTCCGGGATGCGGCCAAGGCCCGCGGGCTTGGCTCGTCCCCGCGCGCCATCGTGCAGCCCGTCATCATCGGCGCGGTGGCTTATGCCCGGCAGACCGGGGACGCCTTGGCCGCACGCGGACTCGGGGAAAAGGAGCAATAGCGCCTCCACCGGCGGCCGGCGGCGCTATTCTAAGCCCATGAGTTTCAACCAGGGCTCCCGGCTGGACACGTCCCAGGTCCAGGACCGGCGCGGTGGCATGGGCAGCAAGATCGCCATCGGCGGCGGCGGATTGGTGGTGCTCATCGCCTCGCTGCTGGGGGTTCCACCGGAGCTGCTGCAGGGGCTCGGACTTGGCTCCGGAACCTCAGTGCAGCAGGAGGCCACGGGGCCGGACAGCATCTCGGCCCAGTGCGAGACCGGCCAGGACGCCAACACGCGCCGCGACTGCCGGGTAGTGGGCACGGTCAATAGTCTCAACCGGTTCTGGGGCGAGGAACTCCCCCGCTTCAACATGACGTACCCGCGGCCGTCCGTGGTGCTTTTTGACGGCCAGGTCAGTACCGGCTGCGGCACGGCTTCCAGCGCCGTCGGACCGTTTTACTGCCCGGTCGATACCACTGCGTATTTCGACACCGGCTTCTTCGACCAGCTGACCGACCAGCTGGGTGCCGCCGAGGGCCCGCTGGCCGAAGAATATGTGGTGGCGCACGAGTTCGGACACCACATCCAGAACCTGACCGGCGCCATCAATTACTCGCAGCAGGATCCCCAAGGAGTTGCTTCCGGCGCCGTCAGGGTCGAGCTGCAGGCAGACTGCTATGCGGGTGTCTGGGCCGGCAACGCCACCGAGCAGATCGACGAGACGACCGGCCGCCCGTTCATGCAGCCCATCGGCCGGGACGACCTGCGGGACGCGCTGTCGGCGGCAGCCGCCGTCGGCGATGACCGGATCCAGCAGGCCAGTACCGGCCAGGTCAATCCCCACACCTTTACGCACGGTTCGAGCGAGCAGCGGCAGGCGTGGTTTGTCCAGGGCTACGGGACCGGCGATCCGGCACAGTGCGATACCTTCAGCGCCACCGATCTGGACAACCCCTCGTAGCAGCTTCAGCCGGCCGACGGCCTGTCCGGCTGGATCTTCGTACTGGCGGCAACGCCGTCCACATCGGTATCGGTGCCGGAACCGTCGTCGGGACCAAAACCAGGGAGGTAGCCGTCGGGCTCCCGTCCCATCCGGGCGTCCAGGAGCAGAAAGAGGAACCCGGCTCCCAGCCAGATCAGCAGCAGCAAAAGGCCGTTAACAACGACGGCGGCAAGCGGGTTGGCCCCGGCGTCGAGCGGAGGGTAGGGGTACCAGCCGGTGGCGGCGCCGCGGACGAGACTACCGATGAGCCAAATGGCGGGATACAGCAATGACCAGACTATGGTCTGCAGGCTGATCCGTGGGCGGGGCCCGAAGATGAGCCAGCCGGTCACCGCCAGCACCGGGACGGCATAGTTCAACATCCGATCGGCCATTACCGCCGTGCTGCTGAGCGCGGTGAAGTCCGGCAGTCCCCGGAACGCCGTGAACTGGAACAGGAAAACGAGCAGGACGGCTATTAGCGAGACCGCACGCACGGCCCGCCAGACCGGACCCGCCTCGCGGGCAGAGTCCATCAACAGGCTCAGGGAGACCATGAAGATCAGCACACTTGCCTGGACACTGAAGTAGCCCAGATAGTTCCACCACAGGTGCGCCGGTTCAAGGTCATAGGCTGGCGATTCGAGCATGGCGATTATCTGAAGCACCAAGCCGAGGACGGCGGCCAGCGCCACCACCCCGTGGTACATGCGTGCCACGAAAACTTCGTCGTAGCGTCCGCTGGCGGACCTGGTCACGGCGACTTCACCCATAACCTTGATGCTAGCGCCGAAGCTTCGCCGGCGGGGGTTTAACCGACCAGAGGCCGGGTCCCGTTTCCGGTCCCCGGCCCTCTGTCGGGGCGCACTTCTGCAGGGAAGTCCGCCCATCAGCAATGAGGCTGATTAGATATTGAAGCCGAGCGCCCGCATCTGGTCGCGGCCGTCGTCGGTAATCTTTTCCGGACCCCACGGCGGCATCCATACCCAGTTCAGCCGCCAGTCATCGACAACGCCGTCCAGCGCCTGGGCAGTCTGCTCCTCGATGACATCCGTCAGCGGGCAGGCAGCCGTGGTCAGGGTCATGTCGATCAGCAGCGCGCCGTCCTCGGCGTACTTCAGTCCGTAGAGCAGGCCCAGGTCGACGATATTGACGCCGAGTTCCGGGTCAATGACGTCCTTCAGGGCCTCTTCAACATCCTCGAGAGAGGTCTGCGAAATGTTGGCTTCGGTCATGATCAGGCCTTTGCTGCAGTCGGCAGGAAACGGTCGTAGCCTTCTTCTTCCAGACGGTCGGCCAGCTCGGGGCCGCCCTCTTCAGCGATGCGTCCGTCGACGAACACGTGGACGAAGTCAGGCTTGATGTAGCGCAGGATGCGCGTGTAGTGGGTGATGAGCAGGGTGCCCATCGCTCCGGTTTCGTGGACACGGTTGTGGCCTTCGGAGACAACCTTCAGCGCGTCGACATCCAGGCCCGAGTCGGTCTCGTCCATGATGGCGAACTTCGGCTTGAAGAGTTCGAGCTGCAGGATCTCCACGCGCTTCTTCTCGCCGCCGGAGAAGCCTTCATTGACGTTGCGCTGGGCGAAGTCCGCATCGATGCGCAGCTGGCTCATGGCTTCCTTGACGTCCTTGGTCCAGGTGCGCAGCTTCGGAGCTTCGCCATCCAGGGCAGTCTTGGCCGTGCGCAGGAAGTTGGTCATGGTCACGCCGGGCACCTCGACCGGGTACTGCATGGCCAGGAAGAGGCCGGCGCGGGCACGCTCGTCCACGCTCATCTCCAGCACGTCTTCGCCGTCCAGGGTGATGGAACCGGAGTCCACGGTGTAGCGCGGGTGGCCGGCGATGGTGGAGGCCAGCGTGGACTTGCCCGACCCGTTGGGGCCCATGATGGCGTGGATCTCGCCGGTCTTGATCGTCAGGGACACGCCCTTGAGGATTTCCTTCTTGCCCTGCTCAGTCTCAATGCTGACGTGCAGGTCCTTGATTTCCAGAGTAGACATCTGTCTGCTTTCTCCTCTGCGGCCGTTCTGCCCGGCCGCGGTATGAAGTTCGTAAAGTTTTTAGTGCAAATCCGGAGCGGGAGCTCCGTTGGTGACCGTGGTGACGTCGACGTACACATCGTCGCCGTCCAGCTCCAGCGCGAAGACCGGCACCGGCTCGAAGGCCGGCAGGCTCAGCGGTTGGCCGCTGCGCAGGTCGAACTGCGAGCCGTGGCCCCAGCATTCGATGGTGCCGTCTTCGACATCGCCCTCGGACAGGGAATAGTCCTCGTGCGAGCAGGTGTCACCCAGCGCATGGAGGCCGCCCTCGGAGTCCCGGACGATGGCGACCGGATAGTCGTCTACCAGGATGCGCAGCGCCGCCTTCACCTCAATGTCGGAGGCCCTGCACACCAGCTTGCCGCGTGGAGCTTCGGACATCAGAAGTTCCCTGCCGCCAGTTCCCGCTCAACAGCCTCGGTCAGGCGCTCTTCGAGTGCCGGAACCTTGATCTGCTGGATGATTTCGTTCAGGAAGCCTCGTACCACCAGGCGGCGGGCGGTCTTCTCGTCGATGCCGCGGGCCATCAGGTAGAACAGGTGCTCGTCGTCGAAACGGCCGGTGGTGCTGGCATGGCCGGCGCCATCGATCAGGCCCGTCTCGATCTCGAGGTTCGGCACGGAGTCCGCCCGGGCGCCGTCGCTGAGGACCAGGTTGCGGTTGGCCTCGTAGCTGTCGGTTCCTTCGGCTTCCTTGCGGATCAGGACATCGCCCACCCACACGGTGTGCGCGTTCTCGCCCTGCAGGGCACCCTTGTACAGCACGCGCGACTTGCAGTTCGGCACTGCGTGGTCGACGAACAGGCGCTGTTCCAGGTGCTGGCCGGCGTCGGCGAAGTACAGGCCGAACATCTCGACGTCGGAACCGGTCTGCTTCAGCCGTGCGGACGGCGTGACCCGGATCAGGTCGCCGCCAAGGCTGACCACGACGTGCTTGAACTTCGCGTCACGGCCGACCTTGGCCTGCTGCGAGGAAGCGTGTACAGCGTCGTCGTCCCATTCCTGGACGGAAACCACGGTCAGTTCCGCGCCGTCCTGCACGTCGATCTCCACGTTCTGGGAGAGGGTGGCGCTGCCCTTGTGGTCCAGCACGACAACAGCCCTGGAGAATTTCTCCGCGACGATCACGATGTGCTGCGCGGACGGGTCCTTGCTGCTGCCGGTCACCGAGATGCCTACGGCGGTCTCGATGCTGGCCTCGGCCGGGATGGTCACCACGGTGGCTTCGCTGAAGGCTTCCCAGGCCGCCGCGGAAACGCGGTCCTCCGGGATGCCGGCGCTGCCGATGCGCGCGTCGTCGCGGCCCACGGTTTCCACCGTGATGCCGGCCGGACGCTCGGCGCCTTCGGGACCGGTGACGGCAACGGAGGGCGCGGCGCCGGTCAGCGCCTGGGTGTGCAATCCACGCAGCCGCTTGAGCGGGGTGAAGCGCCAGTCTTCTTCGCGTCCGGTCAGGACAGGAAAATCCTCGACCTTGTACGAAGTCAGCCGGCCGGCGCGGGAGCTGTCCGGAACGCCTACACCGCCGCCGTGGCTGTGGCTCTTGGCGCTGGCGCCTGCCAGTGGGGAGTTGTCCGGGTTCGCCGGCGAGAGGTTTTCGCCCTCTTCGGTGAAGCCGTCAATGGCCGGAGCACCGATCCTTGCTTTTTCAGTGATCTCAGTCATTAACCTACGGATCCTTCCATTTGCAGTTCGATCAAGCGGTTCAGCTCAAGCGCGTATTCCATCGGCAGTTCGCGGGCGATCGGCTCGATGAAGCCGCGCACGATCATGGCCATGGCTTCGTCTTCGGCCAGGCCGCGCGACATCAGGTAGAACAGCTGCTCTTCGCTGACGCGGGACACGGTTGCCTCGTGGCCCATGGTCACGTCGTCCTCACGGACGTCGATGTACGGGTACGTATCCGAGCGCGAGATGGTGTCCACCAGCAGCGCGTCGCAGACGACGCTGTTCTTCGAGTTCTTGGCACCTTCGCGGACCTGGACCAGGCCGCGGTAAGCCGAGCGGCCGCCGCCGCGGGCCACGGACTTGGCCACGATCGCGCTGGAGGTGTTCGGCGCGAGGTGGACCATCTTGGAACCGGTGTCCTGGTGCTGGCCCTCGCCGGCGAAGGCGATGGACAGAGTCTCGCCCTTGGCGTGTTCGCCGACCATGTAGACGGCCGGGTACTTCATAGTGACCTTGGAGCCGATGTTGCCGTCGATCCATTCCATCGTGGCGCCCTCGTGTGCAATGGCACGCTTGGTGACCAGGTTGTACACGTTGTTGGACCAGTTCTGGATGGTCGTGTAGCGGACGCGTGCGCCCTTCTTCACGATGATTTCGACGACGGCGGAGTGCAGCGAGTCCGACGTGTAGATCGGGGCGGTGCAGCCTTCAATGTAGTGGACGTAGGAGTCCTCGTCGGCGATGATCAGCGTGCGCTCGAACTGGCCCATGTTTTCCGTGTTGATACGGAAGTAGGCCTGCAGCGGGATTTCGACGTGGACGCCTTTGGGGACGTAGACGAAAGATCCGCCGGACCAGACTGCGGTGTTCAGCGACGCGAATTTGTTGTCGCCCACCGGGATGACGGAGCCGAAGTACTCTTCGAAAATCTCCGGGTGTTCCTTCAGACCGGTGTCAGTGTCCAGGAAGATGACGCCCTGGGCTTCCAGGTCCTCGCGGAGCTGGTGGTAGACAACCTCGGACTCGTACTGGGCGGCGACGCCGGAGACCAGGCGCTCACGCTCGGCCTCGGGAATGCCGAGCTTTTCGTACGTGTTGCGGATGTCCTCGGGAAGGTCTTCCCAGGTCTTGGCCTGCTTTTCGGTGGACCGGACAAAGTACTTGATGTTGTCGAAGTCGATGCCGGAAAGATCCGCGCCCCAGGTCGGCATGGGCTTGCGGTCGAAGTACTTCAGGCCCTTCAGTCGCAGATCGAGCATCCACTGCGGCTCGCTCTTCTTGGACGAGATGTCGCGGACAACCTCTTCATTCAGTCCGCGACGTGCGTTGGCGCCGGCGTCGTTCTTATCTGCCCAGCCATATTCATAGTTGCCGATGCCGTGCAGCTCGGGGTTCTTCTCAAGAATTTCGGAAATGGTGGTGTCCGGCACGTCGGTGCTACCGACGGCATCCTGGACTCGCTGATCCACTTGGTCCGTCATCACGGCCTCTCTTGCAGATTGATGGATACTCTTCTGGTGCCTGCCGTCGGTCCGGAATCCCGGACCGCAGACTTTGTTCGGCCCACTGGTATATGGGTCGTACAAACATGTCCCCCGCTGGCCAGCGTGGACAGACGCCTGACGTCTACCCCCAGCAGGCGGGAGAAAACTTCGGTTTCACTGTCGCAAAAGACAGGGAAATCAGCAGCCAACTGCTGGACGGGGCAGTGCCCCTGGCACAGCTGGACCGCCAGCATGGTGCTGTGTGCGGCCTTGGCTCCCACCACAGTGGTGGACCCGACAAAGCCGTCCTCGTTCAGGGCCTTCGCCAAGGCCTCGGCCCGCGCCTCTACGGACTCCCCGGCGGCTTCGACCACGGGGCGGTACCGCCGCTCCATGTCTTCGTAACGCTGGCGCGCAAACTCCGCTATGGCGTCGGGGCCGGCAATGCTGCCCAGCGTGCTGAGGGCTCCGCGTGCTATGTCAAGATAGTCATTGCCCAGTTTTGACTGGCCCTGCCGGCTGAGGACGTATTTGCGGGCCGGCCGCCCGGCGCCGGTGGCGGAATTGGCCACCATTTTGACCTCGATGAGGCCGCCGCGGGACAGGGCATCGAGGTGGCGGCGGACCGCAGCCGGCGTGAAGCCGAGGCGATCGCCGAGCTCGGCGGCACTAACGGGACCGTGTTCCAGGACTGCGCTCAGCACCCGGTCCCGGGTACGCTCCTCGGATTCCGCGGCCTGGGCGCGCGAAACAGCAGAGTTGTTCATGGAATACACAACACAATCATGACTTATTATCTTCCCGCCCTCCAGTAAGGCTGGCCTTAGCCTCCAAGCCGGAGCGCAAAGCGGCTGGAGGCACCGCCCGCGGCCATCTCTACATCACGTAGAATGATCTGGTGCCTAACACCGAACCGTGCCTCGATATCCAGGGGCTCGTTAAAGATCTTGGGCCGGTATCAGCTCTCGACGGCAAGATGGTCAGGGTTATCGACGGCGTGCATCTGCGCGCCTTTCCCGGCCAGGTAACGGCCCTGCTCGGCGCCAACGGAGCCGGCAAGACCACTACCCTTGAATGCGCCCAGGGCCTGTCCCGGCCGAACGGCGGAACCGTGCGCCTGCTCGGGCAGGACCCCCAAGAAGCTGGCGCCCAACTACGGAGCCGTGTGGGGGTAATGCTCCAGGAGGGCGGCCTGCCCCAGGCCATCCGCCCTATCCCGCTGCTCAGGCACGTCGCGGGCATGTACCGCAGCCCCCGCGATGTGGATGCGCTGGTCAAGCGCCTGGGCATCGACAATTTCGGGAACACACCCGTGCGGCGGCTCTCGGGTGGCCAGAAACAGCGCGTTGCCCTCGCCGCGGCACTGGTCGGAGACCCCGAGGTCCTCTTCCTCGACGAGCCCAGCGCCGGACTGGATCCGCAGTCCCGGGCGGTCGTTTTCGATCTCATCCAGGAACTGCGAACAGAGGGCCTGGGCATCATCCTCACAACCCACCTGATGGACGATGCCCAGCGGCTCGCGGACTACGTTTTCATTATCGACGCCGGCAAGACAGTTGCGCACGGCACCGTCGCCGAACTGACGAAGGCAACCGACGAAAGCAGCGGCGTCGAACGGCTGCTGACCTTCGACTCCCGCCCCGGACTGGATCTCACCGGCCTGGCAAGCCTGTCCGTCCATGAGACGGTACCCGGCCGGTACACCGTAGCGGGGAATCTGATCCCGGCCGATCTTGCCGCGCTGGCAAGGTTCTGGGAAGAACAGGACATCATGCCTACTGCCATCCACATGGCTCCGCGATCACTCGAGGACGTGTTTCTGGACATTTCCGGGAAGGGGCTGCGGTGAACGCGCCTGCCTCCCTGGCCCGCAGGGTCCTCCTGCAGGGCCGTTACGAAACCATGACGATGCTGCGCAACGGCGAACAGTTGCTGATCGCCGTCATCCTGCCGCTCATGGCCCTGATCGGCCTGACGATCACGCCGTTGCTGGACGAGTTCACCGATAGCCGGGTCGATATGGCCGCTCCGGGTGTGCTGGCCCTGTGCGCTGTATCGACCGGGCTGACCGGCCAAGGCATCGCGACCGGTTTCGACCGGCGGTACGGGGTGCTGCGGTTCCTCTCCACTACACCGCTGGGGCAAAGCGGACTGATCCTGGGCAAGGTCATAGCCGTCCTGTCTGTGCTCGCCATCCAGGTGGTCGTCATCGGCACGGCCGCCCTGCTGCTTGGCTGGAGCCCGGAACCGGGCGGGATCCTGCCCGCGGCCGTACAGCTCATTCTAGGTGCCGGGGCCTTCACCTCGCTGGGACTTCTGATCGCCGGCACGGCCCGGCCGGAAGCAACGTTGGCCATCACGAACCTGCTCTGGGTCCTGTTGGCCGCTGCCGGCGGACTCCTGTTTCCCGCGGCAAGCTGGCCCGATGTCTACGAACCCGCCGCCCAGCTGCTGCCCTCGAGTGCTTTGGGAGATGCCTTGCGCGGTGCCCTGATGGACGCCGAGTTCAACCTCACAGCATCGATTGTCCTGCTGGCCTGGACGGTGCTCGCCGGCCTAGCCGCTATCCGCTGGTTTAAATGGAGCTGACCTAAGTGACTATTGAGCAACTGACGCGCCGACTGCCGGGCTCGCCCAACAAGACCGTCCGCGGTCTGGCCGTCGCCTCGCTCGCCTCCGAAATCCTCATCATCGTGACCGGAGGCGCGGTCCGGCTGACCTCCTCCGGCCTGGGCTGCCCCACCTGGCCCAAATGCACGCCGGAATCCCTGGTCGCCACGCCCGAGATGGGCATCAACGGCGCCATCGAATTCGGCAACCGGCTGCTGACCTTCCTGCTGGCGGCCATCGCCTTCGCCATGCTGGCCTCCGTTTGGAAAATGGCGCAGCGTCGCAAAGACCTGTTTTACCTTTCCGTCGCACTGCTGGCCGGTATCCCGGCCCAGGCCATCATCGGCGGCATCACGGTCTGGACGCAGCTCAATCCTTGGGTGGTCGGGTGCCACTTCGTCGTGTCCATCACGATGGTCGCCGCAGCCACAGTCCTCGTCCATCGGGCGTGGCTGGACAATGACCAGGCGGGCACGGTCCAGCAACAGCGCTCGACGGCGACCATACGCCAGCTGCTTTGGGCCAGCGCGGTCCTGACCTTGGTAGCAATCGTGCTGGGAGTCATCGTGACCGGCTCCGGCCCGCATGCAGGCGACGCCGAGGCGCCACGGAACAACCTGGACCCTGACCTGATGACCCGCGTCCATGTGGCACCTGTCTACCTGCTGGTTGCCACCGCCGTCGTACTTCTGGTCATGGTGCACCGGCACGCGCAGCTGGCCGAACTGCGCCGGCCGATGGTGCTTTTCGCCGTCGTTATTCTGCTGCAGGGTGCCATTGGTTACGTCCAGCACTTCACCGGGCTGCCCATCGTGCTAGTAGGCCTGCACATGCTTGGCGCCGCGCTGCTCGCCGCCGCCTGTACACATGTTGTGTACGTGGGCGTCACCCGGCAGCCGCTCTCCGCGCAAGGCGCGCACTCAGCCGGTCAGAAGCAGGTTCACAGCAGCTAGACGGAGGCGGGGTCCGGCAGGGCGTCCAGCAGCCGGGCCAGCTCACGCTGGCTGCTGCCGGGCAGCGGGAGCAAAGGCCGCCGCGGATCGCCGGCGTCCACCCCCGCGGCGCGAGCCAGAGCGTAGAGGTTGCTCAGTTTCCGCAGACTGTTAAAGTAGTTCAGCAGCGGCGCCAGGACCTGCCGGGCCTCGTCCAGTTGTTCCGTATCCGCGTTGACCACCGCATCGCGCAGGAGGCGGTAGTGATGCGGCAGCACCGAGGCCGGCCCGCTGTGCCAGGCATCCGCAGCTGCACCGGCTTCGCCGATGAGGACATCACCGCTCATCCCGTGGCTGAAGCCCTCCGGAACCATCCGCCGCAGTTGTTCATCCCGGTGCAGGAAGGTATCGGCATCGGCGGCGGATTCCTTCACTGCCACGATATTGCGCACCCGGGCCAGCTCGGCGATGAGTTCCAGGCTGAACGAGAACTGCGTTGTCACGGGGTTGCTGTAGAGACAGATGGGCAAGGCGGTGGACGCTGCCGCTGCCAGGGATTGGGTGTGCACCTCATCCTCATTGAGCGGCACGTAGGACACCGTGGAAACCAGGAGCCCGTCCACACCGGCTGCCTGCGCGTCCTCGATGTTCAGCAACAGCTCACGCGTTCCCACGGCGCTGACCCCGCCAATCACCGCAAGGTCAGGATTTGCTATCTTAATTGCTTTGACACCGACCTCCAGGACCTGCCGCCGTTCAGCACGGTCCAGGTAGGCGAAGCTGCCGGAGCTGCCCAGGATGGCGATTGAATCAACCCCGGAGACAGCCAGCTCCGCCAGGTGGCGTTCGAGTTCGTCGAAGTTGATCTCTCCGTCCGGCCGGAACGGAGTGATGGGATACGCAATGAGGCCGCGGAAGACTGTCATTGGGCCATCCTAGAACACCGATGGCCCAATCGAGCGGGCTAGAGCGCGGCGAAGACCGGGCCGCCCACAAACGGATCCACGGCGAGGGCCAGGAACAGTACCGTCAGGTAGCTGATGGAGCCGTGGAAGACCCGCATGGCGGACTTGTTGGTGGTCTCCACCGTCTCGGTTCCGCGCTTGGCCAGGCTGTAAAGCCGGTGGGATTCGTAGACAAACCAACCGCCACCGAGCAGCGCGGCGATGGTGTATACCCAACCGGCGCCGCCCACCGGGGCAAGCAGCAGCGAGCAGGCCAGTGTGGCCCAGGCGTAGAGAACTACCTGGACGGACACCTGGCGTGCGCTAGCAATGGCGCCGAGCATCGGGACGTTGGCAGCGTTGTAGTCGTCGCTGTACTTCATCGACAGCGGCCAGTAGTGCGGCGGAGTCCAGAGGAAGATCACCATGAACAGGATCACGGCAGGCCAGGCAACGGTATTGGTCACCGCGGCCCAAGCGATTAGTACCGGGAAGCAGCCGGCCGCGCCGCCCCAGACAATGTTCTGCGCAGTGCGGCGCTTGAGGATCAGCGTGTAGATGACCACGTAGAAGAAGATGGCGCCGACCCCGAGCATGCCTGCCAGCGGATTGGCCCCGAACCACAGCAGTACCACTGCCACGATGCCAAGAATCCAGGAGAATACCAGCGCCTCACGCGGAGTCACCTCGCCGGTCACCAGCGGCCGGTTCTCGGTCCGCTGCATGAGCTTGTCCATGTCCCGGTCGATATAGCAGTTGAATGATCCGGCCGATCCGGCTGCCAGGGCTCCGCCGATCATGGTGGCCGCCATCAGCCAGATATCCGGAAAGCCGCCTTGCGCGAAGATCATCGTGGGCAGCGTCGTGACGAGCAGCAGCTCCATGACACGAGGCTTGGTGAGCGATACATAGGCCTTGGCCTTGCGTCCGAAACCGGTCTTTACGGGTGCGTCAGCTACCTGTTCCGGAGCGCTCTGGATCTTCAAGGAAAAAACCACTCAGTTCTGCTGGAGATGATCTGGGTATCAGCGTAGCCAGCGCGGCCACGGCACGCGGCGCCGCCCATCCGGGCAGGCAAGGGCCAAAGTGCATCTTCATTATACGCTCTATCGCTTGTAGAAATCTCCCGGCATCCAGAACGGCCGCTGGACCGGATGCTCGCGGGCCATGCTGTGTGTCCGACTGTTACTCATCCCACCCATGCACCTCCTCTGTACGCGACCCGCTGAGACGCTAAGGTGGGACTTGATGGCCATGCGGACTGTGGCGGGCGCCATACCGGGCAAACCCCGGTGAAGCGCACGACGTCCGGTGTAATGGCCACGTAGCAGTCTCATGACTGGAACTGCATGGGACCTTCATCCGGGTTCCTGCTGGCCGAACGATTAGAGAGGGGCCCGCAACGGTGCCACATACGGAAGAACTGTCCTGGACAGACCTGGACCAGCGCGCGGTAGATACCGTACGCGTACTGGCGGCAGACGCCGTGGAAAAGGTCGGCAACGGCCACCCCGGTACCGCAATGAGTCTGGCCCCTGCCGCATATCTGATCTTCCAGAAGATGATGCGCCACGATCCGGCCGATCCGGCCTGGGTTGGCCGCGACCGCTTCATCCTCTCCCCCGGGCACACGTCGCTGACGCTCTACATCCAGCTTTTCCTCTCCGGCTACGGCCTGGAAATCGAGGACCTGCGCCGGCTCCGAACCTGGGACTCGCTGACTCCGGGACACCCCGAGTACGGCCATACTGCCGGCGTCGAAATCACCACCGGTCCGCTGGGCCAGGGCCTGGCGTCCGCGGTGGGCTTCGCGTACGCGCAGCGCCGCACCCGCGGTCTTTACGACGCAGACGCTGCCGCCGGCGAAAGCCCGTTCGACCACACCATCTGGGTCATCGCCTCCGATGGCGACCTACAGGAAGGTGTGACGTCAGAAGCTTCTTCGCTGGCGGGGCACCAGGAACTGGGCAACCTGGTGGTGCTCTACGACGAGAACCACATCTCCATCGAGGACGACACGGACATTTCGTTCACGGAAGACGTGCTCAAGCGCTACGAGGCCTATGGCTGGCACACCCAGCGTGTGGACTGGACGAAGACGGGCGATTACAAAGAAGACATCGAGGAGCTGTACAACGCCCTCAAGACCGCGAAGGCCGAAACCACCAAGCCTTCCATCATTTCGCTGCGGACCATCATCGGCTGGCCGGCGCCGAAGAAGCAGAACACCGGCAAGATCCACGGCTCGGCCCTCGGCGCTGAAGAAGTTGCCGCGGTGAAGGAAGTCCTCGGCTTCGACCCGGAGCAGCGCTTCGAGATCGCTTCCGAGGTGCTGGACCACGCGCGGCAGGTTGCTGCCCGCGGCAAGGAAGCCCGCGCCGAATGGGAGAAGAGCTACCAGGACTGGCGCCAGGGGAACGCTGACGCTGCCGCCCTGCTGGACCGGGTCCAGAAGTACGAACTTCCGCAGGGCTGGGAAGAAGCCCTGCCGGAGTTCGAGGCGGGCAAGGACGTCTCCACCCGGGCCGCCTCGGGCAAGGTGCTCAACGCCATCGGTCCGGTGCTGCCGGAACTGTGGGGAGGCTCGGCCGACCTGGCGGAGTCAAACAACACCACCATCGAGGGCTCCCCGTCATTTGTGCCGACCGGCAAGCAGACCGATGCCTGGTCCGGCAATCCGTATGGCCGGGTCCTGCACTTCGGAATCCGCGAACACGCGGCGGCGGCCATCGTCAACGGCATCGTGCTCAGTTCCAAGACGCGCGCCTTCTCCGGAACCTTCCTGATCTTCAGCGACTACCAGCGTCCGGCTATCCGGCTTGGCGCGCTGATGGGTGTGCCCTCGATCTATGTCTGGACCCACGACTCGATCGGTCTGGGCGAGGATGGCCCCACGCACCAGCCGGTGGAGCAGTTGGCGAGCCTTCGCGCGATCCCGGGTCTCGACGTCGTCCGCCCTGCTGACGCCAACGAGGTAGCGCAGGCCTGGAAGACGATTCTGGAAAACCATGAGCACCCGGCCGGCATCGTGCTGACCCGCCAGAACCTGCCGGTCTTCGACCGTGGCGAGGGCGGATTCGCTACTGCCGACAATGTTGCCAAGGGCGCCTACGTCCTGGCTGAAGCCCAGGCCGAAGGATCCGACGTGCAGCCGCAGGTCATCCTGCTGGCTACCGGTTCCGAGGTCCAGCTGGCGGTCGAGGCGCGCGAGGCGCTGCAGGCCGACGGCGTTGCCACTCGGGTAGTCTCCGTTCCCTGTGTGGAATGGTTCGACAAGCAGGACCAGGCATACCGGGATTCCGTGCTGCCTGCCGAGGTCAAGGCACGCGTTTCCGTCGAGGCGGGAATCGCCCAGAGCTGGCACCGCCTGGTGGGCGACGCCGGACGTTCGGTCAGCCTTGAACACTACGGCGCTTCTGCCGACTACAAGACGCTGTTCCGCGAATTCGGTATCACGGCCGAGGCTGTTGTGGCCGCTGCCCGTGAGTCGCTCGCCCAAGCCACTGCCTCTTAAGGAGATCCCCCCATGTCAAACAAGAACACCCAAGCCCTCTCCGACGCCGGAGTCTCGATCTGGCTTGATGACCTGTCCCGCGAACTGATCACCTCGGGCTCGCTCAAGGACCTGATCGCGGAGAAGAACGTTGTCGGCGTGACGACCAATCCGTCCATCTTCGCCGCCGCGCTTAAGGACGGCGAGTCCTATGCTTCGCAGGTAGAGGAACTCGCTATCGAGGGTGCGGACGTCGACTCGGCGGTCTTCGCCATCACGACGGACGACGTTTCAGAAGCCTGCGATGTCTTCTCCGGGCTCTCGCGGGCCACCGGCGGCGTTGACGGCCGTGTGTCCATCGAAGTGGATCCCCGCCTTTCCCGCGATACCGCAGGAACGATTGCTGAGGCCAAGAAGCTCCATGCCAAGGTCAACCGCAGCAACGTGCACATCAAGATTCCCGCTACGGTAGAAGGTCTTGAAGCCATCACCGCCACGCTCGCGGAAGGCATCAGCGTCAACGTCACGCTGATCTTCTCCCTGGAGCGCTACCGCGAAGTCATCAACGCGTTCATGCTCGGGCTGGAGCAGGCCAAGGAAAACGGCCACAAGCTCTCGCACATCCACTCGGTTGCTTCCTTCTTCGTGTCCCGCGTGGACACCGAGATCGACAAGCGCCTGAATGCGGTCGGAACGGACGAGGCGAAGGCACTCAAGGGCAAGGCCGGCATCGCGAATGCGCGGCTGGCCTACCAGATCTACGAAGAGCAGTTCAGCAGCGAACGGTGGCAGGTCCTGGCCGAGGCCGGAGCGAAGCCGCAGCGCCCCCTCTGGGCGTCCACAGGTGTCAAGGACCCGTCCTACCCGGACACGATGTACGTGACCGAACTCGTTGCCAAGGGCGTTGTCAACACCATGCCGGAGAAGACACTCGAAGCCATGGTTGACCACGGCGAAGTCACCGGGGACACTGTTTCCACCACCTACGCCGATGCCAACAAGGTCCTCGATGCAGTGGATGGCCAGGGCATCTCCTATAAGGAAGTTGTTGAGCAGCTCGAGGAAGAGGGCCTGGATAAGTTCGTAGTCAGCTGGAATGAGCTGCTGGGAACCGTCCGCACCGCCCTGGACGACGCGGGACAGGACTAAGCGGATGGGGTCGTTGTCATTCCAGGCAGCGGGGGCCGCGCTGGCAGCCGTTGACCAGCACGTGCCCAAACTGGCCGAGAATAAGGTGGCCTCGCGGATAGCTGCCAAGGACCATACGCTTTGGGGACCCGACGCCGAACCGGAGGCATCAATCCGTCTGGGCTGGGTCGAGGCCGTGGAGGTTTCCCGGCCGTTGATCCCTCGGATCCTGAAGCTGCGTGACGAACTGCGCACCGAAGGCGTGACGCGTATTGTGCTGGCAGGCATGGGCGGTTCCTCGCTCGCGCCCGAGGTCATCAGCAACACGGCCGGCGTCGAACTGACCGTCCTGGACAGCACCGATCCCCAGCAGGTCGCCGCCGCGTTGGCCGAACGTTTGAGCGAAACCGCGATCGTGGTGTCTTCCAAGTCCGGTTCAACGGTGGAAACGGACTCGCAGCGGCGCGTTTTTGAAAACGCGTTCAAGCAAGCAGGCATCAATGCGGCCGAGCGGATCATCGTCGTGACGGATCCCGGCTCCCCCATGGACTCCGCGTCCAGGGGAGCCGGATACCGTGCCGTCTTCAACGCGGACCCGAACGTCGGCGGACGCTACTCTGCGCTCACCGCCTTTGGCCTGGTTCCGTCGGGTCTTGCCGGCGTGGACATCGACGCACTGCTCGCCGACGCGGAAGAGGCAGCCGAGATACTGTCCGAAGACGCGGCGGAAAACATGGCGTTGGCCTTGGGCGCTGCCCTTGGTGGCACCGAGCCTCTCCGCAACAAGATCGTCATTACGGATGAAGGCTCCGGCATCGTTGGCTTCGCCGACTGGGCGGAGCAGCTGATAGCCGAATCGACGGGCAAGCAAGGGACCGGAATCCTGCCGGTGGTCGTGGAGCCTGAAGCTCCGGAGCTGTCGATGGATGCGGCAGATGTGCTGGTCATCCGGCTGGTAGACACCGAGGCGGAAATCGAACTGGGCGCCAACGAAGTAGCGGTTGCGGGCAGCCTCGGCAGCCAACTCCTGCTGTGGGAGTACGCCACCGTGGTCGCCGGGTTGCTGCTGGGCATCAACCCCTTCGACCAACCGGATGTGGAAGCGGCCAAGACTGCTGCCCGAGGAATGCTGGACGAACGTCCGGAAACACCGGAACCTGCGGCCGTGGACCGTGCCGTGGAAATCCGTGCCAACGGCACCTGGCTCAAGGGCGCCGGCACGGTGGCCGAAGCCCTCGAGGCGCTGCTGGCAACCCTCGACACGGACAGCTACCTCAGCGTGCAGGCGTATCTGGACCGGTTTGGCCAGGCAGAGCTGGCGCAGCTGAGGCCGCGTCTGGCGTCGCTGGCCCAACGCCCGGTCACCTTTGGCTGGGGTCCTCGTTTCCTGCATTCCACCGGGCAATTCCACAAGGGTGGCCCGGCCGTGGGCGTGTACCTGCAGATCACCGGGGCGAGCGATGAAGATGTCCGGATTCCGGACCGTCCGTTCACTTTCGGGGAGCTGATTTCCGCACAGGCTGCAGGCGATGCACAGGTCCTTATTGACCATGGCCGGCCGGTCCTCAGGCTCCATTTCACGGACCGCGAGGCAGGAACGAAACAGCTGCAGGAGGCCGTGGCCTCCCTCTCCGACGGAAAGCCCTAATGCCAGGAACTGAAAGTGCGCGGCGCGTCAATCCTCTTCGGGACCCGCGGGACAGAAGACTGAACCGGATCGCGGGTCCCTCCTCGCTGGTACTCTTCGGCGTGACCGGGGACCTGTCGCGGAAGAAGCTCATGCCCGCGGTGTATGACCTTGCGAACCGGGGGCTGCTGCCGCCGAGCTTTGCACTGGTCGGTTTCGCCCGGCGTCCCTGGACGGACGAGGACTTCGCCGCGGAGGTCAAGGCCTCCGTGCAGCAATATGCACGCACGCCCTTCAACGAGGACGTGTGGACCCAGCTGTCCGGGGGCATCCGTTTCGTCCAGGGCGAGTTCGGCGATGCCGAAGCCTTCGCCCAGTTGAAGCAGACCGTGGCGGACCTGGATGAGCAGCGAGGGACCCAGGGCAACCATGCCTTCTACCTGTCCATCCCGCCCAAGGACTTCGAGCAGGTGTGCCAGCAGTTGTCTGCCAACGGGCTGGCGCAGGCGGAGCCGGGGACCTGGCGCCGCGTGGTGATCGAAAAGCCGTTCGGCCACGACCTCGAGTCCGCACGCGAGCTGAACAATATTGTCGAGTCGGTCTTCCCGCCGGACTCGGTCTTCCGCATCGACCATTATCTGGGCAAAGAGACGGTCCAGAATATCCTGGCATTGCGCTTTGCCAACCAGATGTTCGAGCCGCTGTGGAATGCCAACTTCGTGGACCATGTCCAGATCACCATGGCCGAGGACATCGGAATCGGCGGCCGCGCGGGTTATTACGACGGCGTGGGCGCGGCCCGCGATGTCATCCAGAACCACCTGCTTCAGTTGCTGGCCCTGACCGCTATGGAAGAGCCGATCTCCTTCAACGCCGAGGACCTGCGGACCGAGAAGGAAAAGGTCCTGGCCGCGGTAAGGCTGCCCGAGGACCTGTCCACGCACTCGGCTCGGGGACAGTACACCGGCGGCTGGCAGGGCGGCGAGAAGGTCAAGGGATATCTGGAGGAGGAAGGGTTCAATCCGGATTCCACCACTGAGACGTATGCTGCCCTGCGACTGGATATCCATACCCGTCGCTGGGCCGGGGTGCCGTTCTACCTCCGGGCGGGCAAGCGCCTCGGACGGCGGGTGACGGAAATCGCCGTCGTGCTCAAACGCGCGCCTAACCTACTCTTTCGGGACCACAACGACGACGATTTCGGCCAGAATGCCGTGGTTATCCGGGTCCAGCCGGACGAAGGGGCAACCATCCGATTCGGTTCCAAAGTACCCGGGACACAGATGGAAGTCCGCGACGTCACGATGGATTTCGGCTATGGACACGCCTTTACCGAATCCAGCCCCGAGGCCTATGAACGCCTGATCCTGGACGTGCTGCTGGGAGAACCGCCGCTGTTCCCCCGGCATCAGGAGGTGGAGCTCTCCTGGAAGATCCTTGATCCATTTGAGGAATATTGGGCCCGCAGCGGCACCAAGCCCGAGACTTACTCACCCGGAAGCTGGGGACCGGCCTCGGCCGATGAACTCCTAGCCCGCGACGGACGCACCTGGAGAAGGCCGTGATTGTTGACCTGCTTGATACGACCTCCTCCAAGGTCTCCAAGGAAATCGTCGCGATGCGCGAACGCGGTGGCGTTGTTGCACTCGGCCGCGTTCTGACCTTGGTGGTGCTGACTACTGCCGGCCACGAGGAAACCGCCATTCAGGCCGCCAACGTGGCCAGTCGTGAACACCCCTGCCGGATCATCGTCCTGGTCGACGCCGGAGCGGCCGAAGCGACGAGGCTTGACGCACAAATCCGGGTAGGCGGCGATGCGGGCGCCTCCGAGGTCGTCGTCCTGTATGGGCACGGCCAGCTGGCCACAGAGAGCGAATCCCTGGTGTCGGCCCTGCTGCTACCCGATGCCCCCATCGTCGCCTGGTGGCCGCACGGCATGCCCGAGGCTGCGTCCGCCACCTCGATCGGCAGGATTGCCCACCGCCGGATCACGGACTCGGCGAACGAGCCGGATCCCAAGACAGCGCTGGACTCGCTGCGGCGCACCTATGCAGCCGGTGATACGGACTTGGCTTGGACGCGCCTGACGAACTGGCGCATCCAACTGGCAGCGGTACTCGACCAGGTGGATCACTCCCCCGTGACCTCCGTTGCCGTGGAAGGCGCATCCGACTCCCCCAGCACGGTGCTGCTGGCAGCCTGGCTGACGCTGGCCTTAGAGGCTCCGGTGACCATCATCGAAGACCCCGCCGGCACCGGTATCCGGGGCGTGCGTCTATGTCGGCCCAAGGGCGACATCCGGATCCTCCGGCCAGGCCTTAGCGTCGCGGAACTGATCCAACCGGGCCAGCCCGTTCAGCGCATTACCCTCCCCCGCCGATCGGTGGAAGAGTGTCTGGCAGAGGAACTGCGCAGACTCGACCCGGACGAAGTCTTCGGGGAGGTCATTACCGAGGGTCTGCCCCGCACGAATCTAAGGAGTGTACGCCGCAGTGAACGCTGAACCAGTTCTCCACGTCCATCCCGATCAGGAAATCCTTGCCGCTGCCGCAGCGCGCAGATTGGTCGGCCGGCTGGCGATTGCCCAGCGCGAACGCGGTGAAGCCACCGTGGTCCTCACGGGCGGTACCTTGGGCATTAATACGCTCAAGGCGGTCGCGGCCGAACCCTCCCGTACTGACGTGGACTGGAGCCGGGTGAACTTCTGGTGGGGCGATGAACGTTTTGTGGCCAAGAACAGCCCGGACCGCAACGAACTGCAGGCACGGCAGGCATTGCTGGATCTGATCGAGGTAGATGAGTCGCGGGTTCACCCGTTCGGCTCCGCCGACGAGCACGCCACGCCCTTCGACGCTGCCGCTGCCTACGCTGACGAGCTCCGCGAAGCCGCCCGGTTGGAAGGCGGCGACGGCGCGGCGCAAGTCCCGACGTTCGACGTCCTGTTGCTGGGGGTGGGCCCCGATGCCCACATTGCATCGCTGTTTCCCGAAATGGCGGGCATTCGCGAGGAAGAGCTCACTGTTGTCGGTGTGGAGAACTCGCCCAAACCGCCGCCGGAGCGTGTATCCCTGACCCTGCCCGCCATTAACTCCGCAACGGAAATCTGGCTAGTAGTCGCAGGCGATGACAAGGCCGGAGCCGTCGGACTCGCACTTGCCGGAGCCGGTCCGGTGCAGGTTCCCGCGGCCGGACCAAAGGGCCGCCAAGAGACTTTGTGGATGCTGGACCAGGCCGCCGCGAGCCAGCTCCCGGAATCGCTGCTGGCTGGCGGGGAGACGTTCTAGCCGATGTGATGATCGCGGCGACCACCGGACCGTACTCCGGCAAGCATGGCTAGCTTGGTGCGGTCCGGTGTCGTCGCAGTTCCGCCAAAGCGCGGTCCAAGGCCTCAGCGGCCTCCGCCGGTGTGCGGCGCTCCTTGACATACTCCAGGTGGCTTTTGAAAGGTTCATCGCTGCTCCGTTGAACCAGCAGCCCGCGTTCGCGCCCTGCTGTCTGCCCGCATTTGGGACAGTCCCAGGACTGGGGAATCTCTGCTTCCGTCAGGTCAGCAAAAACGGGGACGGTCTCGTGGCCCTGCGGACACCAGTAACGGACGGGTACCTTGCGGACGAGATTGTGCGAGCGTCCGGAGTTGGCCTGCCATCCGGCGAGCCCTGCGCCTGTGACTGAGCCGACCCGGACTGCGCGTAGCCCATGCGAGGGGTGCATGACGTTCATCTCCGGTCGATTGAGTAGATCTGGAACCAGTCTACGACCGGCCGGAGACAAACGGGAGAAAACTTCCTTATGCCTCGGCGCCGAAACGCATAATGAGCCCAAGGGCAACAATGACCGCACCCCACGTCAGGCCGAGAATAACGGTGAACCGGTTGAGGTTCTTCTCGGCGACACCAGAAGAACCCAGGGAAGTGGTCATTCCGCCACCAAACATGTCGGACATGCCGCCGCCACGGCCTTTATGCAGCAGAATCAGCAAGGTTAGCAACAGACTGGTGATGCCCAGCAGGATTTGCAACGTGATCTTAAGAGCGTCCACAGTCGCCTTTCGAGTTAGTCCGTCACCAAGTGGTGTTCGAACCTGACAATATTAGCAAATTCGGCGGCGTCCAAGCTGGCGCCACCCACGAGCAGGCCGTCGACGTCCCGTTCCTTCAGGATCGAGGCGGCGTTGGCGGCCTTGACCGAGCCACCGTACAGCAACCGGACGCCGGCGGCCGTGGCGTCGTCGTACAACTTGGCGATTTCGGCGCGGATCGCGGAGCACATTTCCTGGGCGTCCTGCGGGCCGGCAACCTCGCCGGTCCCGATTGCCCACACCGGCTCATAGGCAATGACAAGTCTGGCCGCATCGTCCGCGCCAAGCCCGGCCAGATCCGCGCGTACCTGCTCCAGGGTGTGGGCAACGTGGTTGCCGGCCTGACGCACCTCGAGGCCCTCGCCGACACAGAGCACGGGCACCAGCGAGTGGCGGTAGGCGGCCTTCACCTTGGCATTGAGCAACTCGTCGGACTCGCCGTGGATGGTCCGCCGCTCGGAGTGACCCACCAGCACATAGCTGCAGCCCAGCTTGGCGAGGAACTGTCCGGAAATGTCCCCGGTGTAGGCGCCGGAGTCGAATTGGGAAAGATCCTGGCCACCGTAAACGATCTTGAGGTCGTCGCCCCGGACCAGGGTCTGGGTGCCGCGCAGGTCGGTGAAGGGAGGGAAGACCGCCACTTCCGTCCGGCTGTAGTCGTGCCGGGCGTCGCTGAGCGTCCACGCCAGTTTCTGCAGCAGGGTGATGCCCTGGACATGGTCCATGTTCATCTTCCAGTTGCCGGCGATCAGCGGTGTGCGGTCAAACTTGCCGTTGGTCGAGGTGGTCACAAAGGTCTCCAGTCATGTCGGTGCAGTGCAGCGCGGGTTCCGCAAGCAGTTCCCACGCTGCACGGGTGCAGGTGGTTGGCGCGTTGCGCGCCTAGCGGTCCAGTGCGGTGAGTCCTGGCAGCGCCTTGCCCTCGAGGTACTCCAGGCTGGCCCCGCCGCCGGTGGAGATATGGCCGAAAGCGTTGTCGTCGAAGCCCAGGCTCCGCACTGCCGACGCCGAGTCCCCGCCGCCGACAACGGTGAATCCGTCGCTGCCTGTCAGCGCCTTGGCCACGGTCCGGGTGCCGTGGGCGAAGGCGTCGAATTCGAAGACACCCATCGGCCCGTTCCAGAACACGGTGTTGGCCGAGTGGATCTGCTGGGCGAATGCCTCGGCCGAATCGGGGCCGATGTCCAGGCCAATGCCGCTGGCACTGAACCGCGAACCTTCCATCTCGTCGGCCCGGACCACTTCGTGCGCCGCGTCGGCAGCGAACTTCTCGGCCACGACGATATCCGTCGGCAGGATGAAGTTGCAGCCGCTCTCCTTGGCCTTGGCCAGGTAGCCGCGCACGGTGTCCAGCTGGTCTACCTCCAGCAGGCTCGCGCCGACCTTGTACCCCTGCGCCGCAAGGAAGGTGAACACCATTCCGCCGCCTACCAGGATGTAGTCCGCCCGGCCCAACAGATTGTCGATCACGGCGAGCTTGTCCGAGACCTTGGAACCGCCTAGGACGACCACGTAGGGCCGCTGCGGCGCGTCGGTCAGACGAGTGAGGACCTCGAGCTCGGTCCGGACCAGATCGCCTTGGAAGGCGGGCAGCTTGGCCGCGATGTCGAAGACGCTCGCATGCTTGCGGTGCACGGCGCCGAAGGCATCGTCAACGTAGGCGCCGTTACCGTCCGTCAGAGCAGCGAGCTCTTCGGCAAACGCCTGCCGCTGCGCGTCGTCCTTGCTGGTTTCCCGCGCATCGAAACGGAGGTTCTGCAACACCAGCACCTCTCCGTCCTGCAGTTCCGCCGCCAGCGACTGCGCATTGTCGCCCACGGTATCTTCGGCAAACTTGACGGTGAACGGGGCAAGATCTTTCAGGCGTACGACGGCGGGGCGCAACGAGTACCGCTCCTCCGGCTCACCCTTGGGGCGGCCCAGGTGGGCCATCACGATGACACGCGCCCCTGCGTCGGCCAGCTTCTGCAGGACGGGCAGGGATGCGCGGATCCGTCCGTCGTCGGCGACAGCGAGGGAATCCCCTTCGCCTTCCAGCGGAACGTTCAGATCCGAGCGGACCAGGACGTGGCGTCCGCGGACGCCTTCGGCGAGCAATTCATCAAGAGCGCGTGCAGTCATACCTACCCTTAGCGGTTAGCGAAGTCAGCTGAGTTTGGAAGAGACCAGTTCGGTCAAATCCACCAGGCGGTTGGAGTAGCCCCATTCATTGTCGTACCACGCGACTACTTTGACCTGGTTACCAATAACCTTAGTCAGTCCGGAGTCGAAGATCGAAGATGCCGGGTCTGTGACGATATCGGACGACACCAGCGGATCCTCCGAGTAGGTCAGGATGCCGGCCAGCCGTTCCTCGCCTGCGGCCGCCTTGTAAGCCGCATTGACCTCTTCGGCGGTGACTTCCCTGGACACGGTGGCGGTCAGGTCCGTCGCCGAGCCGGTAGGTACCGGAACGCGGATTGCGTAACCGTCCAGTTTGCCCTTGAGCTCGGGCAGGACCAGGCCGATGGCCTTCGCGGCTCCGGTGGAGGTGGGAACAACGTTGATTGCCGCGGCGCGGGCACGGCGGAGATCGCGGTGCGGGCCGTCCTGGAGATTCTGGTCCGCCGTATACGCGTGGATGGTGGTCATCAGGCCACGCTCGATGCCGAACTTTTCGTGCAGGACCATAGCGAGCGGACCAAGGCAATTGGTTGTACAGGAGGCGTTGGAGATGATGTGGTGCGATCCGGCGTCGTAATCCTTCTCGTTGACACCCATCACTACGGTGAAGTCCGCGCCGGAGGCCGGGGCGGAAACGATGACCTTCTTGGCGCCGGCGTCGATGTGCTTCTTGGCGTCCTCCGCTTTGGTGAAGAACCCGGTGGACTCGATCACGATATCCACGCCGAGGTCCTTCCACGGCAGCTGGGCGGGGTCCTTCTCCCCCAGCACCTTGACGATTTGTCCGGCCACGACCAGGTCGCCGTTTTTGAGTTCGATGCTTTCGGACAGGCGTCCCATGACGCTGTCGTACTTGAGCAAATGGGCCAGGGTCTTGGCGTCCGTCAGATCATTGATTGCCGCTATTTCCAGATCGGCGCCCTGAGCCAGCGCTGCCCGGAAAAAATTGCGGCCGATACGTCCGAAACCGTTGATTCCAACACGAGTTGTCACAGTTCTAGCTCCTTGATAGGCGGTAGCCGGATTTGTGCGCCGGCCCTTCCTCGGGACCCTTTGCTGGTCCTTGACGTGCCGCTGGCCTCCTTTTCCTCCCAGGGTATGGAAAAGTCCGGAAGGCAGCCGTCCCGATGCATAGCATCGTGACGGGCCTCCCGGACTTCATCTTACGCAGTTCGGACCGCGTGAGAAGCGTTCCTTGCTACTTTCCGAGGGTCACCAGGGACGAAGCACCCTTGCGTGCAGCTTCGAGGCGTTCTGCTACGTCCGCCCAGTTCACGATGTTCCAGAAGGCCTTGACATAGTCGGCCTTGACGTTGACGTAGTCCAGGTAGAACGCGTGCTCCCACATGTCCAGCATCAGCAGCGGGATGGTGCCGACCGGGACGTTGCCCTGCTGATCGTAGAGCTGCTCGATGATGATGTTGCCGCCCAGCGGCTCGTACGCCAGTACGGCCCAGCCCGATCCCTGCAGGCTCAGTGCGGCGGCATTGAAGTGTCCACGGAACGCGTCGAAGGAGCCGAAGGCGTCGTCCAGCGCTGCTGCCAGCTCGCCCTCGGGCTTGTCGCCGCCTTCCGGAGACAGGTTGTTCCAGAAGATGGAGTGGTTGGTGTGGCCGCCCAGGTGGAAGGCGAGATCCTTGGAGAGCTTCGGGATGTTGCCGAACTCACCCTTGTCACGGGCCTCGGCCAGCTGCTCCAGCGCGGTGTTGGCGCCGGCAACATAGGTCGCGTGGTGCTTGCTGTGGTGCAGCTCCATGATCCGGGCGGAGATATGCGGCTCCAGCGCTGCGTAGTCGTAGTTGAGTTCGGGCAGTACGTACTTGCTCACGAATATCCTCCGTTTAGTTCGGCGGCCGGCATGCGGCCGTGATCGGATTGATCATCCGGGCAGCGGACCCGCCCGGAAAATTATCTTGTTCCCAAAGCCTCTCCGGGCCAACGCCCGGACATCCCCATCCTAAGCACACGTCCTACTCATCGAACATCTCCGGAGTCACATTCGCGTCCGTCCCCGGAATGCCCATGTCCGAAGCGCGCTTGTCCGCCATCGCCAGCAGGCGCCGGATCCGCCCGGCGATGGCATCCTTGGTCATGGGCGGGTCGGCCAGGCGGCCCAGCTCATCCAGGCTGGCCTGCTTGTGTGCCACGCGCAGTTCACCGGCATACCTGAGGTGCTCGGGAACATCATCACCAAGAATCTCCAGCGCGCGGTCCACCCGTGCCCCGGCGGCGACAGCAGCCTGGGCCGAACGGCGAAGGTTGGCGTCGTCGAAATTCGCCAGTCGGTTGGCGGTAGCCCGGACCTCCTTGCGCATCCGCCGTTCCTCCCAGACCATGAGTGCATCATGGGCCCCCATTCGGGTCAGCAGCGCGGCGATGGTGTCGCCGTCCCGGATCACGACGCGGTCCACACCCCGGACCTCCCGCGCCTTGGCGGTGATGTCGATGCGGCGGGCGGCGCCGACCAAGGCCAATGCGGCCTCGGGCCCGGGACAGGTCACTTCGAGGGAGGATGAACGGCCTGGTTCGGTCAGTGACCCGTGCGCCAGGAACGCTCCGCGCCAAACCGCCTCGGCGTCGGCTGCGGAGCCATTGACGACTACCGAAGGCAGCCCGCGGACCGGACGTCCGCGGGCATCGAGCAGCCCCGTCTGGCGGGCCAGCGATTCCCCGTCGCGGACGACACGGACCACGTAGCGGTTGCCGCGGCGCAACCCGCCGCCGGAGACGACGATGATTTCACTGCCGTGGCCGTAGACCTCGGCAATGGCAGCACGTAGGCGCCGTGCCGTGGAGGCAAGATCAACTTCGGCCTCGATGACTATCCGGCCTGAGATGATGTGAAGCCCGCCGGCAAAGCGAAGCATCGTCGAGACTTCGGCCTTCCGCACCTGGGACTTCTTGATGTCAAGGCGTGAAAGTTCATCCTTGACTGCTGCAGTCAGCGCCATGCACCCTGTCCTAACTTATGTCTTACTGTCCCGCGAAAATGTCATGGTAGGCCGTTGCGAGCCTTAACGGGTCATGTACGGCATGACCGCCGGGAGTTCCCACTCTACCCAAGACAACGCGCGCTCCGAGCCCGGCGGCCGCGGCTTCGAACCGTGCACGGTCCCCAATGGTGTCCGGATCTGCGAGCACGACGTCAAACTTCAGCTCCGGGGCATACCGCTGCACCACGGACAGATGGTCCGCTGCGGTCATCCCGGACGTTTCCTTGGTATCCATGGCAAGATTCATGGTCAGGATCCTCCGTGCGCTGGTCCGGCACAGGGCGTCCCGCAGCTGCGGGAGCATCAAATGCGGCAGCACCGAGGTGTACCAGGATCCCGGCCCGAGGATCACCCAGTCGGCGGTCTCAATGGCCTGGAGGGCCTCGGTACAGGCCGGCGCATCGTCCGGTATCAGCCGCACATCGTTGACATGCGTATTCCGGCCGGCTTCCGCTAGCCTCGACTGGCCTGAAATCGTCACGTTGCGCAATTGCCCGCCGGGTTCCTCCGTCAGCACGTCGCCTTCGATGGTCAGCGGGACGGTTGCCATCGGCAGCACCTGGCCGCGTGCCCCCAACAGTGCTCCGGCCCACTGCAGACCGGCAACCGGGTCCCCCAGCAGTTCCCACAAGGTGACGATCAGCAGGTTGCCGACCGCGTGGTTGTCCAGGCTGCCTTCAACGTTGTCCAGGGACTTGAACCGGTGCTGCATCACGTCCCGCCACGTCTGCCCCCATTCGGTGTCGTCGCACAACGAGGCAAGCGCCATCCGCAGGTCGCCCGGCGGGAGGACGCCAAGCTCGCGGCGAAGACGGCCGGAGGACCCGCCGTCGTCCGCTACGGTCACCACTGCCGTCAGTTCCGTGGTCAGCAGCCGCAGGGCAGCCAGCGACGCCGACAGTCCATGGCCGCCACCCAGGGCCACGACGGACGGCGGATTCTGTCCGCGGACGCTTCCCGGCCGGTCCGTCTGCGGCAGCGGTACGCGCGGAAGCGGGCCCGTCAAAAGGGCCACTATTCGCGCCCCAGATCCCGATGCTGCACCGCAACTTTCACGCGCGGCAGCTGGGCAAGCCGTTTGGCCAGCTCTACAGCCACGGCGACGGAGCGGTGTTTGCCTCCGGTGCAGCCGACGGCGATCGTCGCGTAGTGCTTGTTCTCGCGGCGGTACCCTTCGAGCACCGGTTCGAGTGCATCAACATAGCGCTTGATGAATTCCTCCGCCCCGGATTCCTGCAGCACGAATTCGCTGACCTGCCGTTCCAGCCCCGTGTGCGGGCGGAGCTCGGGAATCCAGTGCGGATTGGGGATGAAGCGCGCGTCGGCCACAAAGTTCGCGTCCACCGGAAGGCCGTACTTGAAGCCGAAGCTCATTACGTTCAACCGCAGCACGATCGGGCCGGAGTCGGAAAAGAGCTCGGTGATGTTGGTCGCAAGGGCGTGGACATTCATGTCGGTCGTGTCCAGGACCAAGTCGGAGGCGTCCTTGAGCCTGGCCAGGAGCTCGCGTTCCGCCGTAATACCGTCCGAAATCCGGCCGTCACCCTGCAGCGGATGCGGCCGCCGGCCTTGTTCGAAACGGCGGACCAGCACGTTATCCGCGGCATCCAGGAAGATGACCCGGTAGTTGATGCCGCTGGATTTCAGTCCGTTGAGCGACTCGCGGATATCGCGGAACAGGTTTTGGCTGCGCACATCAACAACGACGGCGAGCCGCGGCATCGATTCGGGCATGCGCGAGACAAGCTCGGCCAACGTGCCGAGCATTTGCGGCGGGAGGTTGTCCACGACATACCAGCCGTGGTCTTCGAGCGCGTGCGCGGCGGTGGTACGGCCTGCGCCCGACATACCCGTGACCACCAGCAGTTCGGATTCCACCGGTTTGATCGGCGTGAAATCCTCTTCGTCTGACATTGAGCCGTCCTGTTCTTAGGTTCGTCCCGCAGCCTTGCACGGGTTTCCTAGCCTAGCTAAGATTCGATGATTTCGCCGGTCGCCATGTTGACCGCCGGCGCCTCAGCGGCAGGTTCCGCCGCCGGATTGAGCTGCCGTTTGATGGAGGCGGCCAGGGCGGGACCGACGCCGGGTACCGCCTGGAGTTCCTCGGTGCTGGCGGCCTTGAGTTTCTTGGCCGAGCCGAAGTGCTTGAGCAGCGCCTGGCGCTTGGCCGGCCCCAGCCCCTGGATCCCGTCCAGTACCGACACGGTCATCGACTTTCCGCGCTTCTGGCGGTGGTAGTTAATCGCGAAGCGGTGAGCTTCGTCCCGGATGCGCTGGAGCAGATACAGGCCGTGCGATGCACGGGGCAGGATGACAGGGAAGTCGTCGTCCGGAAGCCAGACTTCTTCCAGCCTTTTGGCCAGTCCGACCACGTAGACATCGGTGATCCCCAGATCGGCCAAGGCGCGGGAGGCGGCCGAAACCTGCGGCGGCCCGCCGTCCACCACGACAAGATTCGGCGGATAGGCGAACTTGGTGCGCGGCGCCGGCGTCGTCGTATCCGTCAATACACCGTCCCCGGCGGGAACGCCGTTGGAGTCGATGACATCGGCAGCAAGGGGTGCTTTCGTGCCTCCCGGCGCCGCGGCTGCCTCGGGTTCCGGGACCGCCGTCTTGTCCGCCAGATAGTTCCGGAACCGGCGGCTGATGACGTCGTACATCGCGGAGGTGTCGTCCCGCGCAGCATCGCCGGTAATGGAAAACCGCCGGTAGTCAGACTTCTTGGGCAAGCCGTCCTCAACGACCACCATGGAGGCCACAACGTTGGTTCCCTGGACATGCGAAATGTCGTAGCACTCGATGCGCAGCAGGGCCACGGGCAGGTCGAGCGCCTCCTGCAGCTCCTGCAGCGCGGCGGAGCGGGTGGTCAGATCTCCGGCGCGGCGGCTCTTGTGCAGCGCCAGCGCCTGGGTGGCGTTCTCCTGCACGGTGCCGAGCAGCGCGGCCTTGTCGCCGCGCTGGGGCACCCGCAGTTCGACCTTGCTGCCGCGCAGGCCGCGCAGCCACTCCTCCAGCTCGGGCCGGTTCTCCGGCTCGACGGGCAGCAGCACCTGCTTGGGGATCCTGTCCGGTCCCTCGCCGTCGCCGTAGACCTGCTGCAGCAAGTGCTCGGTCAGGTCGGCCGGGGACGCGTCCTCGACCTTTTCGACAACCCAGCCGCGCTGGCCCCGGATCCGCCCGCCGCGGACGTGGAAAACCTGGACCGCGGCCTCAAGCTCGTCTTCGGCCAGCGCGAAAATGTCCGCGTCCGTGTCCTCGCTGAGCACCACTGCATTGCGTTCGAAGACGCGCTTCAGGGCAGCGATGTCGTCGCGGTACCGTGCCGCCGATTCGTAGTCGAGCTCGGCAACGGCGGCGTTCATCTTCTGTTCCAGCGCACGGATGAAACGGTCGGCTTCACCGCCCATGAAAGCGCAGAACTCGGCGGCGAGGGCCTTGTGGTCTTCAGGGGAAATCCGCCCGACACACGGTGCGGAGCACTTGTCGATGTAGCCGAGCAGGCATGGCCGGCCGGTCCGCTGGGCACGGTTGAAGACGCCAACGCTGCAGGTGCGGACCGGGAACACGCGCAGCAGCGTGTCGACGGTTTCCCTGATCGCCTTGGCCGGATAGAACGGGCCGAAGTACTTTGTGCCCTTCCGCCGGTCCCCGCGCATGACCTGCACGCGCGGGAACTTCTCGGACATGGTGACAGCCAGGTAGGGGTAGGACTTATCGTCCCGGAACATGATGTTGAACCGGGGCGTGAACTCCTTGATCCAGGTGTACTCGAGCTGGATGGCCTCCAATTCGCTGCCCACCACGGTCCATTCGACGGACGCCGCGGTATGCACCATTGCCCGGGTGCGCGGCATGAGTCCGTCGGGATTTGCGAAGTAGCTGTTGAGGCGGGACCGGAGGTTCTTGGCCTTACCCACATAGATGACGCGCTTGTTGTCATCCCGGAACCTGTACACCCCGGGCTGGGTAGGGATCTCCCCCGGCTTCGGCCGGTAAGACGAGGGCAGTGCCATTACTGTGCCTGTTTGGATTGGTTGTAGGTGCCGGCCCGTTCCTGCCCGCTCAGTTCGGCAATGGCGTCCATGATCTTATCTGTGGCGGCACGGCGGGCAGGCAGGGAATGCCCCGGGCCCGTCTTGTCGAAATACAGCGGCGCGCCGACCTTCAAGGTGAAATGCTGCGGCTTAATCATCTTCTTGTCCGCTGGCTGGAGCCTGTCGGTTCCGATCAGTCCCACCGGCACCACAGGAGCACCGGTGGTCAGGGCAAGCCAGCCAACCCCTGTTCTTCCACGGTACAACAGACCGTCGCGGGAGCGGGTGCCTTCGGGATAGATACCGAACGCCTCTTTCCGTTCAAGAATTTCCACAGCTGTCTGCAGCGCCGCAACGCTGGCAGCCTGTTCCCCGCGTTCCACCGGAACGGAGCCTACGCTGTTGAAGAACCAGCGCATCGCGGAGCCCTTCGGCCCCTTCGCGGTGAAGTACTCAGCCTTCGCAAAGAACGCCACCTTGCGCGGCATCAGGGCCTGGACGATGATGCTGTCGAAAAACGACTGGTGATTCGGGGCGACGATGACCGGGCCCTCCGGCGGGAAGTTTTCCAGCCCCTCGACCGTGGGCCGGCAGGTTCCGGAGATCACGGAACGGAACGCAGCACGGGTGCCTTCGAAAAATTCCATTCCCTTACCTCTCCGTTCCTTGTGTGGCGGCCGCTTGCTGCAGTGCCAGTTCCTCCGCTAGTTCCCGGGTATTGACGACGACGGCGGCAGCACCGGCGGCTTCCAGCTCACCGTCGGCCGCAAATCCCCAGCCAACTCCGATAGCAGGGATCCCGTGGTGGACCGCGGCAATGATGTCGTAGTGCCGGTCCCCCACCATCACCACGCTGCCGTAGGCCCCGGCGTACTGTCGCAAAGCCTCCGCCAGAATCGGGATTTTGCCTGCATCGGCTGCGACACTGCTGCCCGGATCGTCAAAGCCTGCGCCATGGATGCTGTCGAAATAGGGGTTCAATCCCTGTACACGCAGTAGTTCGTCCGCGATCGGAGTGGGCTTCTGCGTAGCCACTGCCAGGATGGTACCTTCGGTCTTCAACTGCTGCAGCAGCCCTTCCACTCCGGGATAAACATGGCTGGCTGCCATCCCGGAAAGGCGGTACTCGGTCCGGTAGAGCCTAATGACTTCAGCCAGGTCGCTCTCCGGAACACCCGCCTTCTCCCGCAGGGACTGTCCCAACGGCGGACCGACCATGGAATCGAGGACGTCCTGCTGCGGGACCGGCAGGCCGGCGAGCTGCAGGGCTCGGCTGATACCCCCGGTGATGGCCCCCGCGGGATCCACCAGAGTCCCGTCAAGGTCAAAGAGAACCAGCGCCGGCAAAGAAGTCACCTAGGCATTTTTCCATACCTTGAACGTTATGCGTTACACGCATTCCCTTCGAGGTATATACCGCAGTTCTTATCAGGCCGTTTCGAGCACATCCGCGAGGAACCGGCCGGTATGGCTGACCTCCGCCTTCGCCACCTGTTCAGGGGTGCCGGCTGCAATAATCCGGCCGCCGCCGGAACCTCCGTCCGGCCCAAGATCTACTACCCAGTCGGCACTCTTGATGACATCCAGGTTGTGTTCGATGGTGATGACGGTGTTGCCCTTGTCCACCAATGACTGGAGTACCAGCAACAGCTTGCGGATGTCCTCGAAGTGCAGCCCGGTGGTGGGTTCGTCCAATACGTAGATACTCCGGCCGTTGCTTCGCTTCTGCAGCTCGCTCGCGAGCTTCACTCGCTGCGCTTCGCCGCCGGAGAGGGTGGTAGCGGGCTGGCCGAGCCGGACGTACCCCAAACCGACGTCCACCAGGGTATTCAAGTGGCGGGCAATTGGGGTGAAAGCCGCGAAGAATTCCGCACCTTCCTCGATCGGCATGTCCAGCACATCCGCAATGGTCTTGCCCTTGTAATGGACTTCAAGGGTTTCTCGGTTGTAGCGGGCGCCGTGGCAGACCTCGCAGGGCACATAGACGTCCGGCAGGAAGTTCATCTCGATCTTCAGTGTGCCGTCACCGCTGCATGCTTCACAGCGTCCGCCCTTGACGTTGAACGAGAACCGTCCGGGCTGGTAGCCGCGCACCTTGGCCTCGTTGGTTTCGGCGAAGAGCTTACGGATATTGTCGAAGACACCGGTGTAGGTGGCCGCGTTGGACCGCGGCGTGCGGCCGATCGGACTCTGGTCGACGTGGATGACCTTGTCCAGGTGCTCGAGTCCCTCGACCCGCGTATGCCGTCCGGCGACCTGCTTGGCCCGGTTGAGCTTGTTGGCCAGTACCTTGTACAGGATGTCATTGACGAGGGTGGACTTTCCGGAGCCACTCACCCCGGTGACCGCAGTGAAGACGCCAAGCGGGAAGACCGCGTCGATGCCCTGCAGGTTGTTTTCCCGGGCAGCAACCACCTTGAGCTGCCGCTTCTTATCGATCTTGCGGCGCTTGGCTGGGATGTCGATACGGCGCCGGCCGGCCAGGTAATCACCGGTAATGGACTGCTCATTATCCAGCAGTTCCTTGAGCGAACCGGAATGGACTATCTGGCCTCCGTGCTCGCCCGCGCCCGGACCGACGTCGACAATCCAGTCGGCTTCGCTGATGGTGTCCTCGTCGTGCTCGACCACGATCAGTGTGTTGCCAAGGTCGCGCAGGCGGGTCAGGGTTTCGATCAGCCGGCGGTTGTCGCGCTGGTGCAGGCCGATGGATGGCTCGTCCAGAACGTAGAGCACGCCGACGAGGCCGGAACCGATCTGTGTGGCCAACCGGATGCGCTGCGCTTCACCGCCCGACAGGGTGCCGGCAGCGCGTTCGAGGTTCAGGTAGGAGAGGCCTACGTCCAGCAGGAAGCGAAGCCGGGCCTGGATCTCGATGAGCACCTGCTGGGCAATTTGTGCCTCACGCGGCGTCAGCTCCAGCGAATCCAGGAAGTCGCGGCATTCCTGCAGCGGCATCGCAGACACTTCGGCAATGGACCTGCCGTTGATGAGCACCGACAGGGACGCCGGGTTCAGGCGCGCGCCCTTGCACTCGGGACAGGGAACCTCCCGCATGTACTGCTCGTAACGGTCCCGCGCATTGTCGGACTCGGTTTCCAGGTGCTTGCGGTGGATGTACTGCACGGCGCCTTCAAAACCGGTGCTGTACTTGCGTTCGCGGCCAAAGCGGTTGCGGTACTGAACCACCACCTTATGGTCCTTGCCGTAGAGCACCGCCTTGCGCGCTTCCTTGGACAGCTCATTGAAGGGAACGTCCATGGAGAATCCGAGTTCATGGGACAGGCCTTCAAGCAGCCGGTTCCAGTACTGCTGCGTTGCCGTGCCCAGAGCCCAGGGCGCGATCGCGCCGTCGCCGAGGCTGAGCTCCGGGTCCGGAACGACCAAGTCTTCGTCCACCTCGAGCTTGCTGCCGATGCCGGTGCAGACCGGGCAGGCACCGAACGGATTGTTGAACGAGAAGGACCGCGGCTCGACTTCATCAATGGCCAGCGGGTGCTCATTGGGACAGGCAAGGTGCTCCGAAAAGGCCCGGGTACGTCCCGGATCACTTTCGTCCAGGTCCACAAAGTCTGCCAGCACACGGCCCTCGGCCAGGCCCAGCCCGGTCTCGATCGAGTCGGTCAGCCGCTGCTGGATGCCGTCCTTGACCACCAGCCGGTCGATGACCACTTCGATGGTGTGCTTGAACTGTTTGCCGAGCTTGGGCGGCTCCGACAGCTGGATCAGTTTGCCGTCCACCTTGGCGCGGGAATAGCCCTTGGCGGAAAGTTCCTTGAACAGGTCCACGAACTCGCCCTTGCGCCCGCGGACTACCGGGGCGAGGATCTGGAACCGCGTACCACTCTCAAGCTCCAGCAGCTGATCCACAATCTGCTGCGGAGTCTGCCGTGTCACCGGCTGGCCGCACACCGGGCAGTGCGGGCGGCCTACACGCGCCCAGAGCAGGCGCATGTAGTCGTAGATCTCGGTGATCGTGCCCACCGTGGAACGGGGGTTCTTGCTCGTCGATTTCTGGTCGATGGAAACTGCCGGGGAAAGGCCTTCAATGAAGTCGACATCCGGTTTGTCCACCTGGCCCAGGAACATGCGTGCATAGGCCGACAGCGATTCGACATAGCGGCGCTGCCCCTCCGCGAAGATCGTGTCGAAGGCCAGGGAGGACTTGCCGGAACCGGACAGCCCGGTGAATACGATCATGGAATCCCTGGGCAGGTCCAGGTCGACATTGCGCAGGTTGTGCTCCCGCGCGCCCTTCACGACCAGCCGGGATAGGTCCGTCCGGGCATCCTCGTGGGATCCGGGTCCAGTTGATTCAGTCGCTTTTAGCACGGTTTCCACTCTAATCGAAAGTCCGTTCGAAAATGTATTGCGTTCAGCACATTGGTGCGCACACGGACGATAGTTGTCCGCGTTGCCTCAACGCTGACTGGGCTTCTTTCTCTGGCCCGGCCGGTCCGCTGGATCAGCGTTCCAGGGCTGCCTTGACCGCGGCCAAGGCAGTCTTCACCGTGGCACCCTGTGCCCGGGCCGTCTCGGCGAACGTGGCGGCGGCCTCGGCCAGCAGCCGCGAGGACTCGTCCCCGCCGGCACTGATCACGGTGCCGGCCCGGCCTCCGGTTGTCACCCGGCCGGCCGTCTCCAGTTCCCGGTAGGCGCGGGCCACGGTGTTAGGCACAATGCCGAGATGGTCCGCCAGCCGCCGCACCGGCGGCAGCTTGGTTCCGATAGCCAACTCCCCGCCGTCGGACGCCTCGATAATGCGCAGGCGCAGCTGCTCGAACAGCGGCACCGAGCTCTGCTTGTCCAGCCGCCAGTCGAATTGGTCAGCTTCCATGTACCGCTGCCTGCCCTTCTGCAATTGTCCGTTCCCGGACCAATCGAATTTACGCCAGTTTCCCTACGGCGGACAAGGACTTTCACTCTGGGCGCAGACCCGGCCCGGGCAACCGCGGGCCTGTGATTAGACTGGGCGCATGTGGGAACTTGATGCCATCACCATCCGCTCGGCGTCCGTCAGCGAGATGGACAACAACGTCTATGTGATCACGGCCAAGGGCACCGGCACACAGGTGCTTATCGACGCCGCCGATGATCTGCCCGCCATCGAAAAGCTGCTGGCCGAAGGGGCGCAGGACAGCCCGGCTCCCGCCAAAGTGGCAATGATCATCACCACTCACAGCCACTGGGACCATGTGCGCGCCCTTGCCGGGACGGTGAAACTCACCGGCGCCCGCACCGCGGCCGGATCCGAAGACATCGCGCAGATCGAGGTTCCCACCGACGTCGCACTCGATCACGGCGACGTCGCGGAATTCGACGGGTTCTCGCTGGAGGCCATCAAACTGCGCGGCCACACGCCCGGCTCGGTTGCCCTCCTGTACCGCAACGCGCACGGGCCCTCGCACCTGTTCACCGGGGACTCGCTGTTCCCGGGAGGCGTTGGCAACACCCAGCAGGACCCGCAGCGCTTCGCCTCGCTGATTGACGACATCGAACGCCGCCTTTTCGGCTACCTGCCGGACGATACGGTGGTCCACCCGGGCCACGGCAAAGGCACCACGCTCGGCGCCGAACGGCCGCATCTGGCCGAATGGCGCGAGCGGGGCTGGTAGTCAGCGCTTGCGCGCAACGCAGAAGATCCGCCTGAAGGGGAAGACCGTTCCGTGCGGCCCGGC
The DNA here is from genome assembly GCF_057656375.1 of Arthrobacter sp. Soil_C_60. NCBI lineage: Bacteria > Bacillati > Actinomycetota > Actinomycetes > Micrococcales > Micrococcaceae > Arthrobacter > Arthrobacter sp. Soil_C_60. The sequence goes on along the minus strand of NZ_JBDGKM010000004.1, from coordinate 18,063 downwards.
CGGATAGGCATGGCGCAGCGCCTCGGCATATTCCGTCTCGAATTCGGAGGCCTCCTGGGGTTCCAAGGCGGCGAGCACCGGGCGTAAGCCCGTCCCCCGGACCCACTCCAGCACCGGATCCGTCCCCTGCAAGACGTGGAGGTAGGTGGTCTCCCAGGCATCGGCTTCGAATCCCGCCTCCAGCAGCAGCGCGAGGTAATCCGCGGGCTCGCTGACGGCATCTTCGTGCCGGAGTACGCCGTCGAGCCGGGAATGCCACTTGCCGGACGCCGCCTGTCGGCGCATCAGCACGTGCGACGGCGCCGAAAAGTTGCCGGGAACCTGGAACGCCAGCCACCCGCCGGAGCCCAGCGCTGACGCCCACTCACGCAGCAGGTCCTGGTGCCTCGGAAGCCACTGGAGGGCCGCGTTCGAGACGAGCACATCCAGATCCTCCGGCGGAGTCCAGGCCGCGATGTCGCCGACCTCGAAATCCAGGTTCTGCGGTTGTGAAGCGGCACTGGCTGCGGCGATCATGACCGCGGACGAATCCAGTCCCGTCACCCGCGCCCTGGGCCAGCGGTCCGCAAGCGCCGCGGTCAGGCTGCCCGGACCGCAGCCCAGGTCCACCACCCGGCGCGGCTCCTCGGCGGCGATCCTGCCGGTCAGGTCGAAGAAGGGGCGGCTGCGGTAATCCGCAAACTCGGCGTACTTGGACGGATCCCATTTCATGTCCCCAGCCTACGGCTGCCGCTGCCCCAGTCCCCCGGCGGAGCACCGACCGATAGGCTGGAGGGGACATGAACCTACTTGAACAGCTCCCCGCAGCCGCCACCGCCAGCCCGGACGAAATCTACACCGCCTTCATCGACTGGGTAGAGGGCCGTGGCATGGCGCTGTATCCGGCCCAGGACGAGGCGGTGATGGAGCTGGTCACGGGCAACAACGTGATTCTGGCTACGCCGACCGGCTCGGGTAAGTCCATGGTGGCCATCGCCTCGCATTTCCACGCGATGGCCCACGGTAGGCGCAGTTACTACACAGCCCCGATCAAGGCCCTCGTCTCGGAAAAGTTCTTCGCCTTGTGCGATATCTTCGGTCCGGACAACGTCGGCATGGTTACCGGCGACTCGTCGGTGAACCAGGACGCTCCCATCATCTGCTGCACCGCGGAAATCCTCGCCAACATCGCCCTGCGCGAGGGCTCGGAGGCCGAGCTGGGAACCGTGGTCATGGACGAATTCCACTACTACTCGGATCCGCAGCGCGGCTGGGCATGGCAGGTACCGCTGCTGGAGCTGCCGCAGGCGCAGTTCCTGCTGATGTCCGCCACCCTGGGCGACGTGACTCGGTTCGAGAAGGAGCTGACCCAGCGCACCGGGCGGCAGACCACCACCGTCAGCTCGGCCGAGCGCCCCATCCCGTTGCATTACTACTACGTCCAGACGCCCGTGCAGGAGTCGCTGGAGGAGCTCCTGAGCACCCGCCAGGTGCCGGTGTACGTGGTGCACTTCAGCCAGCTGGAGGCGATCGAACGCGCCCAGAACCTCATGAGCATAAACGTCTGCACCCGCGAGGAGAAGGACCGGATCGGCGAACTGATCGCCGGCTTCCGGTTCGCCCCGGGCTTCGGCAAGACCTTGAACCGGCTGGTCCGCCACGGCATCGGCGTCCACCATGCCGGCATGCTGCCCAAGTACCGGCGGCTGGTCGAACAGCTGGCCCAGGCCGGCCTGCTGAAGGTCATCTGCGGTACGGACACGCTCGGCGTGGGCATCAACGTCCCCATCCGTACCGTCCTGATGACTGCGTTAAGCAAGTACGACGGCGTCCGGACCCGGCTGCTCAACGCGCGGGAATTCCACCAGATCGCCGGCCGCGCAGGACGGGCCGGGTATGATACGGCCGGCACCGTCGTCGTCCAGGCGCCGGAGCACGTGGTGGAAAACACCAAGGCGATGGCCAAGGCGGTGGCCAAGTTCGGTGATGACCAGAAGAAGCTGCGCCAGGTGGTCAAGAAGAAGCCGCCGACCGGCTTTGTCAGCTGGGGCGAGCCGACCTACCAGAAACTGGTGGACGGCCAACCGGAGCCGCTGACGTCCAGCTTCACGGTGAGCCACTCGATGCTGCTGAACCTGCTGGAGCGGCCCGGGGATCCCTTTGCCGCCGCGAAACGGTTGCTGACCGAGAACCACGAAACCCGTGCCTCGCAGCTCAAGCTGATCAAGCGCGCGCTGGGCATCTATCGTGAACTGGTCGCCTCCGGCCTGGTCGAGCGTCTGCCGGAGCCGGACGAAGACGGCCGCCTGGTGCGGCTGAAAATCCATCTGCAGGCGAACTTCGCGCTGAACCAGCCGCTGTCCCCGTTCGCGGTTGCCAGTCTGGAACTGCTGGATCCGGAGAGCGGCAGCTACGCCCTCGACGTCGTTTCGGCCATCGAAGCGATCCTGGAGCAGCCCCGGCAGGTGCTCTCCGCACAGGAGAAGAAGGCCCGTGGGGAAGCTGTTGCCGCCATGAAGGCGGACGGCATCGAGTACGACCAGCGCATGGCCATGCTGGAGGAGGTCAAGTATCCCCAGCCGCTGGCCGAGCTGTTGTTCCAGTCCTTCGATGTGTACCGGAAGAGCGCCCCTTGGCTAGGCGACTTCGAGCTCGCGCCGAAGTCAGTAATCCGGGACATGTACGAACGGGCAATGAACTTCAGCGAGTACGTGCAGTTCTACTCGCTGGCACGCTCCGAGGGCATCCTGCTGCGCTACCTCACCGACGGATACAAGGCGTTGCGCCAGACGGTGCCGACCGAGGCGCTGCGCGAAGACCTGGAAGACATCATCGCCTGGCTCGGCGAACTGGTGCGCCAGGTGGACTCGAGCCTGCTGGACGAATGGGAAGAGCTGACCTCCGGCGCCGGAGCCGCGGATCTGGCAGCGGAACATGCCGCCGAGTCCGTCCTGACCAAGGCGCCGCCGAAGCTCACGGACAACGTCCGTGCGTTCCGGGTCATGGTCCGCAACGAGCTCTTCCGCCGGGTGGAGCTCTTCGAAGCCGAAAACGAAGAGGCCCTCGGCGAACTGGACGCGGACAACGGCTGGGATACGGACCGGTGGGCAGAGGCCATGGACGCCTACTTCGACGCACACGATGACCTCGGCATCGGGCCGGACGCCCGTGGGCCCAAGTACCTGATCATTGAAGAGGCCCCCGCGGAGTGGAAGGTCCGGCAGATCTTCGACGACCCGGCCGGGGACCATGACTGGGGCATTAGCGCCGTCGTTAATCTTGCCGAATCCGACGAACTGGGCACGGCCGCGGTGCGGATTACCGCCGTGGGCCCGCTCTGATTAGGATGCCAGTTATGACCAGTATCCGGCGTGCCCGCGAATCCGATGTTCCCGTCATCCTTGAGCTCATCCGCGAGCTCGCCGTCTACGAAAAGGAACCGGATGCGGTCAAGACCACCGAGAATCAGCTGAGGCAGGCCCTCTTCGGCGACAACCCGTCCGTGTTCGCCCACCTCGCCGAGGACGACGGCGGCGTGCAGGGTTTTGCGCTGTGGTTCCGCAATTTCTCCACCTGGGAGGGCGTCCACGGCATCTACCTCGAGGACCTGTACATGCGCCCGGAGTCGCGCGGCGCGGGACACGGCAAGGCACTGCTGCGCACCTTGGCACAGCACGCCGTCGAGAACGGTTATGCCCGGGTGGAGTGGGCGGTGCTGAACTGGAACGAGCCGTCCATCAGCTTCTACCGCAGCCTGGGCGCGCTGCCGCAGGATGAGTGGTCCACCTTCCGCCTGACCGGCACCGCGCTGCACGAATTCGGCTCCACCGTTCCTGCCCGGACGGCATAATGCACGACGGCGCAGCCCACCGGATCGCCGCCTCGCACGTCATGCACGGGGCCAGGACCGTGGAACACTGGTTCACCGTTCCGCTGGTCCACGGGGACGCGGACGGCGGCAGCATCGAGGTCTTCGCCCGGGAATACACGTCCCTGGAACACAGCGACGAGGCAGTGGAATCCCTGCCCTGGCTGCTGTTCCTGCAAGGCGGTCCCGGCGGCCGCGGCAACCGGGTGACGTCCCTGGGCAGCTGGATGAAGGAAGCCGCGCGGCACTTCCGCATCCTGATGCTGGACCAGCGCGGAACCGGGCTGTCCGCTCCGCTCTCACGCCAGAGCCTTCCGCTGCAGGGTGACGCGGCGGCGCAGGCGGCCTATCTGGCCCACTTCCGGGCGGACTCCATTGTGGCGGATGCCGAGCTCATCCGGCAGGAGCTGGCCGGCGCGCCCTGGAGCATCTTTGGCCAGAGCTACGGCGGTTTCTGCGCCCTGAGCTACCTTTCCTTTGCACCGGAAGGACTGCGCGAGGTCCTGATCACCGGCGGCTTGGCGCCGCTGGCCTGCCACCCGGACCGGGTGTACCAGGCCACCTTCAAGCGGGTCGAGGCACGCAACGCGGAATACTTCGCCCGCTACCCGGAGGACCGCCTGCGGGTCACCCGGATAGCGCGGCACCTGGAACAGGTGCCGGAATTCCTGCCCACCGGCGAGAGACTGAGCGTGCGCCGCTTCCAGATGCTCGGCTCCTTCCTGGGCGGCAATACCCGGGTGGACGCCCTGCACTACCTGCTGGAAGACGCGTTCACCGCCACGCCGGGCGGCCCGCGGCTCACCGATAGCTTCCTCGAACAGGTAGGCCATCAAGTCAGCCGGGCCGCGAATCCGCTCTACGCGCTGCTGCACGAATCCATCTACGCCCAGCACGAAGCCACCGCTTGGTCCGCCTGGCGCGTCCTTGAGCAGTATCCGCAGTTCAGTCCGGAAGCGGAGCCCCCTTTGCTCACCGGCGAAATGGTCTACCCGTGGTACTTCGAGGAGGACCCGGCGCTGGTGCCGCTCCAGGAGGTGGCCGGGCTGCTTGCCGCCAAGGACGACTGGCCCGCGCTCTACGACCTCGAACAGCTGGCCGTCAACACCGTGCCGGCCGCAGCTGCGGTGTATGCCGAGGACATCTATGTGGACCGCGACCTGTCGCTGGAAACTGCCGACCGGGTCAAGGGACTGCAGGTCTGGGAGACGGCCGATTTCCATCATGACGGTATTTCGGACGACGGCGAGTCCATTTTCCGCCGCCTGCTCGCCCTGTGCCGCAGCCAGGGTGGCGCGGTCGAATAATCCAAGGTGCCGGGCGCTTGCGGGAAACAGCGCGTGCGCGCCCTACGTTTGTCGTTGACTCCCGCGGTTCCGGGCGGCCCCATGGTTCCGGGTGGCCTCCACGACAGCGAAGACCAGGACGACGGCAGCCGCCAGTGCCGCTGCCAGGTTCAGCCCGGCGAAGCCAAAGAACGCAAGCGCCACGCCGGAGAGCGCGGCACCCAACGCGCCGGCAGCTCCCATGCAGGTATCAGAGACGCCCTGCACCAGCACCCGGTCCGCGTCGGAGACCGATTCCGACAGCAAGGTGGAACCGGCGATGGTTGCAGCCGACCAGCCGACGCCCAGGACTGCCAGTCCGGCGCCTACCCACAACTGGTTCCCGTGCCCGATCCCCGCCAGCCCGACGGCGGCCAGCAGCACCAGCTGGGCGGCCATGATCATCCGCGGCCTGCCCAGCCTGTCGGTGAGCAGGCCGATCACCGGCGACAGCGCGTACATGCCGGCGATGTGCAGGGAGATGGTGAATCCGATGAACGCGAGTGTGTCGGCCTCGCTGTGGTGCAGGCCGGAGGCCTGGTCGAGCGCCTGCAGATGGACGGGTGTCATGGACATCACGGCAACCATGACCAAGTGGGCTCCGACCACCGTGACCAGGCCCAGCTGAGCCATCGGCGACCGTCGGACCGCCGCCAGGCCGGCGCCCAGCGAACCGCCGCGCAGCTTTCGGGGCAAGGCGGAGTCCGGTGCGGCCGCAGTCGCCGTTGCGGCACGGCGAGCGGCCGGAGGTGCGGGGACCGGGACAGGGCCGGCGGCCACGCTCCGGGCCACGAGCAGCGGATCCGGACGCAGCCCGACGAACAGCAGAACCGCTCCGATCGCCAGCCCCGCCATGGAAAACAGGAACGGACCGGACGTCTCCGGCAGGGACAGCGCTAAGGCCAGTTCGGCCCCAGGCTTGATCAGGTTTGGTCCTGCCACCGCTCCGATGGTGATGGACCAGACCACGAAGGACAGGTCGCGCCCACGGTGCTCCGGGCGCGCCAGATCGACGGCTGCGAACCGGGCCTGAAGGTTGACTGCAGCGCCGACGCCCAGCAAGGCGGAGCCAGCCAGCACCAGCAGGTAGGAACGCATAATCGGCGCCATCACCATGAGTGCGGCGCCCAGGAGGGCCAGCAGCAGGCCGGAGATCAGCGCCTGCCGCCGGCCTCGCCGAGCCGCCAGACCGGCCAGCGGCAGGGCGACCAGGGCACCGGCCAGAGACAGGGCCATGGTGGATGTGCCGGCTAGTTCTTCGTTGCCGGAAAGCTCCACGGCAAGAAGCGAACCGATCGCCAGCGCGGCACCGTTGCCCACGCCGCTGAACAGTTGGGCGAGGGCGAGGGTTAAAACAGTACGGCGCTGGATGCGTCCAAGCCGTGCTTGGGCATCCAGCGCCGCGTCGACAGGAAAACTCACACTGCGAGCATAACGCCGTTGCGCGCCGCGCGCTTCCTGTTGTTCAGCTGGTTACTGCTCGTTGAGTTTGTCTTCCTCGCGCTCCTCGCGGCGGCTGGCCTCCAGGTCCGCAGCGAGTTCGGCGTCGAGCTTTGCGGCTTTGGCCGCAGGGCTCAGCAGGCTCGCCACGGTGGCGATGACAATCGTTCCAACGATGACCGCCAGGGAGACGAAGGTCGGAATCTCCGGTGCCCATTCGATGGGCTGGCCGCCGTTGAGGAAGGGCAGTTCATTCACGTGCATGGCGTGGAAGATCAACTTGACGCCAATGAAGACGAGGATGAAGGCCAGGCCGTGCTTGAGGTAGACCAGGCGCGTCATGAGACCGCCCAGCAGGAAGTACAGCTGGCGGAGTCCCATCAGCGCAAAGATGTTGGCGGTGAAAACAATGAAGGCGCTCTGCGTCAGACCGAAGATTGCCGGGATGGAGTCGACGGCGAAGAGCAGGTCGGTCAGGCCGATGGTCACGAACACGATGAGCATCGGGGTGAAGACCTTTTTCCCGTTCACCACGGTGCGGAGCTTGTTGCCGTCGTACTTGTCGCTCATCGGCACCACGGTGCGCAGCTTGGCGATCAGCGGGTTCTCCGCGCCCTCTTCTTCGTCTTCGCCGTCGTCCTTGGCCTGCTTGTAGCCGGTCCAGAGCAGGAAGGCACCGAAGATGTAGAAGATCCAGCTGAAGTTCTCCACCAGCTCTGCGCCCAGCAGGATGAAGATTCCGCGCAGGACCAGCGCGATGATGATACCCACCATCAGCACTTCCTGCTGGTATTTACGCGGCACGGAGAAGCGCGCCATGATGATGATGAAGACGAACAAGTTGTCGATACTGAGGCTGTATTCCGTCACCCAACCGGCCAGGAACTGCCCGCCGAATTCAGGCCCGGTGAACGCGAACATCATGGCGCCGAAAATCAGGGCAAGCGTCACGTAGAACGCAACCCAGAGCCCGGCTTCCTTCATGGAGGGCTCATGCGGGCGTTTCACCACATAGAGAAGGTCGAACAACAGGACAAGTCCGAGCACCACAAAGGTGCCGACTTCAAACCAAACGGGTAATTCGAGCACGAAAAAGGCCTTTCGAGGGTACGAGTGGTTGCCGCAAGTCTCTCCGCCGGCAACCAGAGGCCGGCCGCTGTGCCCGGCCCGGCTACTTCGCCGGGCGTGTTGACGTTCACAGCACTTGGGATACTCCCCTACGCCTCAACGAGTGTACCCGATTGGCCGCTGTGGGGTCAGGCGTGACCGGCTGCACGCATCTGCCGGAGGTCCTTCTTTAGATCTGCAATTTCGTCCCGCAACCGGCCGGCCAACTCGAACTGCAGTTCCGCCGCTGCCGCATGCATCTGTGCGGTCATCTCTTCGATCAGAGAGGTAAGGTCTTCGGCTGGTACCGCGGCAAGACCGTCCTTACGGATCTTTTCCTTCGGCTTAGCGGCCGAGTATCCGCGCTTGCCCTTTCCGTAATCAAACTCACCCAGCAGCTCGGCGGTATCGGCGTCCTCGCGGGCCAACTGGTCGGTAATGTCCGCAATCCGTTTGCGTAGCGGCTGCGGGTCCACCCCGTGTTTTTTGTTGTAGGCCTGCTGGATTTCGCGGCGCCGGTTGGTCTCTTCGATGGCGTTCGCCATGGAATCGGTGATCCGGTCCGCATACATGTGGACCTCGCCCGACACATTACGTGCCGCGCGGCCAATGGTCTGGATCAGCGACGTGCTGCTGCGCAGGAACCCTTCCTTGTCTGCATCGAGGATGCTGACCAGGGAGACTTCAGGCAAGTCCAGGCCTTCACGCAGCAGGTTGATCCCGACCAGTACGTCGAAGATGCCCATCCGCAGTTCCCGCAGGAGCTCCACCCGGCGCAGGGTATCGACGTCCGAGTGCAGGTATTGGACTTTGACGCCGTGGTCCATGAGGTATTCGGTCAGGTCCTCGGCCATCCGTTTGGTCAGCGTGGTGACCAGGACGCGCTCGTTCTTCTCCACCCGGGTGTTGATCTCGCCCAGCAGGTCATCGATCTGGCCCTTGGTCGGCTTCACCACGACTTCCGGGTCGATCAGGCCGGTGGGACGGATGATCTGCTGCACGTACCCGTCGGCCTTGCCCAACTCGTATTTGCCGGGCGTGGCCGAGAGGTACACGGTCTGGCCGATCCGCTCAAGGAATTCATCCCATTTCAGCGGCCGGTTGTCCATTGCCGAGGGCAGCCGGAAACCGTGGTCCACGAGCGTGCGCTTGCGTGACATATCGCCTTCGTACATGGCGCCGATCTGCGGAACAGTCACGTGCGATTCGTCAATTACCAGCAGGAAATCGTCAGGGAAGTAGTCCAGCAGGCAGTGCGGTGCGGTGCCGGAACCACGGCCGTCGATGTGCCGGGAGTAGTTCTCAATGCCGTTGCAGAATCCCATCTGCTGCATCATTTCGAGGTCATAAGTGGTGCGCATGCGCAGCCGCTGGGCCTCCACGAGTTTGTTCTGGGATTCCAGGACCTGCAGCCGGGCCGCCAGCTCATCCTCGATCTCCTTGATTGCCCGGCTCATCCGCTCCGGCCCGGCCACGTAGTGCGAGGCAGGAAAAACATACATCTCGGTTTCCTCGCGGATAACCTCGCCGGTCAGGGGATGCAGCGTATAGATGTTCTCTATTTCGTCCCCGAAAAATTCGATGCGCAGGGCCTGTTCCTCATACATCGGAATGATTTCCACTGTATCTCCGCGAACCCGGAAGGTCCCCCGGTGGAAGTCCATGTCATTACGCGCGTACTGCATCGACACGAATCTGCGCAGCAGCTCATCACGGTTCATCTCCTCGCCCTGGCGAAGCGTGACCATGCCTGCCACGTACTCCTCGGGCGTACCCAGACCATAGATACAGGAGACCGTAGCAACGACGACGACGTCGCGCCGGGTCAGCAAGGCGTTCGTCGCCGAATGCCGGAGCCGTTCGACCTCCTCGTTGACGGAGGAGTCCTTTTCGATGAAAGTGTCCGTCTGGGGCACGTACGCTTCCGGCTGGTAATAGTCGTAGTAAGAGACGAAGTACTCCACTGCATTGTTCGGCAGCAGTTCCCGGAACTCGTTCGCCAGCTGGGCTGCCAGCGTCTTGTTCTGGACCATAACCAGCGTGGGCCGCTGCACCTGTTCGATCAGCCATGCCGTCGTGGCGCTCTTACCGGTGCCCGTAGCACCCAGTAGGACGATGTCCTTCTCCCCCGCCTGGATCCGCTCGGTGAGTTCCTTAATGGCTCCGGGCTGGTCACCCGCTGGTTTGTAATCACTGATTACTTCGAAAGGAGCTACAACCCTGTTGATGTCCTGCGCAAGACTCATGGCATTAACGGTAGCCCCAATTGCGGCCAGCGCGCGTCCGCGATTGCTCCCGGCTGAACATCAGGGCAGAACTGGTGTTGTCCGCCGCCGGCGCTGATCCAGCAAGGAGAATTTGCCAAAATGGTTGGCCTCGGCGCTCTGCCGGTGGATACTGTGAGCTAATAGCGACGTCAATCGACCCGAACAGAAGATGAGGATCTGCATAGATCACTGATCTGGATGGAGAGACAGTGCCAACCGATGAACGATCGCCTGAGCCGGAGCCGGGTCAGAGGCCCGGCCAGGACGACGCAAACCCCCAGCAGAACGCTGAGTCTAAGCCCGTGGAGGAAAAATACGCGGCGCCCACAACTGACACCCTTGAGGGCAGGAAAACCATCCGGAAAGCCATCGGAGCGTCGGCGATGGGTAACGCCACGGAGTGGTTCGATTACGGCATCTATGCCGTAGCTATCACGTACATCACCGCCAACTTCTTCCCCACGGAGGGCGGCCTTGGCACCGCCCTCGCGCTGGCCACGTTCGCCATCTCATTCCTGGTCCGTCCGCTGGGCGGGCTGGTATGGGGTCCGCTCGGTGACCGGCTGGGCCGCAAGGCCATTCTCGCTCTGACCATTATTTTGATGGCCGGTGCCACCTTTGCCATCGGCCTGATGCCTAATTATGAAACGATCGGCGTCTGGGCCCCGATCCTGCTGATCCTTCTCCGCATGGTGCAAGGGTTTTCCACCGGCGGCGAATACGGCGGTGCAGCCACCTTCATGGCCGAATATTCGCCGGATAAGAAGCGCGGTTTCTTCGGAAGCTTCCTGGAATTCGGCACCTTGTTCGGCTTCATCCTCGGCACGGCCCTGGTGTTGTTCTTCCAGATAGTGCTGGGCGAGCAGGCGATGACCGATTGGGGCTGGCGTCTGCCCTTCCTGGTGGCGGGTCCCATGGGGCTGATCGGCCTCTATCTGCGTACCAAGCTCGAAGATACGCCGGTCTTCCGTGATCTGGAGGACCATCATCTGGAAGAGCCGGATGCGAAGACGGAGCTGCGCGACCTGGTCGTGAAGTATTGGAAGCCGCTGCTGACCATGGGCGGGCTGGTCGTAGCGCTGAACGTCACGAACTACACCCTGCTGAGCTACATGCCCACCTACCTGCAGACTGAAATCAATCTGCCCGCCAACAACGCCCTGACGCTGCTGCTGCTGGGCCAGCTGGCCATGATGATTGTCATCCCCTTTGCCGGGAAGCTCTCCGACAGGATCGGCCGAAAACCCATGTGGTGGGCCTCGCTGCTGGGCCTGTTTGTGGCCGCCATACCGATGTACCTGCTCATGCGGATCAACTTCGGCACGGCCCTGATCGGCTTCGCCGTGCTGGGTCTGTTGTACGTACTTCAGCTGGCAACTATTTCCGCAACATTCCCGGCCATGTTCCCCACGCAGGTGCGGTATGCCGGTTTCGCCATTACCTACAACGTGTCAACGGCGCTCTTCGGCGGCACGGCGCCGCTGGTGAACGATCTGCTGATTCAAGCTACCGGCGACACGCTGGTTCCCGCCTACTACATGATGGTGGCCTGCGTCGTCGGCGCCGTTGCGCTGAAGTTCATCCCGGAAACAGCGGGTTGCTCCATCCGTGGGACGGAAATTCCCAGCGTCGAACGGGACCGGGCAGAAGCGGCCCGCTGACGGATCACGGTTGGGTAGCGCGCCGGGCGGCGCTACCCAGCCGCGCTCTCCGGCTGCCAGTGGACACGGCGCATCCAGTCCTGCATCCCTGGTTCCGCTACCTCCGTGAACCACCGTTCCTTATCTTTCGCGTAGCGGCCGGTTGAGCTGTCCTTTGCATGCAGGTCGGCCAGCCGTTCCTTTTCCGCCAAGTACTCCTGCGCCATCTGCGGGTTGTCGCGCAGCCAGTCACGGAAACCGAGTGCGAACCGCCAGCCAGGGGATCCTGTCACCCGGACATGGACGTTTGCGCTCCGCCCCGGGTCGGCGTTGCCGTGCAGCCGCTTCTCCCAGTCGGCCGGGTCCGGGTGCGACGGCTTGGGGATGTCCCGCCACAGTCCCCGACGACGGGGGAAGCCAGCCGACGCCAAGCTGCCTGCAACGGCGTCGGCTTCAGCCAACGAACGCACGCTGACCTGCAGATCGATGACGTCCTTCGCCGGCAACCCCGGAACAGCGGTGGAACCGATGTGGTCCACCGCCAGAATCCGTTCATCCGCCGACCTGATCCGGTCCGCCAGCCGCTTCGCCTGCTGCGGCCAGTCCAGGCGGGGTTCGGCCAGGACGGGCCCGCCACGGGGGGCGGCCACCCGGGCCGCCGCAAGATTCGCCGCGAAGGGTTCCAGGCGCTCCTCCCACAGGCGGTCTACCCGCGCAAGGATGGCTTCCGGCGATTCCACGTTTTCCAGTACGACGTCGGCCGCGGCCAGCCGCTCGGCATGCGTCGCCTGCGCGGCAATGCGTGCCCGGGCGTCGGCCTCAGCCATGCCGCGGTCAGCGACCATGCGCCGGATCCGGACATCCTCGGGCGCGTCCACCACAAGGACCAGGTGGAACCGCGACCCCTGCCCGGTTTCCACGAGCAGCGGAATGTCCTGAACGACGATTCGTTCCGGCTCTGCCTCTGCAACCAGCTGCGCCGAACGTGCACGGACCAGCGGGTGGATGATGGCGTTGAGCTGTTCGCGTTTCGCATGATCACCGAAAACCGCAGCGCCGAGCGCCGGACGGTCCAGTCCGCCGTCGTCGGTCAGAATCTCCTTCCCGAACGCCGCCACCACGGCCTGCAGTCCGGGCGTCCCCGGTTCGACGACTTCGCGAGCGAGCACGTCGGCATCGATGAGCAGCGCGCCACGTTCACGCAGCCGCCGCGCCACCAGAGATTTACCCGCGGCAATGCCGCCTGTCAGACCGACCTTGAGCACAGCATCAGTCTAGCCAGACTCCCGGCCCTCCCCCGCCAACCACTTGGTCCAGCCACAGACAGGCCCGAGGCACGGGCGCCGGTGGGAGGGCAGGATGGCGTTAGCCGTACTAGGCTGGTTGGGTGCACCCAGCCTCCCAGTCCACGGTTACCAGCTATACGACCATTGCTGGCGAACACCGGCACGAAATCGAGATCAAGCGCTCCCGCTTCATCACGGTACTTCGCCGGGTCGAGACGGAGGAAGCCGCGCGTGATCTTGTTGCCGGCCTGCGCAAGGAATTCCACGACGCCCGGCACCATTGTTCGGCCTTCGTCCTGGGCCCGGACCGCAGGGTGCAACGTTCCAACGACGACGGCGAACCCTCCGGTACCGCCGGACTCCCGATGCTGGAAGCTCTGGCCAGGCGCGAGACAGCGCCCGGGGTGACGGATCTTAGCGACGTTGCGGCCGTCGTCGTACGCTATTTCGGCGGTATCCTGCTGGGCGCCGGCGGCCTGGTGCGCGCCTACTCAGAGTCTGTGTCGGAGGCCGTGGCCTCGGCCCGATTGGTAAAGCGGCGGCGCATGCAGCTGTACGCAGTCGCTGCGGAACACGCCCAAGCCGGCCGGCTCGAGAACGAGCTGCGCGCGGCAGGCGTCACCGTGCTCGGCAGCGACTATGGCGCGGCCGGGGTCGATATCAACGTGGCCCTCACGGACGAACCCGAGGTGCTGGCCCGCTTCCATGAACAGCTCGCTTCGCTCACCGCGGGCGGAGAACCAGCCGTGCGGCGCGGCACCGAGTGGGTGGATCTTGCCTGAACTGAACTTGGCCCTCTTGCGCCGCTGGCCGGATGTGGAGGCGGAGAACCTCTACGCGGCAGATGCGGCGGACCGGCTGCTGCTCGACACTGCCGCCCCGATGCTGGCCGGATTGCAGGGCAACGAGATCGCCGTGGTCAACGACCATTACGGCGCGCTGACCCTATCCCTGGCCACCGCTGGCTTCACCGGGCTGCGGGTCCACCAGGATCCGCTCTCTGCCGAACAGGCGCTGGAGAACAATGCCCATGCGCTCGGACTCGGCGGCTTTACCCACCGCTCTATGGGCCCGGAGCTGTTTAGGGGCACCCGGCTGGTGCTGATGCAGCTGCCCCGGTCACTGGACGCCCTTGAAGAAACGGCAGCTTTCATCGCCGCCGCGGCGGCGCCCGATGTGACCGTGCTCGCCGGCGGGCGCGACAAACACATGTCCCCCGCCATGAACCAGATGCTGGCAACGGCCTTCTCGTCGGTGAGCGCTGGGCGTGGCCGGCAGAAGGCGCGGGTACTGACGGCAACCGAGCCCCGCGACAAGGTCAGCACGCGTTTCCCGGTTCAGGAAGAGTACGACGTCGGGCTGCCGGCTCCGCTGCGGATCGTCGCCTTCGGCGCTACCTTCGGCGGCGCCAAGCTCGATGTGGGCACGCGGTTCCTGCTACCGGCGCTTGCCGGTGCCCGCGCTGCCGGGCGGGCCGTAGATTTGGGCTGCGGCAACGGGACGATTGCCGCGTACCTCGCACTCTCGCGCCCGGACCTGGCTGTCCTGGCCACAGACCAGTCCGCGTCCGCCGTCGCCTCGGCGCGGGCAACCGCTGAGGCAAACGGTGTCAGCGCGCGGGTGACCGTCCAACGGGACGATGCACTGTCCGCGCTTCCAGACTCCGCCGAGGAACTTATTGTGCTCAATCCCCCGTTCCATATCGGGAATGCGGTGCATGCCGGCATCGCCCTGAAGTTGTTCGCCGATGCCGGCCGAGTGCTCGCTCCCGGCGGCGAGCTGTGGACGGTGTGGAACAGCCATCTCGCGTATAAGCCGGCACTCAACCGGCTGGTTGGGCCGACCCGCGAGGTCTCCCGCAACCCGAAATTCACCGTTACGGTCAGTACGCGCCGGCCCTAGAGAAAGTTCCCGGCAGCCAAAAGAACCCCTGTCCGAGGACAGGGGTTCTTTTGGCTGCTTACCCGTTAGGGCCGGCGGAATTAGTTGCCGGTGAGCTTCTCGCGCAGTGCGGCGAGGGCCTCATCCGAAGCGAGCGTTCCGCCACCGGTGCTGGGGGTCTCCGTCTGAGCGGGCTCAGAGGAGTAGCTGGTTGCAGCGGATTCGCCGGTCTCGGAAGTAGCCTGGGTGTCTTCCTGCAGGTGCTGGGCAACCTGCTTCTTGTGGGATTCCCAGCGGGCCTGGGCGTCAGCGTACTGCTGCTCCCAAGCGGCACGCTGGGTCTCGTAACCCTCAAGCCACTCGTTGGACTCCGGATCGAAGCCCTCCGGGTACTTGTAGTTGCCTTCTTCGTCGTACTCGGCAGCCATACCGTACAGGGCCGGGTCGAACTCGGTACCCTCCGGGTCAACGCCCTCGTTGGCCTGCTTGAGGCTGAGGGAGATGCGGCGACGCTCGAGGTCGATGTCGATGACCTTGACGAACAGTTCGTCGCCAACGGAGACAACCTGTTCGGCCAGCTCAACGTGGCGGACGGCCAGCTCGGAGATGTGAACCAGACCTTCAATGCCGTCTTCAACGCGGACGAAAGCACCGAACGGAACCAGCTTGGTGACCTTACCCGGAACAACCTGCCCAAGGGCGTGGGTGCGGGCGAAGGTCTGCCACGGATCTTCCTGCGTGGCCTTCAGCGACAGGGAGACACGCTCGCGGTCCAGGTCGACTTCCAGAACCTCGACGGTGACTTCCTGGCCAACTTCGACAACCTCGGACGGGTGGTCGATGTGCTTCCAGGACAGCTCGGAGACGTGAACCAGACCGTCGACGCCGCCCAGGTCCACGAATGCACCGAAGTTGACGATGGAGGAAACGACGCCCGGACGGACCTGGCCCTTTTCCAGCTTGTTGAGGAAAGTGGAGCGGACCTCGGACTGGGTCTGCTCGAGCCATGCACGGCGGGAGAGCACAACGTTGTTGCGGTTCTTGTCCAGCTCGATGATTTTGGCTTCGATCTTCTGGCCGATGTACGGAGCCAGGTCGCGCACACGGCGCATCTCGACGAGGGAGGCGGGCAGGAAGCCGCGCAGGCCGATGTCGAGGATAAGACCACCCTTGACGACCTCGATGACGGTACCGGTGACGACACCGTCCTCTTCCTTGACCTTCTCGATGTCGCCCCAGGCACGCTCGTACTGAGCACGCTTCTTGGAGAGAATGAGGCGGCCTTCCTTGTCTTCCTTGGTAAGGACAAGGGCTTCGACCTGATCGCCTACGGCGACAACTTCGCCGGGATCAACGTCGTGCTTGATGGAAAGCTCGCGGGACGGGATGACACCTTCGGTCTTGTAACCGATGTCGAGCAGAACTTCATCGCGGTCAACCTTGACGACGGTACCTTCGACGAGATCACCGTCATTGAAGTACTTGATGGTGGCGTCGACGGCAGCGAGGAAGTCTTCGGCGGTACCAATGTCGTTGATGGCGACCTGAGGGGTACCGGGCTTCTCGGTGGAGGTGATGGTCATGTAGTAGGGGCTCCGATGTGGATAGATTTCTTAGTTCCGGACGGTTTGACTCCACGTTCGGCACCAGCACAAAATAGCTGCAGCCTTGCGGTTATTGACCGTCCGGAGGTGGACTTTAATAAAAAGGGTAGTGCGTACGCATTACGCGCCCGATAAGTCTAGCCGCATGAGCCAACTGCGGTCAAAGCGTTGCAGCCCGTGGCGTCGGTTACCTTCAGGGCTCCCGGCCGGGCAGGCGCTGCTCAGAAGTGCGTGATGCAGTACGGCTGTGCCGTGGTGGCGAAAATCCGCTCCAGCTTTCCTACGGCGTCCTCGGTTGCGCCGGGCAGCCTGCCGGCCGCTGCGAGCGTCCCGGCCCTGACGCCGCCCAGATAAAGCGAGCCCAGCGCATCGACATCCACGCTCAGGTCCAACGCGTCGTCCGGTGCCAGCGGTTGCACGCGTGCGTTTCCGCCGGCGGCCTCCAGCAAGAACCGGCCTGCAGCCAACCCGAACGGATCAACAATCTCCAGCGCGAGCCGGCCCTCGCCGTCGTAATGACGCGCTTGGAGCGCATTGACCGGATCCAGAATACGCAGCCAGAGCACGTCTTCGGCTGCTTTCGTTGTGTGACCCCGGCCGTCCTGCAGCGCCCACGGCAACGGATCTTCGACCGGGGCAAGGGACCAGCTGACCCGCTGCACCAAGTCGATGGAGCCCAGGTACCGCCACAGTTCCCGATAGCTTTCCGTGGTGGTGGCCACCAGATCCACGACCTTCATCGTGTACGGTTCCTTGGATCAACCGGCGAACCTGTAGCTCACGTATCCCTGTGGCGTCCCGCTGCTGTCGTAGTGGACGGCCGCCCGGATCGACCTGTCCGGCTCCGGTTTGTCATGCCCCCATCGGCCGGAGATTCTCTTCGCGTAGGAATACTGCCTGGCCACCGAGCCCGGAGTCCTGGCGTGGAACCGGGCAAAGATCTCCGGCCCGAGCTGCTGCAGGGCTGCCGGGTCCGCCATCTCGACTGTTCCGGCCGGCGGCGTGCGGAGGCCGAAACGCTCCTGGACGTCCACCTCCACCTCGCGGGTGAAGGTTGCTGCGCCGAAGCCAAAGCGCCCGTAGATCGTCGCCTCGGATGCGGTCAGCGCCGCGATGCCCAGACCGGAGCGTGCGGCCTGCTCGAGATCGCTGGTGATCAAGCGCCGCAGCAGTCCGCGCCGGCGATGGGTGGGCCGGACGGTAACGGCGGTGATCTGGTGGGCATCGAGCAGTCGGCCGCCGCCAACATTCATGCTGTTCACCATGGTGGCGTAGGTGGCTACCGGAATATCGGCACTCCACACGCCTGGACGGGGCTCGTCGTCGTAAACTCCCCACAACACGCGGTTGTCCGCGGCGTAGCCCTTTGCATATTCGGCTACGTGCGCTGCCTCGAGAGAACTTTCATGGAAACCTGCATCGACGGCCTCGAACCAGCCCCGGAACCGGGCCGAGGGAACGCCACCCTCAACATCAGCAGGAAATTGTTCAATCCGCAGGTTACGAGCCTAGTGGGCATTTTCCACTTCCACCAGACCCCGCGTTGACTCATCAAAGATGCCCGCGTAGCTGCTATCGAAGAATCATTGGATAATGCCCGCGTAGCGGTGTGTCTGCCGGGCAGGTTGTTGCCTGCCCGGCACTCTGAGCCATGGAGCTTACGATG